>JAPPGX010000198.1 GCA_028877265.1 Acidobacteriota bacterium
GGGGGGGGGGGGGCCCCCCCCCCCGTGCCGGTCTGGAGACCGGCGTTCCAAGCCGGTGCGCTATCCGGGTGGTCAACGGCACGAGACTCCCTCCGTCCACCAGGCCGTGAGTATGACGCGCAACAGGCGCCGTTCAGGCGGCTGGCAGGCGGCCAGCCCGAGGGCGACGAGGACCCCGAGGCACCGGCTCACTCCACGGCGCAGGTCGGCTCGGATCCGATCCGGCTCCGGTTGCGGGCGACGAGGTCGTACGCCGCCTGGCCGACGCGGTCGAAAGCCGGAAAGAAGAACGCGATCACGCCGGCGATCGCGAGGCTCCGCGCCCACGCCGGACCCCAGTGCAGGCTCAGGAGGACCCCGAGCATGACGAAATAGGTGACCGGGTTGTAGAGCAGCATCAGCTTGAAGGCCTGGAAGCCTTCGGCGATGCGCTCCCCGTCAACGACGACGTGCAGGCGCTTCGCGAGGGCGTCCCGGGAGATGCCGAAGCGGTCGCCGGTTCCGCTCTGGAACGTGGTCCACCGGAACGCGCCTTCGAAATCGAGGGCCTCGAACCAGCGCTTCGTCTTCGCGCAGATGCCGCAGTCGCCGTCGTAGATGACCTCCGTCGTCGTCTTCGGCCAGCGGGCGAACGCGAAGTAGGCGGCGGGCGCGACGTAGAGGAACAGTACGAAGGTGATCCCGGTGAAGAGCGTCATCGCCGCGTGAAAGAGGATCCCGAGCCAGATCGCGACTGGCCAAAAGCGCCGCATCGCGAAGCCCACGAAGATGCTCAGTTCGGTCGCGATCGTCGCCCAGCACATGAGCTTGGACAGCGCCATCGGCGGCAGCAGCGCCGCGGCGCGCAGGTAGAGGTCGTGCTCGAGGTT
This sequence comes from Acidobacteriota bacterium, assembly GCA_028877265.1. Classification (GTDB taxonomy): domain Bacteria; phylum Acidobacteriota; class Vicinamibacteria; order Marinacidobacterales; family Marinacidobacteraceae; genus Marinacidobacterium. The sequence goes on from JAPPGX010000198.1 coordinate 870, forward strand.
GACGGTCCAGTGCTCGAAGAACTGGCCGGAGAGCCAGTCGGGATCGAGGATCTTGTTGAGTCCGGCCCCGAAATAGATCATCGCCACCTGGATCCGCAGGAGCCAGATCGACCGCTCCGACGTGTAGAGGCCGATCAGGGTGAGGACCGCTCCCATGAAGAAGGTGTTGTTGGCCCAGTAGATCCTCGACGAGGCGATCCCGACGAGGATCGTCATGCCGACCACGAAGGAAGCCACCCGCACCCCGCGGTTGAAGAGCAGCGCGGCGGAGCCGGCGAGGAACAGGACCTGCAGCGCGGTCCGGAAGCGCTGGGGATCGCCGATCCCGTCGAACACGGACAGAAAGGGAAGGAACGGATCCGGCAGCGTCGTCACGTGCCCCGTCGCCAGCATCGTGACCACGATGAGCTTCGCCGACAGCAGGAGCGGCACGGGGAGCGCCGTGCCCGTGAGCCGCAGCGGGTTCCACGACGGTGTCATGGCGTTCTCAGCGGGGCGGCCAGGTCCAGGTCTCCTCCGGATGCCCGTTGACGGTGTAGGTCACGACGACCTTGGCGCCGTCCTCCCGGCCGTAGGTCTCCTCGTACTGCCGGACCTTGTCGAGCGCGTGCTGGATGGCCTGCCAGTTGCCCCCCTGCGCCGGCTGCCGGTAGCGCGCCTCGATCTCTTCGGGGTTGAGCTCGCGCCCGTCGATGACCACCGCGATCGAGTAGAGGTTCTGGGAGTCCATCGGCGCCCAGCAGAAGTAGCGGGACGGGACGAAGCGCGCGTAGCCGATCATGACGACCTGGAAGGCGAGCAGCGCGATCGCGGCGAGCGTGCGGGTCACGAACCGAGCGTACCCCGCCGAGGCTTCGGGTTCTCCCATACCGCGCTCACGGTCCAGCCGACGGCGACCTGGACCAGGAGCGACGCCGACGCGACCCACTGGAAGCTCACCGGGTCGCCCCCGGTCTCGGGATCGAAGCCGAAGATGGGTCCCGAGAACGCGACGAGCGCTGCCGCGACGATGCCCGCGATGGTGCCGGCGGCCGCTCCGACGGCCCGCACCCGGGGGATGAACAGCGCGAAGAGGAAGAGGCCGAAGATGGGTCCGGTCAGGAGGTTCGACGTCTTGGACGTCACCTCGGTGATGTTGCCGGGGACGAGGTCCATGAGGAAGCTGCCGAGCACGATGAGTCCCCCGGCCGCCGCGGCGAGCCAGCGGGCCTGCCGGAGGTCCCGCGCGTCGTCGCGCGGGCGCTTCCGGAAGCGCCCCACGAAGTCGGTCAGCACCACCGCCGAGATCGAGTTCACGCCCGAGTCCACGCTGGACATGGCGGCGGCGAACATGGCGGCGACGACGAGTCCCGCGACGCCGGCCGGGAGCCGGTTGGCGATGAAGAACGGGAACACGTGGTCCGCGTCGTTCCGAAGCGACATGCCCGCGCCGAGTTCCCCGGGGAAGGCCTCGAAGTAGCCGAGGAGGGCCACGCCGACGAGCGCGAGCACGATCGTGACGACGGCGATCGCGAGGAGCTGGGTCCCATAGGCGCGCCGGGCCGCGCGCAGGTCGGTCGTCGCCATGAAGCGCTGCACCGAGACCTGATCGCCCCCCGCGGTGGCCGCGTACCAGACCATCGTGGAGACCACCGTCCCGAACGCCGTCACCCGGATGGCCGGGTCGAAGCTGAACAGGGGCTGCGTGTCCCAGTTGGCTTGCCAGGCCGTCGGAAACCACCCGAAGCCGCCGAGCTCCACGGTCACGATGCCGAGCACCAGAAGGGCCCCGCCAAAGAGCAGGAGGGACTGGATGCAGTCCGTGACGACCACGGCGCGCAGGCCTCCAAGCGACGTGTAGATGACGGCCACGGTCGCCGTGAACAGCACGACGAGGGGTACCGCGGACGGGCCGGCGCCGATCATCACCGTCAGCGCCACCGCCGCCGCGTAGACCACGAGCGACATCCAGGCGAGCCGCAGGACGATGAACATCGAAGCGCCCAGGAGCCGCGCCCCCGTTCCGAGGCGCACCTCAAGGAGCTCGTACGCGCTTGTCACGCGGTGCTTCATGTAGACCGGAAGGAGCCCGTAGGCGACGACGACATAAACGAGGGGAAGCCCCAGGAGCTGGACGAGCAGCACCGGCCCCCGTCCCAGCGTTTCCCCCGGCACGGACAGATAGGACACCGTGCTCACGAGCGTCGCGAACAGCGAGACTCCGACGGCCACGGGGTGGAGCCGGCCGCCGCCGATGAAGTACTCCTTCGTCGAAGACTGGCGCCGGCCGTAGAACCAGCCGAGCCAGAGGGTGAGGCCCGCATAGGCTGCGAGGACGAGCCAGTCGACGGCGGCCAGGCCCTGATTCATGGAAGTCCTCGGGTATAACACAGCCGCCCAACGGAAAGGAGACTCCACCCATGACTCCGGCGGACGCCAAGCGCACCATCTGTGGACCGTTGATTCCGGTCATCACCAACTACTCGGACGACCTCAGCGTCGACCACGACGCCATCCGCGAGAACGTCAACTACGTCGTGGAACGGGGCGTCCGGACCGGGAGCGGGGTGCTCCTGGCCGCCGGGGCCGGGGGCGACTTCCCGATGCTGACGCTCGATGAACGGAAGGCGGTGAGCGAGACCATCGTGCGGGCCGCGGATGGCCGGACGCCCGTGCTCGTCGGTGCCCAGGACACGAACCCCGCCGTGTCCGTCGAGCTCGCGCGCTTCGCCGAGGACATCGGCGCCTGGGGCATCCAGCTCGCGCCGGGCTACTACTACGAGTCGTCTCCCGAGGACTGCTACCGGCTGTTCGAGACGGTGCACGAAGCCACCAGCACGCTCGGAATCATGATCTACAACACGCACTGGGAGGCCTACGACATGTCGCTCGATGACCTCGAACGGCTCGCCGAGCTGCCCCGTTGCGCCGCCCTCAAGTGGTCCACCGCGCGCGGCACCCTCGACTACCAGCGCGGGGTCGTGCGTTTCCGGGACCGCCTCGCCGTCATCGACAACCATGGGCTCCAGGGCCTGACGCACCTGCTCGGCGGGCGGGGATACATCACGCACCTGTGCACCGTCTGGCCCGAGCATGACCTCGAGGTCTTCCGGCTCCTGGAAGCCGGCGAGTACGCACGGGCGCAGGAGCTACTGAGCACGGTCAACTGGCCGTGGTACGACTTCCGGGTGCGGATGTGGCGCCGCACCGGGGCCGAGAGCCCGGTCGTCAACGCGGCGCTCGAGCTGACGGGCCGGAAGGGCGGGCCGAGCCGGCTTCCCACCCGCCGCCTCGACGAGTCCGAGCGCGAGGAGCTGAGGAGCGTCCTGACTGCCATCGGGGTTCCCGGCGTTCGGTAAGACCGGAGACGCCGGCCTGCGGCCGGCGCACCCTGCCTCGGGGCCGACGGTCAGGCCTCCCGGGAGGCTATTCGCGCCGGCGTTCCCTGGCGCGTGGCGTGCCGGGCGACGACCGTGGCGACCGCTTCCGTGAGGCGCTTGGCGTAGGCGATCTCGAGGAACTCGTTCGGGCCGTGGGCGTTCGAATTCGGGCCGAGGACGCCGGTGATGACGAACTGCGCCTCGGGAAACTGCTCGCCGAGCATGCCCATGAAGGGGATCGAACCGCCCTCGCCCATGTACATGGCGGGTTTCCCGTAGGCCCCCATGGAGGCGTCGTGGAGGGCGTCGCCGAGCCACGGCGCGAGCGCGGGAGCCGACCAGCCCTGCGCGGGCTCGTGGAAGTGCAGGGTGACTTTCGCGCCGTAGGGCGGATCCGGTTCCACGACTTCCCGGATCGCGTCCTGGGCCGCCCGGGGGTCCACGGTGGGCGGTAGGCGGAACGAGAGGTTCAGCGTTACCTGGGGCAGCAGGACGTTGCCGGCTTTCTCGAGCGATGGCAGCCCTCCCGCTCCGGTCACCGCCAGGTTCGGGCGCCAGGTCCGGTTCAGGATGAGTTCACCGGTAGGGACGCCCGGCCGGCCCGTGTCGCCGGCCCAGGGAAAGCGGCTGAACGTGTCCGAACCCAGTGTCTCCGCCGCCGCTTCCGCCTGCGCAACCCGCTCCGCGGGGATCTCGGCGTGGAGCGCCTCGGGAATGATGCGGTCCGTCGCCGGATCCTCCAGCCGGTCGAGCAGCTTCCGGAGGATCAGGAAGGGCGGGGGAACGACCCCGCCGGCGTCGCCCGAGTGGACGCCCTCGGTGAGCACCTCGGCCTGCAGGGTGCCGCCCACCATGCCGCGGAGCGAGGTCGTGGACCAGAGCTGGTCGTAGTTCCCGGCGCCCGAATCGAGGCAGATCACCAGGTCGGGGCTGCCGATGACGTCCGCGAACGACTCCATGTAGGCGGGCAGGTCCGGCGAGCCGCTCTCCTCGGAGAACTCGACAAGCAGGACCACGCGGGCCCGCTTCCTCCCCTCGCGGCGCACCGCCTCGAGCGCGGCGAGCGCGCAGTAGAGCGCGTAGCCGTCGTCGGCGCCGCCCCGGCCGTACAGCTTGTCGCCCTCGCGGACCGGGCTCCAGGGGCCGAGGCCGTCCCGCCAGCCGACCATCTCGGGCTGCTTGTCCAGGTGTCCGTACATCAGGATCGTGCCGTCCGCCTCGCCCGGGCAGTCGAGGAGCAGCAGGGGAGTCCTTCCCGGAATCCGCCCGACGTGGAGGGTCGCGTCGTCCGGGGCGTGCTTCTCCATGAACGCCTTGCCCATCTGGAGCGCGTCCTCCATGTGGCCGTTCGCTTCCCAGTCCGGGTCGAACAGCACCGAGACGTTCGGAACGGCGACGTAGTCGGTGAGCGAGGGGAGGATCTCGTCCTCCCAGAAACGATCCAGGAACTCGCGGGTATCGGTCATGGCCAGCGATTGTAGGGCGCTCCGAAGGGCGGCTCCTGTAGAGTGGCGAGCGCCCGAAAAACAATGCAGGGCTTCATGAACCGCCTCTGGCGTGCGCTCGAGACCGGGGCGGCGGTCTCCCTCGGACTGATGGCGGCGCTCGTGATCTACCAGGTGGGGGCCCGCTACCTGTTCGGCAGCCCCCCGAGCTGGACCGAGGAACTCGCCCGCTTCCTGCAGGTCTGGCTGGTGCTGCTGGCGTCCCCGATCTGCGTACGGCGCGGGATGCACCTCGCGGTGGACTACGTGACGCCCCGCCTCCCCCCAAGGGCGGCGATCGCCCTGCGGACCGGCGTGTTGCTGATCTCGGCGCTCTTCTGCCTGAGCCTCGCCTTCTACGGCGTCCGGCTCCTGGCGGTCGCGGGCTTCCAGACCTCGCCGGCGCTCGGAATCTCGATGGTCTGGCCGTATCTCGCGGTGCCGGTCAGCGGGGTCCTCATGGCGGTGGCGGCGGGGGTTCTCATCGTTGCCGGATTTCGCCGGGGGGCAGAGGACGACGAGCGGTGATCCCGGCCCTCCTCATCACCCTCGCCCTCCTGCTCCTGCTCGGGGTGCCGGTCGCCTTCGCGATCGGGCTGAGCGGCATGGCGGCGCTCGTCGCCGACGGTCAGATCCCCTTCGAGATCATCCCGCAGCGGGCCTTTGCCGCGCTGAACTCCTGGGCCCTCATGGCGGTGCCGCTCTTCATCTTCGCCGGGGAACTCATGAACGCCTGCGGGATCTCCCGGAGGACGGTCGAGGTGGTGGGACGGCTGCGCGGCGGGCTCCCCATCGTCTCGGTGGTTTCGTCCATGTTCTTCGCGAGCATCTCGGGCAGTTCCAGCGCCAGCACCGCGGCGGTGGGCTCCATGATGATCCCGGCGATGCGGGAACGCGGCTATCCCACCGGTTTCGCCACCGCGCTCCAGGCGGCGGGCGGCGCCATCGGGCCGATCATCCCGCCGAGCATCATCATGATCGTCATGGGCTACGTGACGGAGACCTCCATCGCGGCGCTCTTCGTGGGGGGCATCGTGCCCGGGTTCCTCATGGCGGCCGCGCTGATCGGCATCAACATCCGGCGGTCGCGCCGCTACGAGGCGGCGTTCGCGGCGTCCGGAAACGCGCCCCCCGCCCCGGACGGCTCCCTCGGCCGGGCGATCCTGGGGGCGGTCCCGGCGCTCGGGATGCCGGTGGTGGTGCTTGGCGGCATCCTGGCCGGGATCTTCACCGCCACCGAGGCCGCCGGGGTGGCGGTCGCCTACGGCCTGGCGGTGGGTTTCTTCATCTACCGCGAACTCCGTCTCCGGGACCTGCGTCCGCTCCTCGTGAGCGCCGCGCTCCGCTCCTGCGTCGTGCTCTTCGTCGCCACCAGCGCCTTCCTGCTCGCCTGGATCATCGCGGTGGGCCGGGTGCCCGATCAGGTGGGAGGACAGGTGGAAGCCCTGGCCGGCGGCCAGCTCTCCTTCCTGATCGTCTGCAACATCATCCTGATCGTGGTGGGCATGTTCATGGAGAGCATCTCGGCCATCATCGTGATCATGCCCATCCTGTTTCCGCTGGCGCTCCAGCTCGGGATCGATCCGATCCACTTCGGGGTGCTGGCTTCGGTGAACCTCTGCATCGGCATGGTGACGCCGCCCTACGGCGCGACCCTGTTCGTCGCCTGCACCATCGCGAAGCGGAGCATCAGCGACATCGCGGGGTGGACGGTGCGTCCGGTGCTGGCCATGGTGGCCGTGCTGGTGCTGATGACCGTCTTCCCGGACGCGGTGACGGTCCTGCCGCGCTGGCTGGGGATGATGTGACGTTGCGCCCGCTCCTCGCCGTCGTCGCCGCTGTTGCTCTCGTCGCCGGGTGCGCGCCGCCGGAAGCGCGCCGGATCACGATCAAGGCCAGCACCAGCACCGCCGCGAACGAACCCGCGGTGAAGGGACTCGAGGTCTTCGCGCGCGAGATCGACGCGGCGACCGGCGGCCGCATCGCGGTTGAGATCTACCCGAACAACGCCCTCGGGAACGAACGGGACGTCATCGAGCTGACGATCATCGGAGCGGTCGAACTGACGACCCCCTCGAACGCGCCGCTCGCCACCTTCGTGCCCGAGATGCTGGTCTTCGACCTGCCCTATCTGTTCCGCGGCCGCCCCCATATGTACGAGGTCCTCGACGGTCCCATCGGGCGGCGGTTCGAGGCGCCCCTGGCCGAGCGGGGACTCGTCCTCCTCGGCTACTTCGAAGCGGGGCTCCGCCACGTGATGACCCGGGACCGGCCGGTGGAAAGGACGGAGGATCTCGCGGGGCTCAAGATCCGGACCATGGAGAACCCCCTCCACCTGCGGGCGTTCGAGGCTTTCGGCGCCAACCCGCTGCCGATGGCCTACGGGGAGGTCTATACGGCGCTCGAACAGGGAGTGATCGACGGGGCCGAGGCCGCCCGTTCGAACTACCTTTCCAAGCGCTTCTTCGAGGTGGCCCCCAACTGGTCCGAGATCGGCTGGATGTACCTCGTGCAGCCGCTGGTGATGAGCGAGCGGTTCTTCTCGTCGCTGTCGCCCGAAGATCAGGCGGCGGTCCGCGCCGCGGCCCGGAGGGCGGTGGACGCCGAGCGGGAGGAGTACCAGCGACAGGACGCCGAGGCGCTCGCCACCCTAGAAGCCGCGGGGGTGCGGTTCACGCATCCGGAAACCGGCGTTCTCCTGGAGCTGGCGCGTGAGGTGTGGCGAAACGCGGGGGATGCCGTGGACCTGACGCTCGTCGAGGCCATCACGGGGCACGACATCGAAGCGCCCTAGGAGCCTGTCCCGGCAATCTCGTGGCATTCGACGGCCGATGCATCCCGCCTGAACGGCTTCGCTCTGCGTTGCGCTTCGGTCGGAAGAGCGCTGCTATTCCTCCCTCGCGCGCCTTGTCAGCCGGGCGCCTCGGCCGTCTCGGTGCTCACAACATTGCCGGGAAAGACTCCTAGCTCATGGACCCCTGCCGCGCGCTGGAACTGGCGGAGGAGTCCCGGGCGGAGCTGCTGCGGCTTCTCGAAGCACTGATCGAGGCGCCGAGCGCGTACGGCGGTTCGGCTCGCGAAGCGCAGACGCGGCTCGGGGAGTACCTGGGGCGGAACGGTTTCGGAGTGGAAACCGCCGAGGAATCGTGGGAGCCGCTTCGCGATCATCCCGAGTTCAGTCCGCCGCCGCCGGAGATCGAAGCGCCCGTGAACCTGGTCGCCACGCCGCCCGGCGCTCCCCGCCTCACCTTCTTCGCCCACGTGGACACCGAGCCGCCGTCGGCCGGCTGGAGCTCGCCACCCACCGAAGCCACGGTGCGCGACGGACGCGTGCGTGGCCTGGGAGCAGCGGACGACAAGGGGGGCCTCGCCGCGGCGGCGGTGGCGGCGGCGCTCCTCGCGCGGCACGCGCGGAAGGCGCCCCGGGTGGTGAGCGTCCACGGCAAGGGGGGCGGTGCGAGGGGGACCCTCCCGGTCTTTGGCCGGATGGAGCCGGGAGATTCCATCTACGTGCATCCGCCCGAGAACGGGGCGGGCCTCGGCGTGCTCAAGAGCGCGAGCCGGGGCGTCGTGGACGTGCATCTCCGGGTGACCGGGTGGTCGGGACGGCTCCGGGAAATCGGGACTCCGGAGAGCGCGGCCTTCGCGGAGGGTGGCGACGCGCTGCAAGCCTGCCTCCGTTGGGTCGAGCGCCTGCGCCGGAGCGAGTTCTCCGACTGCGAGATCAACCTGGGGCGCGTGGTTGCCGGCAAGGCCGCCGGGCTGACCCCGGTCCGGTGCGACGCAGACGCAAGGGTCCTCTTCCGCGGGAAGAAGACCGTGGACGGGGTCCTGGAGGCCTTCCGCCGTGCTGCGGAGGATGAGCGGGCACGGGGTTCCGGCGGGCGCTTCGAGTTCGAGGCGACGGCCCCCGGACTCCGCGCGAATCCCGCCGAGACCGGCTGGAACGACCCGTTGGCCGTCGAACTGCGATCGGCGGTCGCCGGGATCACGGGCCGCGAACCGGTCCCCTACGCCGACCACCTGGCGAGCGACATCCGCTTCCCGATCCGCCTCCGGGGAGCGGCGTCGCTGGGAATCGGGTCGCTGGGCGGGAACTTCTACGGCCCCGACGAATGGGTGGACCTGGACGACCTGGTGCGGCTGGTGGCGGTGCTGGTGCTCTTCGGCGCGCGCCGCGCCGACTCCTAATCCTGGCGCGTCGCGACGAGGAAGAGACGCGGGAACGGGTACACCGTGGAGCCGTCCGCACGCTGCGGATACGCCTCCCGCAGCCGTTCCCGGTACACCTCCAGGAAGCGTTCGAGGTCGGCGCCGGTCAGACCGTTCAGGACCGGCCGGAGACCGGTCGCCATCACCCACTCGAGGACGGCGTCGTCACCTTCGAGCCGGTGGAGATACACGGTCTCCCAGATGTCCAGCTCCGCTGCCTCCGGGGCCAACAGCTCGTAGTACGCGCCGGTGTCGAGCACCCAGTCGCGCGCGGCGGCGGCCGCTACCGCTTCATTCCCGAGGCGCGAGCCGCCGACCCCGCCGTTCGCGAGCGTTTCGCACATGAGCACGTGGGACGGCTGAAGATGACTGAGCGGCATCTGCGCCGCCAGACAGCCGCCCGGCGCGAGATAGCCCAGCAGCCGCGGAAACAGCGCCTCGTGATCCTCCAGCCAATGGAGGGCAGCGTTGGAGAAGATGAGGTCCGGCGCCTGCTCCGGTTCCCAGCCCGCGATGTCCCCGTGGACCCACGCGATGCGGCCCGGTTCCGCGCGAGCCCTCCCCAGCATCTCCGGGGAACCGTCGAGTCCGACCACGCGGGCGCCGGGGAACCGGTTCGCGACGATCCGGGTGATGGCTCCCGCGCCGCACCCGAGGTCGTGGACGAGCGACGCGTCGGTGATCGGAACCCGGTCCAGGAGCTCGAGCGCCGGCCGCAGCCGGTAGTCCCGGAACCTGTCGTACTGGGCCGGGTCCCAGTCGGCGTCGGTGGCTTGGCGCCGACCGGCGTTGGGCATCAGTTCGGGGCGGCGGCGAGTACGACGTAGAGCGCTCCGCCGCCCCCGTCCTCCCGGCGCGCCTCGCCCCAGGCGGCCACGAGTTCCGGCTTCCATTCGGCGAGCCACTCGGGCACGCGGCGCGCCAGCACCGGTTGGCCGCCTTCGGAGCCGTAGCCCTTGCCGTGGATCACGGTCACGAACCGGTCGCCCCGGATCTGCCGGGCGCGGAGGAAGTTCTCGAGAAGGCGGCGCGCCTCGTCCCGGGTCTTCTGGCGGAGTGAGATGGCGCAGTCGTCCCGCACCCGGCGTTTCCCGCTCTGGAGATTGCGGAGCAACGCGTTTGGCGACGGGAGCGCGAAGTCCACCGGAAGGTCCCGGACGGCGACCACGAGTTCGGACGCTGCTTCGGCGACCGCCTCGGCGAACTCGGCCCGGTCGCGCTCCGTTGCGCCCTCCGCCTCAGGGAATTCGAGGCGGGGCGGCTTGCGTTTCCGCGATGGGTCAGGCACGCATAGACTCCGGAAAGGCGACCGGCTCGGTTCGAGGGAGGGTATCGCCATGAGGAAGTGGAGGAACGAGGGGTTCTTCGGCGCCGGGTGCGCCGTGCTTCTCCTGTTTGCGCTCGGCGCGTGTAGCGTGGAGGTCGGGGATCGGGATTCACTCCGATCCGGTGGCGCCGACTACGGCATCCCGGACTCCAAGGAGCGGTTCGCGATCCAGCGGAACGCCATCGCCGAGAAGCTCCAGACGGCGCTCCTCCCCGCGATGCGCAACCACGGGATCGACATGTGGATCGTCCTGGACCGGGAGAACAACGAGGAGCCGCTCCACGTCGAACTCGGAGGCGGGTTCGCCGGAGTGCGCGGCGCCTTCATCTTCCACGACGACGGCTCGGACACCGTCCAGAAGCTCTACTACAGCTCGCACGAGCAGCCCGCCAACTCGGTCATCAGCCAGATCTACGACGAGACGATCTACTACGGATACAGCCCCGAAGGGCTGACGCCGCACCTCCGGAAGGCGATCGAGGACCGGGACCCGCAGACGATCGGCGTCAACACCTCGCACACGCTGCCCGAGGCCGACGGGCTGACGGTGGGCCTGAGGAACTTCCTGGTGGACGCCATCGGCCCGGAATACGCAAGCCGCATCGTCTCGGCCGAGCTGCTGGTCCGTGACTTCCGGCTTCAGCGCACCCCCGCCGAGACCGTGATCTACACGCAACTCCTGGAGTGGTCCGCGCGCTGGATGGAGGAGGCGCTCTCCACCGAGAACGTCACGACCGGGATCACCACCGCGGAGGACGTCGCCTGGTTCCTGCTCGACCGGGCGCTCGAGCTGGGGCTCACCGGCTGGGGCACCGTGCGCGTCGTACGGGAGGGAGAACTGCTCCCGATCCACGATCCGGACATCCCCCTCGAGCCCGGTGACATCGTCGGGATCGACGGCGGGCTGCACTATCTCCACTACGCGATCGACATCAAGCGGACCGCCTACATCCTGAGGCCCGGCGAGACGGAGATGCCGGAGACTCTTCAGGAGGTCTGGCGCACCACCCACGAGATCGGCGACTTCTACGCGAGCCAGATGGTGCCGGGCGCCGTCGGTTCCGAGACTTGGTCCGCCATAGGCGCCGAGATGGCGAGCCGCGGCTACCGGGCCGTAGGACCCGACGCCGGCGGCGACGCCGTCACCACCACCGAGCCGGAGGTCGGCGTCTACGGCCACTCGGTGGGCAACGTGGCGCACGACATCGGCGCCCGCATCGCGGACGACATCCCGTTCGCCTACGGGGACCGGGTCCGGTTCCCGCTGCAAGCGAACGAGTGGGTCTCGATCGAGTTCCACGTGAGCATCCCGGTGCCGGAATGGGACGGAAAGACCTGGTACGCGCGCTTCGAGGAGACCGCCCAGATCACCGAGGAGGGAGTGAAATGGCTGATTCCCACCCAGAAGGAGTTGTTCCTGATCGAGCCGGCGAACTGATCCCGTTCCCGGCGCTGCTGCCGGGGGTCCTGTTCGCGCTCGCGGGCTGCGCCCCGCCCGCACCGCCAGCGGCGGGTCCGTACAACCCGTACGGGGTTCCTTCGGAGTACGAGCAGTGGGGGCTGAAGCGCACCATCGTGCAGAAGAAGCTCGACGAGGCGCTGCCGCCGGCCATGAGGAATCACGGGATCGACATGTGGATCGTCATGGACCGGGAGAACAACAAGGAGCCGCTTCACGACGAGGTGGGCGGGGGCTACCCGGGGGTCCGCGGCGTGTACCTCTTCTTCGACCGGGGGGAGGAGGAGGGCGTTGAGAAGCTCTTCTTCGGCTCCCACGAGCAGCCGAACACCGCCATCGTGCCGCACCTGTTCGACGCCACGGCCTACTACGGCTACCACCCGGAGGGGGTGGCGCCGATCCTCCGGGACGCGGTGGCCGAGCGGGACCCCCAGCGGATCGGGATCAACCGCTCCTACACGCTGCCGGAAGCCGACGGGCTCACGCTGGGGCTCCTCGAGTACATCGAGAACGCCATCGGACCCGAGTATTCATCAAGGATCGTCTCGGCGGAGCTGCTGGTGCGTGACTTCCGGCTCCACAAGGTCCCCGAGGAGACCGAGGTCTTCACCCAGCTCCTCGAGTGGTCCGACCGCTGGATGAAGGAGGGATTCGACGCCGTCGTTCCCGGCGAGACCACCGCGGCCGATCTCTACTGGCTGATGGAGCAGCGGGCCCGCGACGTGGGACTCGAGACCGGCGAGAGCGGGTCCAACGTGGCCCGGATCGTCCGCGAGGGTGAGCAGCTCCCCCTCGCCAGCGAGCATCCGATCGAACCCGGAGACATCGTCGGCATCGACAGCGGGCTCCGGTATCTCGGCTTCGAGACCGACATGAAGCGCACCATCTACGTCCTCCGCGAAGGGGAGACCGAGCCGCCGCAGAGCATCCGGGACGCCTGGCAGGAAACGCTCGGGGTCGCCGACATCTACGTCGAGGAGATGATCCCGGGCCGGACCGGCACTGAGGTCTGGTCCGCCATCGTGGAGCGCGTCCAGGACCGCGGCTATCAGGTCGTGGGGCCGGACGCCGGCGGGGTCGCCGCCACCGACACCCGGCCGGAGATCGGCATCTATGGACACTCGGTGGGGAACAACTCCCACGACATCGGGGCCCGGGTGGCCCAGGACTTCCCGCTTGCCTACGGGCAGCGGGTGCGGTTCCCGCTGGTCGAGGGGGAGTGGGTATCCGTCGAGTTCCACCTGAGCACCCCGATCCCCGAGTGGGGCGGCACCACCTGGTACTCGCGCTTCGAAGAAAACACCCAGCAGGCGGCAGTCGGCGTGAACTACCTCATCCCGCGCCAGGAACGGCTGCTGCTGGTGGCCCCGGAGGGAGGACTGGTCAGTCCCGGAAACGAATAAGGTTGAGCCTGTGGGCGTCCGCGCGCTGGCTTTCGACGTCTTCGGCACCGTGGTGGACTGGCGTTCCACGGTGATCCGGGAAGGCGAAGCTCTCGGCCGCGCCAAGGGACTGCAAGTGGACTGGGCCGCCTTCGCGGAGGCGTGGCGGGACGGCTACCACCCCGCCATGGACCGCGTGCGGAAGGGAGAGCTTCCCTGGACGAACATCGACGACCTGAACCGGATGAATCTGGACCGCTTGCTGGAGCGATTCCGGGTCGAGGGCCTCAGCGAATCTGAAAAGCAGGACTTCAACCGTGTCTGGCACCGTCTGGATCCATGGCCCGATTCGGTGGCGGGCCTCAGGAGGCTGAAGGCGAAGTTCACGCTGACGACGCTGTCGAACGGGAACGTGGGGCTACTGGTGAACATGGCCAAACACGCCGGGCTTCCCTGGGACCTCGTGCTCTCCTCGGAGCTGATCGGCCACTACAAGCCGGACCGGGAGGTCTACCTGAAGGCGGCCGAACTGCTCGGGCTGCGGCCCGGCGAGGTCATGATGGTCGCGGCCCACAAGTACGACCTGAGGGCGGCGGCCGAAGCAGGCTTTCGCACGGGCTTCGTTCCCCGGCCGGAGGAGTGGCCGAACCGCCGGATCGACCTGTCCTACGAGGACGCGTTCGACGTCAACGCGAGGGACTTCCTGGACCTGGCCGCGCGGCTCGGCGCGTAAGGCTCGGGAGCGCCGGTCTTCAGACCGGCACCGCCCGCCGGAGGCGGACGAACGTGCGGCGAAATGCGCCCCCAGGGTGGCCGCCGGAACTCCCGCAGGAGCCCCGGGCACGAGGAAACGGCGCTATCGGGAGTGGATGAGCAGCAGTTCCGTCTGGAACGGGATCAGCTCTTCGAGTCCCTCGGGGCCCACCACCGCGATCTCCTCGTAGCGGGCCGACCACTTCTTCCCGTTCCACTCGGGGATGGGCACCCCGACGTGGAACTCCATGGCGACGAACTCTCCCTCCACGAGCGGAAAGCGCACCCGGTCCCCGTAGGCGAACGGCAGGTCGGGAGCGACCCGGGCGCCGATGTCGTGCAGGTCGTTGCCCAGCGAGTGTCCGTAGAGGGCGATCTCGTGTTCGGGCCCGACGTTCCCGACGCTGGGGTCGGTCCGGGTGTCCCGGACGTAGCCGTCGCGTTCCGCCTCCGCGATGATCGCCTCGTAGATCTCATGCCCGATGGCGCCCGGGACCATCCTGCTCGCGTAGAGCCGCGAGGTCTGGACGGCCTCCGCCCAGGCGTTCCGGATGCTCTCCGGCGGCTCGCTCTCCCCGGGGCCCAGGACATAGGCGGTCCGCTTCATGTCGCTCTCGAACTGGAGGTAGAAGAGTCCCGCGTCCACCGCCACGATGTCGCCGGGCTGGATGGGGATGTCCGCGGCGTGGCGCGGCAGCAGGTCGCCCTCCCGGACCACCCGGACGGTCTGGAAACTCCCCATCCCCAGTGCAAGGGCCTGGTCCTCGAACCAGCCGGCCATTTCGAGGGCGGTGGTCTCGCCGGGGATGACGTGGGGTCCGGTCAGCCCTTCGGTCTCCCAGCGCGCCGTCCATTCGGTGAGCTGCCGGTAGAGGTCCCGCTCGAGCGGCGTGCGCAGGTTGCGGAAGTCCCGGATCAGGAGTTCCGCGGAGACGAGGCGGTCGGAATACGGGCTGCCGATCGCCTCCACCAGGACCTCCCGGAAGGCGACGGTGAGGCCGTCGGCCTCGGGAAGCGTCCTCGACGTGTTGATCCCGATGCGCTGGGGGTCGCGGCTGTGGACGGCTTCCCGGAGGTGGGGCGTGATCCCCTCCCCGCTGTAGCCGTAGTAGACCTTCTCGTCGTAGACCTGCTCGATCACGGAGTCTCCCGGCTGGACGTGGGAGCCGAGGTAGATCTTCTCGGGCTCCGCGTCGCCCGAGTCGAAGAAGATGTAGGCGGAGCGCACCCCGGCGAAGCCGCCGCCGATCTCCTCGTGGAGCGGGTCGGGGTGGTTCTCCCGGTCGAGCACGATCCACATGTCGATGCCGTGGGTGCGCATCGCCGGGAGCAGCGCGGTGCGGAGTTTCTCCTCGACGATCGCGGTCTTGATCCGGGCCCGTTCGAGGGCTCCGGGTACGCCGTAGCCGGACCCGGCCGGGGCATCGGGCGCCGGGGATGGCGCCGGGGTGCAACTGGCGGCCAGCAGGCCGACGAGCAGGACAGCAGTCACGCGCACGGAAATCACCTCATGGGGAGAGCGGTCGGGGCGGCGCCGTGGAGGCCCCGCCCCGGCCAATGGTTTCAGACGATCAGAAGCGGAGCTTCGCGCCGATCCGGAAGATCCGCGGCGGCACGAACGCCAGCACCCGTCCGAAGGCGCCTCCCGAAAGGCTCTGGGTGTTCGTGATCGTGTTGATGTTCAGCGCGTTGAACACGTCGAACTGGAGGGACAGGGTGCCCAGGTCGCCGAGCCCCAGGTCGTAGGCGGCCCTGAGATCCAGCACGTTGGCGGCGTCCCAGTTCTCGGCGTTCCGCTCGCCGGCGAAGGCCCGCACGTTGCCCTGGTTCAGCCGGCGGCCGAGGGCGGCCTGCGCGTTGACCGTCCGGGTGAAGTTGTTGCCGCTGATGTACTGGTAGAACCCGCTCAGCGTCAGCCCGAAGTCGGCCTGGTAGGTTCCCAGCACCTTCATCAGCACGGGCGTCGAGTTCGCGACCCGGGTGCCGTCCACGAGTTCGGGACTGTTGAGCGGGAACTGCGGCTGGCCGCCCAGGCGCCCCCGGTCGTCGGGCACTGCGCGGTCCACGTTGTCGAAGGAGCCGGGGCCGTAGTTCTCCGACTGCTCGCCGATGGTGATCGACCCCATGAACTGCCAGTTGGACGCGAGCCGGCGGTGCAGGTTGAACTCGAAGCCGCGGTACTCGTGCTCGAACCCGGCCCGGGTGGTCAGGAAGTTGGGCGAGAGGCCGGTCTTCGAGGCGTCGAGTTCATAGAAGGTGATCCCGCCGCCGTCGTCGCCGGTCCCGAGCGCCCCGTCGGGGCCCGGATCGGTCCCGGTCACCGCGGTGTAGTCGGCCGCCGAGATGCCGGTGTTGGTGATCTGGGTGATGTCCCGGTCCCGCCGCCACATGATGGTGGCGCTCGCCGAGACGTTCGCCGCCACTTCGCGGGTCAGTCCCACCGTGAACTCGTCCGTGTAGGTCGGGTCGAGGTTCCCGTCGATCGTCACCGGGTTGGCGCCGGCGTCGAACACGCTGAGCACTGCGCCCGCCTCATCCGCCGTGAAGTTCCGGTCGCCGTTCAGGTCGTTCCAGACATGCTTCCGGTTCCGGTCACCGGCCACGCTGGCCAACTGCACCCGGTCGAGCCAGAGCACCCAGTAGTAGCGCCCGTAACTCGCCTTGAAGAGCGTGCGCGCGTCGCCGGTCAGGTCGAAGACCATCCCGAGGCGGGGCGAAATCGTGTTCCAGACGATGAGGTTCCCCGTGCCCTCCTGCGAGACGGGATCCAGGTAGGCGCTGGCGGGCGCCGTGACCTGGTCGAGGGAGTTCGCCTGCCAGTCCCAGCGAGCCCCGAGGTTGAGGCGCAACTGGTTGTTGACCGCCCAGGAGTCCTGGAGGAAGGCGGACCGCTGCGGCCCGGTCGCCGCGACCGCTCCGGACGCCCAGAGGATGACTTCCGACGGCTCGCCCTCGAAGAAATGGAGGCGGTGGTCGGCCGGATAGGTGTTCCGCGCCACCCCGCCGCCCTGGTTGCCGAAGGCCCGGATCTGCCCGATCTCGAAGCCGGCCTTGAAGTCGTGGTCTCCGCCCCAGTCGGTGCGGTACCAGGACACAGTGGTGGCCACGTTCCGGAGGTTCTTGTGAACGCCCAGCTCGAGGGGTGGCGCGTCCGACCACTGGCCGGTGGCCAGGTCGAGCCGCGCCGGGGTGTTCGCGACGTCCACTTCGGGCTGGGCCCTCAGTTCGAAGCCCTGGTCCATGACGTTCGCCTTGAAGGCGACCAGCACGTTGGGCGTCGGCGTCCAATCGTCGCGGAAGGTGAAGAGCCGCGCGATGGGCGCTCCCTGCTGGTTCCAGGTGGTCGGCAGCGGCCGCAGCGAGCTCAGCGAGCGGTTGAACCGCTTCTTCTGGGCCATGTTGAAATACATGGAGAAGTTGTGGTTCTGGTTGATCGCCCAGTTGACCTTGGCCGAGGGGTACCAGAGCACCGTCTCGTCGATGGGGAAGCTGCCGTCCGGATTCTGGGTGCCGGTCACGAACTTCTGGACGACCTGGTGCCGATGCCCGGCCCACCACCAGAGCTTGTCCTCGATGAGCGGGCCGCCGACTTCGAAGCCCAGATCGAGATACTGGTTCAGGTTGCTCGCCCGGTCCACCCCGAGGCCCATGAGGTGGCTGTCCACGTTGTCGGACTGCATCCCCTCGTTCCCGAAGTAGAGGCTGGTGGTGCCGCTGAAGTTGTTCGAGCCCGACTTCGGCACGATGTTCATCACCATGCCCGGCGTCTGCACCTCGGCGCTGTGGGAGCTGACCTCGATCTGCATCTCCTCGAAGGAGTCCACGTCGAAATAGAACTGCGAGCCGCCGTTCGACTGGTTGTCGGTGACGTTGGCGCCGTTCAGGACGTAGATGTTCTGGCCCGGGAAGACCCCGTGGCCCCGGAAGGCGAGCTGGTTCCCGGTCTCGGTGCCCCCGACGTTGATCCGGTTGGTGGTGACGCCGGGCACCTGGGAGACCATGGCCCACGGGTCCCGCGCGTTCGGGACGTTCTCCATCACCTCCTCGGTGAAGTTGAAGGCCACGTCGGTGGCCTGCGTCTCGATGACGGGCGCCTCCCCGGTGACCGTGACGGTTTCTTCGAGCGCCGCGACGCTCAGTTCGGCGTTCAGGGTGAAGGTGGTGTCCGTGGAGATGCGGACGCCCTCGTAGACCTGCTCCCCGAACCCGCTGAGCGCAAAGGAGACCTGGTACACCCCGGGCGGAATGTTCGCGAGGCGGTAGGCCCCGTTTCCGGCGGTCACCGCGCTCCGCGATCCGCCGAGGATGTTGTCCCCGGAGATCGTCACCGTGGCGCCGGGAAGGACGCCGGCCGAGGCGTCGGTGACCCGGCCCTGCAGGGCTCCGGTCTGTTCCTGGGCCGCGAGCGGCAAGGCGAGGAGCAAGGCTCCGAGCAAGAGAAGAAGACGTCGCATGGGACCTCCCGCAAGGTTCTGAATGACGGGCGCCAGAAAATCCGACCCCTCCAGTCGGATATATCAGATCGGCGGGACGGGCTTCAAATGGGGAAACCCCGGCGCGCCGGCCTGCGGGCGTCGCTGCTAGTCTGGGCCCCGCAGAAGAGAGGGCGCGGCGTGCAGAAGGTTCAGGGGTTCGGCGGGTTCTTCTTTCGGGCGAAGGACCCGGAAGGACTCGCGAACTGGTATCGGGATCACCTGGGCATCAACCGGGCTCCGACGGACATGCAGATGGCGCCGTGGGTGACCGAATCCGGGGTCACGGTTTTTTCACCCTTCGCCGCGGACACCGACTATTTCGCGGCGGACAAGACGTTCATGCTGAACTTCCGCGTGGCCGATCTGGACGCGATGATCACCCAACTGAAGGCCGCGGGTATCGAGGTCAGCCACGAAAGCGAGATGGAGGGCATCGGCCGCTTCGCCCGCATCCACGACCCCGAGGGAAACGCGATCGAGCTCTGGGAACCTGCATCCTGAGTTCCGATTTCGATCCCCCGGGGCCGCCATGATCCGGCGGCGCGGACTTCCGGAGTTCAGATCAGGCCGCTGCCCGACCGCTACCGGGGTCGCGGCAGCGCCGCCTGGAGCCGGAGCAGGAAGTCGGTGTCCGGCGGTGAACCGAGCCGCTCGGCTGCTCCGACGTGCTCCCAGGCGGCGGCGAACTCGCCCTCCGCCGCCAGCACGATGGCGAGGTCGCGGTGCACGGGGCCGTCCTGCGGATCGCGGGCCAGCACCGCGCGGTAGTGCCGGATTGCGGCTACGTTCTCTCCCCGGTAGGCGAAGAGCCCGCCCAGCGTCCGGTTGGCGTCCGGGTCCGCCGGATCGTGTTCCAGCGCGCGGAGGAGGTGGTCCATCGCCTCGTCCCGCCTGCCGAGCATGAGGAGCGCACTTCCCAGATTCACCCGCGCCGCGACGTGGTCCGGGCGCGCTGCCAGTGCTTCCCGGTAGCGCTCGGCGGCTTCCCCGAACCGGCGGGTGCGCACGTAGAGGTTGCCGAAGTTGTAGAGGATGTCCGGGTCGCCGGGTTGAAGGCTCACCAGGTGGTCGTAGAGCGCCTCGGCCGCCTCGAAGTCTCCGGCGGCTTCGGCGCGGAGCGCCCGCTGCTGGGTGCCCCGCGTGGACACCGCCTCCTCCCAGACCTGGCTGAGCAGCGGATCGTCCACCGGGACGAGGTCCGGAAGATCACGCGCTGCCTGGGCCGCCCTGCGGGCCGCTTCCGTCTCACCCAGCCGGGTGTAGAGCCGGGCGAGTTCGGCCTGGACCGGCCCGGCCCGCGGGGCGAGCGCGGCGGCTCGTTCGAGGCGTTCGCGCGCCGCCTCCAGCTCGCCGCGCCTCAGGAGCAGACGTCCGATCCCGAGCTCGGCGAGAGCCGAGTCCGGCGCGGTTTCGAGCGCCCGGCGGTAGCGATCCATCGCCCGTTCGGCGCTCCCGGCGCTCTCCAGTAGCTCTCCGGCCAGGAGGTGAACGGGTGTGTAGCCGGGATTCAGCTCCGCCGAGCGTCCGGCTGCGCTGAGCGCGTCCTCCGGCCGGATGTTCCTGAGCGCGATGCCGCGCAGATAGGGCCAGCGGAAGTCCGCAGGGTCGAGTTCCTCTGCCCGGCCGTAAGCCTCCTCCGCCTCGGGCTCCAGGCCATGCGCCTGGAAGGTTCTCCCGAGCGCTCCCCAGGCCGCGGGCGACCCGGAGTCTGCCGCCACCAGGTCCCGCTGCCGGGCGATCTTCTCCCGCACCTGCGGTTCCATCTCCCCGGCGTCGGGATCGGGGATCCGGATGGACGGCTCCGGCTGCGCGGCCGCCCCGGAGGCCGTCACGACGATCAGGGCGGCCGCAAGACAGGTTTTCAGCGTTGCGCGCCCCCGTCCGTGGAGCCGATCGTCATGCTCCGCTGGTGCCGCCCGGCGCGCTTCGCCCAGGCGTCCACCGTGATTTCCATGGGCCCGTCCCCCCGAACGGTCCACGAGACCGCCTTCCTCGATTCATCGGCGCCCGATCCCCAGCGGCGGATGTAGGCCAGCTTGCCCAGGATGTGTCCGGCGTCCACCTTCGCCGGGCCGCTCACCTCGCCGCCCTGGACGCGGAGTTCGGCGAGGATCGGGTAGTCGAGGTCGATTTCGAGCGCCTTCCGGGTCACGTAGGTCGAGAGGTACCCCTCGTTCTGCAGGACGGCCGTTACCCGGTGCTCACCCGGGGAAACCTCCTCGGCGTCGAGGTCGATGATGCGGAGCAGCGGCGACCGGCCGGCGATCTCCATCAGGTACTGGTAGTGGATCTCGCACTCGAACTGGAGGCGGTCGTCGATGCCCTGCGGCAGTCCCCGGTAGCCGCCGATTTCCACCTCACCGAGTTCCGGGTGCTGGTAGGGCGTCCAGGGGGCGAAGTAGACGCCGTCCTTTTCCTCGTCCACCCAGCGCAGGATTTCGTACTGGGTGGTGTAGCCGTCCTGGTCGTAGTCCCGGCCCGCTCCGGAGATCTCGGGCAGCAGGCTGTGGATGCCGACGTGCATGTAGGCCCAGTCGTTCGAGAAGCCGTGCATCGTCTCGCCGTAGCGGCCGGCCTTCACCTCCTGGGCGTACCAGTTGTTGTTCATCACCCCGCCCTTCGAGAGCCACGACCAGACGGCCCCCAGGCGGGTGTAGAAGTCGTTGTCCTCCGGCGGCATGTATTCGAAGGGATGGCTCATCGGCGGGCGCACGATGTAGTTGCGGGCGCCGCCGCCCGAGTGGATCGTGTAGGTGAAGAAGATGTTCGGGTGAGTGACCGTGAACTCCGCAACCGCGCGGACTTCGGGCAGCGAGAACGGGTAGGGGCCGGCGCCGGGCTCGTGCCGCTGCCACTCGGCCGACCAGTTCCGGTTGAAGTTCGGTTCTTCCCGTTCGTCGGTCACCTCGCGGGTGAGGTCCTGGCCCTCGGTGTAGACGCGGTAGCGATTCTCGGGTGGGGCGAGCTTCTCGAAGTCGCCGGGGTCCTCGAGCGTGGTGGACACGAAGTTCCAGCGGCCCCCATCGCGGGTGCGGGTCTGGAGCATGTGGCGCTCGTCGATCCAGCTCGGGTAGGAGTTCCCCTCGGGATCCTTGACCCGCATCCGGGTGATGTAGCCGTCGCCGTCGAGGTCCTTCCCGTTGTGCTCCTCTGGCTTGTGCTCCGGCCAGGCGGGATGCCGGGTGAGGGCCGCCTCCCCGCCGTCGGCGTCGAAGATGGGCATCACGTAGAAGGTGCGGGTGTCCAGCATGCGCGTCGCGACGGGGTCCTTCCCGTAGCTCGCCAGCGCGGCTTCTGCGAAGTACCACATCATCTGGCGCCCGGTGACCTCGACGGCGTGGATGTTCCCGTCGAACCAGAGCGCCGGCTTCTCCTCGCCCGGGCCGGTCTCGAAGTTCGTGATCTCGAGGACCACGAGATCCCGACCCTGCCGGCTCTTGCCGATGACGTGGGCGCGGGCCAGGTTGGGATAGAGCTCCGCCAGCTCGTGCAGCCGGTCCGTCACCTCCTGGTGCAGGGGGTAGGGCCAGCGTTCGAAGTCGAAGTCGACATCCTCCGGAATGCTCGCGAACTGGCCGGCCTGGGCCGGCAGCGCGACGAACAGCAACGCTACGAACAGAAGGTTGCGCATGACCGCCCTCCCGCGGGAACTCCCGCCGAACGTCCGGGTGTACCACATCGCGCCGCCGCCCCGCGAATGGGTGACGTCCCGGATGGCGCAACGGCCGGGACCGCCGGTCTTCAGACCGGCACGCGCGGCGCTCCGCGCCGGGAGAACTGGCGCGCCGCGCTCGTGGTAACCCCAGCCACTTCTGGAGGGCGCTGCCGGCCCGAACCCGCCGACCCTGACATCGCTGGGTGCAACTCCCGCCGGCTCTGTTATCGCTGGGTGCAGCTGCCCGCCGGCGCCGTTATCGCTGGGTGCAGCTCCGCGCCGGCCTCGTTATCGCTGGGTGCAGCCGCCCGCCGGCTCCGTTATCGCTGGGTGCAGCTCCGCGCCGGCCCGGTTATCGCTGGGTGCAGCTGCCTGCCGGCGCCGTTATCGCTGGGTACAGCTCCGCGCCGGCCTCGTTATCGCTGGGTGCAGCCGCCCGCCGGCCCGGTTATCGCTGGGTGCAGCTTCGCGCCGGCCCCGATATCGCTGGGTGCAGCTGCCCGCCGGCCCGGTTATCGCTGGGTGCAGCCGCGAGCCCCGAGCCACGGGGGTGGCCCAGTCTTATCTGTCGCCAGTGGCCCAGTTGTAGATGTCGCTTGACGGCGCGTCGGCGCCCGGTGCCGGCCGGAGGCCCGCGCTCCAAGCCGTTGCGCCATGAGACCGGCCCGCCGCTGCTACGATGCGTAGCCCCCTTCCGCCGTGTTCCGCCGCTCTTCCAGTCTCGCCGCGCTGACGTTCGCCGCCGTCGCCGCGGGTCCGTTCGCCGTTCCCGTGACCGCCCAGTACGGCTACTTCCCGGACCAGCCTGAAGCGGTCGAAGTGGCGGACCTCGCGCGGCGTCCCTCCTTCTACCACGAGAAGGCGGTGCTCACCCGCGGCAGGCTGGGCTTTTCCCTCGGGGTCGGGCTGGACCAGCGGGTGATGGCGCTCGAGGATCCGGAGTCCATCGACGAGATCCTGATGGCTCAGCCCTACATGGGCAGCAACGACCTTGCCTTCATGGGTGCGGGAGAAGTGGAGGTCGAGGGGTGGTTCTTCGCCACCCGCATGGTCGATGAATTCACCCTGCGCTCGCATCCGATCCTCCGGAACTATCCGTACGACCCTTCATGGGGCGATGCCATGGACATGCGGAAAGAGGGTTTCCTGGCGATCGTCGCCGTGACCCCGATCGGGGACACCGAGAGCGTGGTCTCCGAACGCGAGCGCGAGGCGGCAGCCGAAATGGCGGCTGGCGACGCGATCAAGATCGAAGCCGGTAGCGCCGCCGCCCTCACCCTGGACCAGTTGATCGCCGACCCGGAGCCCTGGGTGAGCCAGCGGGTGGAAGTGATCGGGAAGTTCCGCGGTAACAACCTGTTCGGCGATCTCTCCATCAAGGACAAGAAGACGCCGCGCGACTTCGTCATCAAGACCGCCGATGACGCGATCTGGGTCACCGGGATGCGCCCCGCGGGGAACGGGTTCCGATTCGATCCCACCCGCCGCCGCGACACCGGCAAGTGGCTGCGGGTGTACGGAAGGCCGTGGACCTCGGACGGAGTGGTCTATCTCCGCGCCGAGCGGCTCGAACTGGCCGATCGTCCCGACGATGACTCCCTGGAGCCGGTGGACATCCGGGTCGCCGAGAAGGAGGCCCGCGAGGCCGACGTAAGTCCGCTCCGCGTGGTCTTCTCGCTGCCGCTCGACGGGGAACGGGAGATTCCGCTCGACAGCGACTTCCGGGTGCAGTTCTCGAACCGGATGGCGTCGGAGAGCTTCCACGCCGCGGTGGATCTCCTCTACGGCGACGAGCCCTATGAGGACAATCCATTCCCGGAGCTGGAGGTCACCTACGACGACGGCAGCCGGAGCCTGCTCGTCATTCCGAACGGATCGCTCGATCCCGAGCGCGAGATCCATCTCATCCTCTACCGGGAGATCGAAGACGAGCACGGCCAACACCTCGAGCCGCAACCCCTGGCGGCCGAATGGGATGACGATGCGGTCTGGGTGCTCTCCTTCCGCACCGCCTCCCGGTGAGCGGCGTTCTCCGCGCTGACGTCCCGCCGGTCGCCCTCACCATCGCCGGGTCCGACTCCGGTGGCGGGGCCGGGATCCAGGCCGACCTGAAGACCTTCGCCGCCCATGGGGTGTACGGCCTTTCGGCGATCACCGCGGTCACCGCGCAGAACACCGTCGCGGTGACCGGGGTCCAGGAGATCGAGCCGGAACTGGTGTCTTCCCAGATCGCCGCGGTGGTCTCCGACTTTCCGGTTGGCGCCGCGAAGACCGGCATGCTGTCCTCCGCGGCCATCATCCGGGCGGTGGCGAAGGCGGTGGACGACCACGAGTTGCGGGTCGTCGTGGATCCGGTGATGGTCGCGAAGAGCGGCGACCGGCTGCTGCGGGCGGATGCGGTGGATGCGCTCCGGGACGACCTCCTGCCGCGGGCGGCGCTCTTGACCCCGAACGTCCCCGAGGCTTCCGACCTGACCGGTCTTCGGGTAGAAAACGAAGATGAGATGCAGGCCGCCGGTGAAAGGCTCCTGGGGATGGGCCCGCGGGCGGTGCTCATGAAGGGGGGTCACCTGAACGGCGACGCGGTGGTGGATCTCTTCCTCGAGGGGGGCCGCGTCGTCCGTCTCCGGGGTCACCGGATCCACACCCGCGCTACCCACGGGACCGGCTGCACGCTGTCGGCCGCCGTGGCGGCCAACCTCGCTCTCGGCCGCACCCTGCCCGTAGCGGTGAAGCGGGCGCGTCAGTACCTGCGGACGGCGATGCTGCGGGCCGCTCCCCTCGGCCAGGGACACGGCCCACTGGGACATCTCCCACCACCGTCCTGATGGAACGATTCCGGATCACCGCCGAACCGCTGGACGAGCATGCCATCGCTGAGGGACTCTCCACCTCCGAGGACGGCGCGGTCGTCGTCTTCTCGGGGATCGTGCGCACCCGCAACAAGGGGCGGAAGGTGCTGCATCTCGAGTACGAGGCGTACGAGGCCATGGTCTACCCGGTGTTCGAGCGGGTGGCGGAGGACGTGAGCCGGCGCTTCGGGGTCGAGCGCCTGCGGATTCACCACCGGATCGGGCGGGTGGACATCGGCGAGTCCAGCGTCCTGGTCGCGGCCGCCTCGCCGCACCGCGGCAGCGCCTTCGAGGCGGCCCGCCACACCATGAACGAGATCAAGCGCATCGTGCCCATCTGGAAGCGCGAGTTCTTCGAGGGTGGGGACGTCTGGGTGGAGGGACCGAAGGAGCCCGTAACCGAATGACCGGGTCTGCCGCGGTGACGGTGCTGCTCTTCGCGGCGGCGCGCGAGGCTGCGGGAAGGGGGCGCCTGGAGGTCCCCCATCGCGAGGGACTCACCGCCGCCGATGTCTGGAAGAACCTGGAGAGCGAGCGACCCGCCCTGGCGCCGCTGGCCGGCTCCGTCAGCGTCGCGGTGAACCACCGCTTTGTCCCGCGGGACACGCTGCTCGCCGCCGGCGACGAACTGGCCTTCCTCCCTCCGGTCAGCGGCGGCTGAACGCGGTCCTGTTCCAGGCGCCCCGTTTCAAACTGACTCCCGGATCTCGCGCCGGTGCCACCATTCCCTGAGGCTGGAGCATTTCGCCACCCCTCTCCGCCGCTCAAAGGTCAGCCGGAACACGCCGTCCAGCTCGACGACCGAGCGGTCGGCGATCCTGCGGAAGCGCGCTCTCCAGCCGGCGTGGACTTCGTTGCCGGAAACGGACCAGAGGTCATAGGAGAAGGTGACATCTTCCTGCGAGTCCGCCGCGCCTCCCTGCCAGTACCTTCGGATCTCCTCCGACCCTCTCATCACCTCGCTGAACGGGGTTTCCCGGTACTCGGCATCGGGGTGAAAGAGAGACACCGCGGCTGACGGGTCCCCTTCGACCCATGCCTGACCATACGCCTCCAACCAGTGCTTCGCTTCCTCCACTGCAATGCGTGTCAATTAGCGTCCTCCGATCACGCTTCCACTCTAGTGCCTCGACTCCCACCGGGAAAAGGATCGCCATGCCGCTTCACCGCCTTCTCGCCTGCGTCTTCGCCTCGGCTCTGACCGCCACCGCCGCCGCGCAGCCGCTCCCGCCCGGGATCACGCCGGAACTCGTGGATCGGGCCCGCGAACTGCTTCGCAGCGTGCCCTTCGCCGACGGTCATAACGACCTTCCGAGCTCGCTGCTCGATGTGGTCCGCGGCGATCTCGACGCCCCCGGCGCCGATCTGAACCAGGTACAGATGGAGCTTCCCGCCGACATTCCGCGGCTCCGCGAGGGTGGGGTCGGGATGCAGTTCTGGTCGGCCTTCGTGGATACCGACTTCATCGCCACCGGGGACTCGCTCCGGCAGGCGATCCGCCAGATCGACGTCATCCACCGGTTCGTGGACCGCTACGAGGACTTCGAGTTCGCCCTCACCGCCGACGACATCGAGCGGGCGTACGCCGCCGGACGCATCGCCTCGATGATCGGCCTGGAGGGCGGGCACGCGATCGAGGGCTCCACCGCGGCGCTCCGGATGTTCTACGAACTCGGTGTCCGCTACGTGACGCTGACCCACTTCCGCACCCACGACTGGGCGGATGCGGCGACCGACATTCCGCTCCACCGGGGCCTGTCGCCCTTCGGCGAGGAAGTGATCCGCGAAATGAACCGCCTGGGGATGTTCGTGGACCTGTCGCACGTGAGCGCCGAGACGATGCGCGACGCCATCCGGATCAGCGAGGCGCCGGTGCTCTATTCCCATTCGGGGGCCCGCGGGGTGAACGCCCACCCGCGCAACGTGCCCGACGACGTGCTGCGGATGCTTCCCGCGAACGGCGGGGTGGTGATGATGGACTTCATTCCCGGCTACGTGGTCCCCACCCCTGCCGAGTGGCTCGCCCGCGAGGGCATCGAAGCCGAAGAGGACCGGGCCGCCATGGGGATGGGCGCCGCCGAGCCGGTCTGGGGAGCGCTCCGGAACCGCGAACGCGAGCGCCTCCGCGCCGAGCTGGAGGACGAGGCAGAGGTGACCCGGCGCCTCTCCCGCTGGGAGGCGGACAACCCGATGCCGCGCGGCACAGTCTCCGACGTCGCGGCCCACATCGAGCACATCCGCGACGTCGCCGGCCTCGCGCACATCGGGATCGGGTCGGACTACTACGACCCGGGGGGTCCCTCGATGGTCGAGGGACTCGAGCACGTGGACCGGTTCCCGGTGCTCTTCGCGGAACTCCTGCGCCGGGGCTGGTCCGAGGAGGACCTGCGGCAGATCGCCGCCGGCAACGTTCTCCGGGCGCTACGCGAGGTCGAGCGGGTGGCGGCGGAACTCCGCGAGACGCGGTCGCCGTCCACGGCCGACCTGCGGGGGGTAGGGGCGCGGTAGGGCAGGATCCGTTGACCGACACTTGACACGTGCGCTAGTGTGCATTACGGTGAAGTCAATGACAGTGTCGGACATCGGCGCAACGACGAACCAGATCACTGCCCGCCTACCAACTCCCGTCCTGGAACTACTGGACAACGCCGCCCGAGAGCTGAAACGCAGCCGGGCGGAAATCGTTCGCCAGGCAATCGAGTACTACCTTGAAGACTTCGACGACCTCACGGTCGCGGTAGAGCGACTCCGCGACCCCGGAGATCCGGTGCTCGACTGGGACGAGGTAAAGCGTGATCTATTCGGTTCGGATCAAACGTAGCGCCGCGAAGGACCTCAAGCGAATCCCCGTCGCCGACCGGCACAAGGTTGTGGCGGCGATCGACGGCTTGGCTCGCCGGCCCTTGCTGGGCAAGGTCTTGAAGGGTGCGTTACGCGGATTGCGGCGTATTCGGGTGGGGCGATACCGCGTGATCTACGAAGTGCAGGATGGCGCTCTGGTTGTTCTGGTTGTCCGGGTGGCTGGACGAGGCGAGGCGTATCGGGGCGCCATCAGTTGACGTTGAGGAAGGCTTGGAACGCCGGCTTCAGCCGGCACAGCGGCCCGCAGGGCCGCGGGCGGTTCATTGCTACCCCGGGGGGGTTGGCGCGCAGCCGAACCATCCCGGCGAATGAAATCCGTCCCGCCGCCCGCCTGCGGCGGGCTGTGCCGGCTGAAGCCGGCGTTCCAAGCCGCCCCGGTCAGCCCAGGCTCTTCTGTAACCGGGTGGCGCGCCGTTCGAGTTCCTTCCGGTAGCGGCGGCTCGTCTCCCGGCCCATCTCGATCCGGGGAAGCCGTTCCAGCGCGTCCTCGACGTGGGTGAGGGCGCGCGCCGGTTCCTTCCGCTGGTGCTCTTCGTGCTTCGCGAGCCAGACGAGCACGTCCAGCCGCTCCCGGGAATCGACGATGCTGACCCGGCGCCAGAGTTCGATCGCGCCGTCCCAGTCGCCGAGCTGCTTGCGCCGCTCCCCGAGGTCCAGCAGGCAGCGGTCGCGGTTCCGGCCCGCGAGGCCGGCGGACAACGCCCGTTCCAGCAGCGGGATCGCAACCTCCGACTCGCCGCGCCGCCAGAAGTGGTGTCCAGCGCCGTGCAGGTCCGCGGGATCGTCGCTGTGCCAGTCCCCGTCCATCCGCTCGAGCGCCCTCAGCGCGAGCGCGGCCAGCGTGACGATGTCGTAGCGGTTGTGCGCCAGCACCGATTCCATGGCGGGGTGGTGTCCGTAGCGGAGGAAGTCGAAGAACACCTGGGGGATCCGGTCTCCCGGGATGTCGTCGTCGCGCTCGACCTCGAGGAGCTCCCGTTCCAGGGTGGAAAGGCGGGCGTTCTCGTGGCGCGGCTTGAACAGCCGGCGCGCCGGATGCAGCAGATCGAGATGGCGCGCGTCCCGGAAGGGGGAACGCACGCCGTTCAACGCGAAGCGGGTTTCCAGTAGCGGAAGGTCGAAACTGCCCCCGTTGTAGGTCACGAGGTCGCGGCGGCCGGCCGCCAGGACCGTCAGTTCCTCCAACATGGCGGCTTCGCCCAGCGGATTGCGCAGGAGGAACTGCGTGACCCGGAAGCGGTCCTCTTCCACGAAGCCGACGCCGATCAGGAAGGCGAAGGTGCCGGTGCCGCCGGCGAGGCCGCTGGTCTCGGTATCCAGGAAGAGGGCCCGGGAGAGGTCCACTCCCGGCTCCTCGGGGCGGATCTGGAGGCGCGCCGCCGCCTCCTCGGAGACCTCCAGCAGTTGGACGAGGTCCGCGCCGCCGTAACGCGACGCCAGGGGGACGTCGTGGTCCTCCCGGGAGAAGGGTTCGTCCGCCGCCCGAGCCTCCGGCACGGGATCGGCTCCCCCGTCGTCCAGCTCGGGAGCGGCTCCAGGCTGGACCTTCCGGAGGGATGGCTGGCCATCCCCGGGCGAACCGATGCGGAGTTCCTTCCAGCCGTGCTCCGTCCGTCGCATGAGTTCCCGGGCTCGCGCCAGCCGGGCGGTCTTGTCGCTCCCGTGAGGTTCTTCGGGAGTCCCCGCTGACGGCAGGTCCACAGAGGCTTCAGGAAGCGGCGCCTCCGCCGCCCGCTCCGGGTCAGCGACGCGGCCAACAACCCGCGCCCGGCTGCGCCGGAGCCGTTCCGCGAGGGAGCTTCGATCCGGCGCCATGGGTGGCGTCAGGGAACGCTCGCGGCGGAAGTTACGGGCGCCGCTTCTTCACGGCCCCGAATCCCCCCGAGAATGGCGAGCGCGGCGGCCTTGCCGTGGCGTCCGATCTCGCCCACCGGCCCCACGCACGACGGACATCCCGACTGGCACGGGCAGCGCTCGATCAGCCCGAGCGTCTCGGCGAGCACGGTGGCGCGGGACTCCCAGAGCGGCTCCGAGAAACCGATGCCCCCCGGATAGTTGTCGTAGATGAAGATCCGGGTCACCGCATCCGCTTCGCCGGGCCCCGCTTCCGCTGGTTCCGGGTGCGGCGCCCGGCCATCGCGCGAGCCCGTCCCGATGGCGGACCCGATGTCGTGGGCTTCGCACATGAGGAAGGTGGTCGCCACCGCGCGCATCGCGTTCCTGATCCCGCGGATTCCGTCCCGGCGGTCTTCGGGACCGAAGGGAACCGCCGCCAGCACCTCGGGCGGAGCCTCGAGCCAGAACGCGGTGGTGTGCATCTCGACGGCGGGCATGTCGAGTTCGCCGGAGCCGACGTTCTCGCCCGTGAAGAACTTGATCTTCTTGAAGCCGACGACCTGCTTGACGACGTGGACCTCGCCGTGCGCCGCCGGCGCGGACGGTTCCGGCCCCGCCTCGAAAGCGTCGAGAATCGTGACCTTCGTGTGGGTGACCGCGTCCGTGTAGTAGTCGCTCTCGAGGGGGCGGACCTCGGCCCGGCGCTCCTGGTGGTCCAGCCGCTCGACGTAGTAGGTGTCGCTCTCGAGCATGTAGATGGCCTTCTCGTGGAGCGTCGAATGGGCGCTCACGAAGTCCACTTCCGCGATGACCTTGCCGCTCTCCCGGTCGTGCACCACGAAGTTGTCGGAGCTGATGGAGCGCAGGCTCACGCTGTTCGCAGGGTAGGAGTCGGCAGTCCAGAACCACCGGTCGCCGGCCCGGTACAGGATCCTCTCTTCTTCGAGCACCCCCAGAAGCTCCTCCAGGTTCTCGTCGCCGAACTTCTCCCCCTTGCCGAACGGCAGCTCGAAGGCGGCGCACTTGAGGTGCTCGATCAGGACCTGGAGGTTCTCCGGATTGATCAGACCGCGCTCGGGCGTCCCCTCGAAGAAGTAGTCCGGGTGCTGGATGACGAACTGGTTGACGGGGGTCGAGTTCGCCACCAGCACCGCCGCCGCGGTTCCGCCGCGGCGGCCCGCCCGCCCCGCCTGCTGCCAGGTGGAGGCGATGGTTCCCGGGTAGCCGGAGATCACCGCGACGTCGAGGCTGCCGATGTCGATCCCCAGTTCCAGCGCGTTCGTGGAAACGACGCCGAGGACGCTCCCGTTCTTGATGCCGTCCTCGATCTCCCGCCGCTTCTTCGGCAGGTACCCGCCCCGGTAGCCGCGGATCCGGTCGCTCCGGTCGGGACGGGTCTCGACGTCCTGCTTCAGGTACTTGACGAGCACCTCGGTCTGGGTGCGGGAGCGGGCGAACACGATCGTCTGCAGGTTGCCCTTGAGGAATCCCCCGGCGATCCGGCGCGTTTCGCCCATCGCCGAGCGGCGGATTCCGAGTTCGGGGTTCACCACGGGGGGGTTGTAGAACAGGAAGAAGCGTTCCGGACGGGGGGCGCCGCTCCGGTCCACGAGCGAGATGGGACGTTCGGTGAGCCCCTCCGCCAATTCCCGCGGATTCGCGATGGTGGCGGAACTGAGAATGAACCGGGGCGCCGCGCCGTAGTGGGCGCACACCCGGCGGAGCCGCCGGAGCAGGTTGGCCAGATGGCTGCCGAACACCCCGCGGTAGGTGTGCATCTCGTCGATGACGACGAAGCGCAGGTTCTCGAAGAGCTTGGCCCACTTCGTGTGGTGGGGGAGGATGCCCGCATGGAGCATGTCCGGATTCGTGACGACGATGTGCGCCCGCGTGCGGATGCTGCGCCGGGCGTCTCCCGGGGTGTCCCCGTCGTAGACATCGGCGCGGACGTCCTCCCCGAGCAGATCCTTCAGGTCGAGGATCTCCTTCTTCTGGTCCTGGGAGAGCGCCTTGGTGGGGAAGAGGTAGAGCGCGCGCGCGTCGGGCTCCCGGAGGATCCGGTTGAGGACCGGCGCGTTGTAGCAAAGCGTCTTGCCGGAAGCGGTCGGAGTGACCGCCGCGACGTCCTCCCCCGCTTCGACGCGGTCGAGCACCTCCCGCTGGTGGGAATAGAGCGCTTCGACGCCCCGGCGGCGATAGGCGTCGCGCAGGCGGGCGTCGATGTGCTCCGGAAAGTCGCGGTAGTCGCCGGGTTCCGCCGGGAAGTGGCGGAGCGCGGTGACCCCCCGGAGCGCGGCGCCGGCATCCAGTTCGGCGACCAGCGACCGGATCGCGGCGCGCCGCTCCGGCGCCGTGAGGGCGACCCCGGGGCTGGAGCCTCGCCCGCGACCGTCCTGCAGTGCAACCGATTTCATGGTCTGGAGTCGGGCGCCGGGGAGGTCCGAAGCGTGGAGGAATCCCGGCTGAGCGGCACTGTACCGGGCCCCCGGTGACAGATCACGCCACCCTGGCGGAAGCGTGTGGGAATCGAACCCACCATCCCGGGGGCTAACCCGGAATCAACGGATTTGAAGTCCGCGGAGGCCGCCAGACCCCATGCGCTTCCAGAGAGACGAACCGGGAGCCCAGCAGGTCACCGGTTCACCGACCGCGGGCCCCATCGTCGGCGCCAATGCTCCCGGTGGCGAGCGCGACGACCTCGATGGCAGCCTCCCGCATGGTAACCGCGAGGGTGCCTCCGTCGGGGCTCACGCTCGGTTGGAGTGCGCCGAGCGCGCCGGTCGTCACCTGTTCCGTCGCGCCGGTGGCGATGTCCACCCGCCACACCTGGAAGGGCCCGGAGCCGTCGTTGCGCGAGTAGAAGAGCGACGCGCCGCCGGCGCTCCATTCGGGTGCGCTGTAGGGCTCGCCATTGGCAAAGGTGATGACGGCCGCGGGGGTTCCACCCGCTGCCGGCACCGTGTAGACCGTGACGCGTCCGTCCTCGCGCGAGCGTCCGTAGAAAGCCAGCCGCTCGCCGTCCGGCGAGAAGCGGGCGCCCATGGCAGAGCCCCGGAACCCGTCGAGCGGGACCCGCACAGGCGCGGCGGCCGCGCCGGTATCGGGGTCGACGGCGATCGTGTACACGGACCCCGGGTTCCCCTCGAGCGGCGGGCCGTTGCTGCTGAACGCGAGCGCGCTCCCGTCCGGACTCCAGTGCGGCTCCCCGCTGTCCGCGCCCGGTCCGAACCGGGTAAGCCGGGTGGGTCGCTCGCTCCCGCCAACCCGGACGAGCCAGATGTCGTCGCTCTGCTCCATATGCCCCTGGAAGGCGAGCCACCGGCCGTCCGGCGACCACGCGGCGCCGTAGTCCTCGTGCTCCTCCGAGAGGAGCGTCCGGACCGTGCCGGTCGGGGCGCCGTCCGGATCGAGTTCAAGGAACCCCAGGTCGAAGTCGATCGGCATGCGGACCCGTCGCCAGGAGAAGGTGATGAAACCCAGCGCGCCGCCGTCGGGGCGCCAGGAAGGCAGGAAGGCGCTCGTGGAACCTGCCGTTGTCACATCGGTGGGTTCCCCTCCGGTCACCGGAACGAGGCCCACCGCGGTGCGCGTGTGGTAGACGCTGAGAGCGACCCGGCCGTCGGCGAGCGGCGTGACCGCGAGCACGTCACGGCCGCCGTACTCCAGCCGTTCGGGCGGGGCTCCGTCCAGAGGCACGCGCCAGCCGGCGAAGAGCGGGTCGTCGACACCCGCTGCCGCGAGATAGAGCGCTCCGCCGGTGGAAGACCACTCCACGCGGGTGTCCCATCCGAGCCGGAGGTCGGCGGCGAGCGTCCGCGTCTCGCCCGTCGCGATCTCCGTCACGGCCAGGGCCCCGCGCCGGCCCGCGACGCGAAGGTAGGCGACCGAGCGCCCGTCGGGAGATCGCACCGGCGCGGCCCACCCCTCGGCGTCGCCTGTGAGCACGGTCGCGAGGTCGGTTCCCGGTGCAAACGCGACCCACGTGGTACCGGCGTCCACGTGCCGGAGCGCGGTCACCGTCCCGTCGGGCAGCAGTCGCGGATAGTCGATGCGTGCGTTCCCGGGATCCACGATGCGCGACTCCTGGCCGGTGGCCGGATCCAGGGTCCAGACTCCGTGACTCTCGGACCAGCGGTCGACGTACACGACCCGCGAACCGTCCGGCGACCAGGTCACCCGCGACCGTCCCGCCGGCCTCCTCGTCACGACGCGGCCGGCGCCGGTCGCTACGTCGTAGACCGAAAGCGATCTGGCGTCCGCGGCGTAGTCGGCGAACACGACGCGATCGCCGGCAGGCGACGGGATGCCCGGGTAGGCGTCGTAGAGGTCCGTGTGGACGTGTCGTGCGAGCACGACGTCCGAGACCTCTTCGACGCCTGTTCCGCACGCCGCCGCCAGGAGGAGGGGTACTGGCACGAGGCAACGGCGCACCAACGTCGGGCGCCGTGACCGCTGCGGAGACTTCACCGGCCGTTCACGGGTTCTGCTGGCACTCTTGGCGAGATATTGGAACACCGTGGAGCACAGTGGTCCGCCCCCTGGTGGAGCTGACGGGGATCGAACCCGTGACCTCGTGAATGCCATTCACGCGCGCTCCCAGTTGCGCCACAGCCCCAACCCGGGTCATGGAAGGAGAGGTGCCACTCTGCCTTCCAGCAGGATCGCCGATTTTAGCAGCCGACTGCGCCTCAGCCGCCGGCTTCACCGAGGATCAGATCCGGGAGGAACAGGCTCGCTTCCGGCCAGAAAGTGACGATCCCGAGCACGACCAGCAGCGCCGCGATGAAGAACACGTTGACCTTCATCACCTCCGAGATCTCGGTCTTGGCGATGGAGCAGGTGGTGATCAGCACCGAGGCCACCGGGGGCGTCTGCTGGCCCACCGCGAGGCTCACGGTGACCATCATGCCGAAGTGCACGGTGCCGATCCCCGCGGATTCGGCCAGCGGCAGCAGGATGGGCACGAGGAGGACGATGGCGGCGGCGCTGTGGAGGATGGTTCCGGCCAGCAGCAGTACGCCGTTCAGGATCAGCGCGACCGCCCAGGGCGCGTCCGCCAGCGAGAGCACCCACGCGGTCAGCCGCTCGGGGGCCTGCTGGTTGGCCAGGTACCAGCCCAGAATCGCCGATCCGGCGACCAGCAGCATGACCACCGCGGTCTGCCGGGCCGATTCGGTGAACGCTTCCCGGATCGCGGCGAAGCGGACGGAGCGGTAGCCGACCACGCCCATCAACAGTGCGAGCAGCACCGCGACCGCGGCCGCCTCGGTCGCGGTGAACCAACCGAGGAAGATGCCGCCGAGGATGATCGCGGGGATGAGCAGCGGCCAGGCCGCCGCCCGGGCGGCGGTCCCGGCCCGGCGCAGGCGGAAGGGCTCCGAGTCCCCGAACCCGCCCCGGCGGGCCAGCCACCGGCTCACCAGCATGATGAAGGCGCCGGCGAGCACCCCGGGGACGAATCCGGCCAGAAAGAGCCGGGCGATGGAGGCCCCGGTGACCGCGCCGAAAAGGATCATCGGGATGGACGGCGGAATGAGGATCGCGATCGTCGCCGACGCGGAGAGCACGGCGGCGGCGAAGGGGGCGGGATAGCCGCGTTCCTTCATCGCGGGAATCAGGACGCTCCCGAGCGCTGCCGCGTCGGCGACCGCCGACCCGGACATCTCGGAGAACAGCATGCTGGAGGCCGTCGTCGTCATGGCCAGGCCCCCGCGCATCCAGCCGACCACCGAGGCGGCGAAGTCGGTGAGCCGCCGGGAAATGCCGGCGTGGTTCATGAGCGCCCCGGCGAGGATGAACAGCGGAATCGCGACCAGCGGGAAGGAGTCGGTCCCGTTGAAGAGGCGGAGCGGCACCACCACCAGCGGTGTGTTCGTGGTGAGCCAGATCGCGAGCACCGATGCCGCGATCAGCACGTATCCGATCGGGATCCCGACCAGGATGAACGCCACCGCGGCGATCAGGGCGACCAGGATCTCCATGGGGACCGGCTAGTCCTCGGGTTGCCGGAACAGCGCGACGAGCCGGCGCGCTTCCATGGCGGCGGTCAGCAGTGCGAAGAGCGGCAGGACCAGGTAGAAGGCGCCCATCGGAATGGGCATGGTGATCGAGCGTTCGCCCAGGAAGCGGAGCATCAGCACGGTGCCGAACCAGGCGAGGACGAGGTGGAGGGCGAGGACCGCCGCGTGTTCCAGGATCCGGGCGATCCGGCGCGGACGGGGGGAAAGACGGCTCACCAGGTCCCGGATGCCGATGTGGGCCCCGTCCCGGCGCGCCAGGACCGCCCCCAGGAAGGTGAGCCAGACGAGGGCGAAGCCGGCGAGTTCGTCGTAGAAGCCGAGCCCGCCGCCGAACCCGTAGCGCAGGGTGACCTCGACGAGACACAGCACCGCGATGCCGGCGAGCAGCAGCGAACAGACGATGGCCAGGGGGTCCCGGCGGTCGCCTCGCGTGATCAGTGCGCCAGTTCCCGCGCCGCTTCGATCCACCCGGCGCCGAAGCGCTCCTCGTAGTGCTCGAAAACCGGCGCCGCAGTGGCGGCGAAGGCCGGGAGGTCCACTTCGTTCACGGCGAGCTGGCCTTCGAGATCGGCGAGGAGACGCATGTCCTCCTGGGCCAGGAATCCCCGAAGCCAGTCGCCAGTCTCGATCGCCGCTTCGCGAAGTCCGGTCTGCAGGTCCTCGGGCAGACGCTCGAGCCACGCGGTCTGCATCACCGGATAGGCCGGCGTGTAGACGTGGTTCGAGAGCGACAGGTAGCTCTGCACCTCGTGGAGCCGCGCCGCCGTCAACTGGGCGAGCGGGTTCTCCTGCCCGTCCACGACCCCTTGCCGGAGCGCCGAGAACACCTCTCCGAAGCTCATCGACGCCGGGCTCGCGCCGAGGGTCTCGAAGAGGCGGACGCGCTCCGGGTCCTTCGGGGTGCGAAGGCGGATCCCCTCCAGGTCCGCGGGTGTCACCACCGGGCGGACGTTGTTCGTGATGACCCGGAAGCCGTTCTCCCAGAAGGCGAGCAGGGTGAGGCCGTGATCCCGCCGGAGCGTCTCCTCGAGACCCCTGCCGATCTCGCTGGCGGCGATCCGCTCGAAGTGGTCCCGGTCCTCGATCAGGAAGGGCAGATCGAAGATGCCGAACTCGGGCGCCACGGAATGCATCACCGAGGAGGGGATGTGCATCTCGAGCGTCCCCAGGCGGAGCCCCTCGAGCATCTCCTTGTCCTCGCCGAGCTGGCCGGTGCCGAAGATGCGGATCTCGACCTGTCCCGGGAAGCGCGCTTCGATCAGTTCCTTGAAGTGACGCGCGCCGTGGTCGAAGGGCGAATCGGGAAACCCGATGTGCCCGAGGCGGATGACGGTGGGGCCGGACCCGCCGTCCGGGGAGCAGGAGACGCCGAGCGCCAGCGCGAGGGCTGCCAGCACGGCGGTGCCGGGTCGCATCCTGCGGATTGAACCACGGTTCGCCCGCGGCGGTGGCTACGGAATGCTGCGCGTCCAGCGGCTGCGGATCGTGATGTTCTCCGTCGCTCCGGGCAGCGTCAGGTCGAAGACTTCTTCGAAGGCGTTCGCGTCGGTCCGCGTCAGGGTCAGCGTCGCCCGCGTGCCCCGCGCGTTTTCCGATGCCTCGAGAACGAAGATCATGTGCTCCGGAGGCGATGACGCGGCATCGAGGACGAACGTGTTCACGTACCCCTCGCTGTTGAACTGGCGCAGGACATAGGTGTCGCGGTCCCGGTCGAAGCTCAGGAGGGTCCAGTCATCGTGGACGTCCCCTTCGGGAAGACCCTCGTGGGGAGGGAACACCGACCGGTTTCGGCTGAGCAGATACGCGTCCTGCAGCACCAGTTCGTAGGTGCGTTCGCCGCGTCCCTCGCCGAAGGTGGCGGTTTCCTCTCCAACCCACTCGCCCGCGAAGAACTCGAACGCGGCCCAGCGCTCCGACTCGCCCCAGTTCTGTCCCGGGGGTCGTGTCTGTCCAGCGGCCGGCAAGGCGGCGCTGACGATCAGCAGCAGAGTGAAGGTGGCTCTCATGGCGTCCTCCCGGCAACCCCGGTTGCCCGACTGAGGCCACGGTATTCCCGCCGCCGGGCGCGCGATTGTAAGGATTCGACGGACTAGTCCACCTCGAGCGCCGACACGCGCGCGTTGGCCGCGAATCTCCCCGGCGTCATGCCGGCGAAGGCACGGAACTCGTGGATGAAGTGGGCCTGGTCGTAGAAACCGGCGTCATAGGCGACCCCGGTGAGCCGGGCGTCGGGCGCCTCCCGCAGGCTCCGGCAGGCGCGGAGGAATCGCGTCAACCGTGTCAGGTGTTTCGGCGTCATGCCGAGACTGGTTTCGAACGTGCGCTCGAGGCGCCGCTGGCCGATGCCCAGCGAATCGGCGATGCGATCGATCCGCACCGGGGGCGGTGCCCGCCACAGCGACCGCACCAGGCCCGAGACATCGGGCTTCCGATGCCTTTCGAGGCGTCGCAGCAGAAACGCCTGCAGGGCGCCGACCCGCTCCTCGTCGGTGGCGGCCGTTGCGATGCGCTCTTCGATCTCGCGGACCTCGGGACGGCGCCAGACCTCGTCCGCCGGGGTGGAGCGATCCGCAACATCGAGCATCGGGACCGGAAGGAACTGGTGGGCTCCCCACGGATGAAACCGCACCGCGACGAAACCGCCGGCGCCGGCCGGTTCGATCTCGACGAATCGCCGGGTCTGGGAGACCAGCAGGCTGACGGGCTGCGCTGTGGCATCGGCGTCCGCGAACCGCATGGTGAACGGGGTGCGGTAGTGGAAGATCGCCTCGACAACCCCGTCGGCCACGATGCGCTCCGGCCCGCCGAAGAGCGCTGGCCCGTCGCATTCGAGCTGCCAGATCAGCCGGACGTACGGCGCCAGCCCCTCGTGGACGGCGAACTCGCGGTACCGGATCGGCACGGCCTCGCGGGGTTCCTTTACGGCTGTGAATCCGCTGCCGCGGAGCCTCCCGTGACGTGGTTCCACAACTCCAGGGCGTGGCGGGTGAGTGCCGGCAGGTCCTCGCCGAGCAGGTATCCGGCCTCGATCAGCTCGAGCGCGGCTTCGGTGAACTGCCCGAGGTAGTCCTCGCGGCTCGAATAGCGGTCCATGACGGACTGGCGCGGATCTCCGGCGGCCTGTGCCGCCGCGGCGTCCTTCGGGAACGGCAGGAAGGAACCGACCATGCTGGAGATCTCGTCCGGCGGTCCGGCCTCCGCGTTGAAGAGGTTCCAGCCGGTGTAGGTAGCGAGAGGAACCGTGACCTCGGGCATCCGGATCCCGGCCACTTCGTTCCCGTCCGCGTCCACGGAAGAGACCCGGATCGGGAACCGCTTGCCGATGGCCGGCGGTTCCTGGGTCACCATGCCCTTCGACAGGAAATCAGGGCCGTAGTCCGCCCGGTAGGCGTAGTGGACGCGGTCCGAGAACTCAACGCCGGGGATGTCCGGGAATCCGAGGTTCTCCGCCGCGACCGCGGTGCCGTCCTCGATGCTCGGGTACTGGCTCGGCGGGGGCGCCCCCCCGTCCCGGGTCCAGCGGTCCATGGCGAGCAGGAGGGCGCGCTGTCCCCAGCGGAAGTTGTTCGGGTTGGCGCGTTGCTGCCCGATCGTCACGCCCGGGGGGAACCCCGCGGGGCCGTGCTGGGTGCCGGCGTACATGTAGACGCGGACGTGGTCCGGGATGCGCGCGTCCTCGCTGGCGTCGATCGTGGTGTGGATGAGGCTCGCGGCGCGGCCCCAGTATTCGTACGAGGAGTTCGTGTAGAAGACCCGCGGATAGAACGCCTCGCGCTGCCGTGTCAGCAGTCCCAGGGTGAGTCCGGTCTCCGGATCGGTCTGCTCCACGTCGGTGAACGGAAAGATGTCGGTCGGGTGGAACATGTTCATGTAGGGGTGGGCGTCCCGGGAGGCCTGCGCGAAGCGGTGGTTGAAGCTGCCCCGGCCGCCGCCCGCCACGTCCGAGATCACGCCGTCGAGCACCCGGCGCCCCTTCTCGTCGCTGTTGAACCCGTAGAACATGAAAGTGCGCAGGAAGCGTCCGCTCTGGGAGACCCCGAAGCTGATGGCGCTCTTGATGTCGCCCCGGGCGATCCCCAGGTCTTCGGATCCGTCGTGGCGGAGCAGGGTCACGAAGTCGCGGATGCCGGCCGGGCCGAGGCCGACCAGCGGCGGGTTGTGGGAGCGGTACACGACCTCGTAGATCCGGTGCGGCTGGAAACCGCCCTTCAGGTAGACCGCGCCGTCGTCGGGCACCACGGAGCCGTTCTCGACCTTGCCGAAGCCCCACTGGCCGCGCGGAACGACTTCCCGTTCGTCCTCGACCCGGTGCCGCACCGTCAACACGTTCTCGGCATCGTCCGGATCCTTGACCCGGTAGGGCCGGTGGTTGCGGTCGGCCAGCGTGTGGTGGTCGACAGCACTGCGGACCACGAAGTCGGCCCGCACCAGCCCCTCGATGGCGGAGCCGTCCGGGTTGGTCGCGATCGGCGGGTGCATCCGCATCCGGAGCGGGTCGTCGTCGGGAACGTCCCACTGCCAGCCCAGCCAGAGCAGGGTGAACCCGTGGCGCATCAGGAAACCGTCCCCGAAGTGCTCCTCGGCCGTCGGCGCGAGGCTCCCCTGGGCCATGTTGAAGTAGCCGAGCATCCCCTTCCGCCCGCGGTTGTTCACCTCGTGCAGCAGGGTGCCCCGGCTCTTTTCCATCACCTTGGGGCGGACCAGGTGGAAGTCCGCGGACATCTCGACCTTCCCGTCGGCGTTCCGCGGCGCGAGAGCGATGTCGGTGATGATCCGGTTGGCGTCGTTTTCGGGATCGAACGCGAAATGGACGACCCCGATGATCTGCTCGTAGGCGCCGGCCAGGCCGAAGCTCCTGCCTCCGAGCACGTCGGAGCGCTCGCGGATCTCGAACCCCACGACCTCGGCGGCGGCGGGAACCGAGAGTGCGGCCAGCAGGCCAAGAGCCGCGACGACGGTGCGCGTGTTTCCTTTCGACATACCCGGATCCTCCCGAAGGTTGGCTGCCGAAGATACCGCAGCCTTCAGGCTACGGACTTCTCAGACTTCCAGGTAGCGGGCCAGCGACGCCCGGCGCGGCCGGCGGACGCCGCCGCCGAGCCGCTTCGACAGGTACACCTTGGAGTCGCCGTTGTGGATCGGGTGCGGTTCGTACTTGACCACGTCGAAGTGCAGGTGGGTCAGGGTGCTGCGCATCTCGTAGTAGCGGTTCTTGGTCTTGACCACGATTTCCCGGAAGCCCTTGTCGATGGCCCACTCCTCCTGGAACTCGTCGAGGGCGCGGAAGTGGCCCTGGCCGCGCCAGTCGCTCCTCGTCCCGCCGAGCCAGGCGTAGAGGACGCGCTGTCCCGAGAACCGCACCGCTTCGCGCAGGCGTTCGACCAGGTCCGCCAGTTCCGGGTCGGTCTCCTCGTTCCGGATCTCGTGAGCCACCCGGTAAGAGACCGGCGCGAAGCGGGTGGGTTCTTCCGGCAGACTGGCCTCCACCATGAAGATCCCGTGTTCGCGTCCCTCAAGGCGTTCCCGGATCTCCATCGCGGACTTCTTCCGGTCGAACTCGCCGAAGAACTCCTCGATGAACTGGATCTCGAGCGCGCCGGACTCGAGCGGGTACTGGCGGATCCGGAAGGGCTGGTCCACGGACAGGCGACTCAACCCGCCGCGGGATGCGGCCACAGGCGTCCGCGTTCCTCGAGTTCTTCCTCGATTCGCAGGAGTTCGTTGTACTTCGCCACTCGTTCCCCGCGGCAGGGGGCTCCGGCCTTGATCTGGCCGGCCCCGGTGGCGACGGCGAGGTGGGCAATCGCGGTGTCCGCGGTCTCGCCGGACCGGTGGCTGAGCATTGCTCCGAGGCCGGCCCGCAGCGCCGCCTGGACGACCTGCACCGTCTCGGTCAGGGTGCCCACCTGGTTGGGCTTGATCAGGATGGCGTTCGCGGCCCTCTCTCGAATCCCCCGCTGCAGACGGTCTTCCTGGGTTACGAAGAGGTCATCGCCTACCAGTTGCACGCGGTCCCCCAGCGTCGCGGTCAGCTCCGACCAGCCCTCCCAGTCGTCCTCGGCGAGTCCGTCCTCGATGGAGAGCAGCGCGGGAAACCGGTCCAGCCAGTCGGCGTAGGTCTCGATCATCGCGGAAGCCGGCTGCGCGGCGCCGTCCGCGGGAAAGCGGTAGCCGTTTTCGTCCGCGAACTCGGTGGCCGCCACGTCGAGGGCCAACCCCATCTGCTCGCCGGGCGCGAAGCCGGCGCTCTCGACAGCCTCCACCAGGAGCTCCAGCGCCTCGCCCGCGTCCGCGAGCGCCGGGGCGAACCCGCCTTCGTCGCCAACCGCCGTCGAGTGACCACGCTTGCCCAGTACCTCTCGCAGTTCGTGATAGACGGCGACTCCGGCCTGGAGCGCGTCCGAGAAGAAGTCGAAGCCCAGCGGGGCCACCATGAATTCCTGGACCAGCAGAGCGTTGTCGGCGTGGGCGCCGCCGTTCAGCACGTTGAAATAGGGGACCGGCAGGGTGTCGGCGATGGCGCCGCCGAGGGACCGGTAGAGCGGCAGTCCCGCGGCCGTTGCCGCAGCCCGGGCGCTCGCGAGCGAAACGGCCAGGATTGCGTTCGCCCCGAACCGCGAGCGGTCTCCGGAACCGTCGAGCTCGATCATCAGCCGGTCCACGGTCGCCTGGTCCGCCGCGTCCTCGCCGGCGAGTTCGGGGCCGATCTGTTCCTCGATGGCGTTGATTGCCCCGAGCACTCCCCGCCCCCGGTAGCGTTCCTCGTCCCGGTCCCGGCGTTCGACGGCTTCGTGCCGCCCGGTGGAGGCTCCGGACGGCGCCGCAGCCCGTCCGCTGGCGCCCCCGACGAGCCACACCTCGGCTTCCACGGTCGGATTCCCTCGTGAATCGAGGATCTCCCGGGCGGCAATCCGGTCGATCCAGGTGTCGCTCTCTTCCATCCGCCGCGTCATGGATTGACTCTCGCCGTCCGTGTCCCCGCGGCGGGAGCGTAGAGCGGCCTTCCCGCCACCCGGGGAAAACGGCGTTCCTCCGGCAACTTCATGACGTTACGAAACATAGCAGTCCAGAGGTCGATCGTTGGCTCATGGTTCGGGATTCGGTTGCC
This sequence comes from Acidobacteriota bacterium, assembly GCA_028877265.1. Taxonomy (GTDB): domain Bacteria; phylum Acidobacteriota; class Vicinamibacteria; order Marinacidobacterales; family Marinacidobacteraceae; genus Marinacidobacterium. The sequence goes on from JAPPGX010000198.1 coordinate 43,654, forward strand.
GTTTGACAAAGGGGGGGTGGCGCGATTGACTTACCGGCGTATGAATCCCCGGATTGTCGGCGGGCATGGGCGTCTGGCCCTTTGCCTGAACGCGGGATTGCTGCTGGCGGCCCCCGCCCTCGCCGTCCCGGGTTCCGTCTTCGAGGAACCGCCGGCTGGCCGGGAGACGGGTGAGGCCAGCGTGGCCGGCTCCGCGTCCGCGGGCGTCGTCGTTCTGGCTCAGATTTCGGGGGTGGTGGCGAGCGAGGATGGGAACCCGCTTCCGGGAGCCCTGGTCTCGGTCTTCGCGGCGGACAGCGACGACGGCGCGGCGCGCTTTGCGGTCACCGACGAGGAAGGCCGGTTCGAGGTCGGCGAGGCGTCCCCCGGGCTCTACAGCCTGCGCGCCTACCTGGCTGGATTCCTCCCGTCGCCGCGGGCGCAGGTGCTGGTTCGCAGCGGTGCGTCGCTCGCGGACACCCTGCTGATCCAGATGGCCGCCATCGGATCGGAACAGGGCACCGGCACGCTTTCGGAGTTGCGCTGGCTGCTGCAGCGCGGCGGACGGAACGTCCTGAAGGACCGTCGCGCGGGAATCGATTTCGACAACATTTGGGAGGGCCCGTGGAACGATGGGTCCCGCTTCCCGGCGCTCGCTTCCCTGGAAGGCGAGTTCGGCTTCTTCGCCGCATCGGGCAGCTCGCTCGGACTCCCCGAGAGCCGGGCGGTGGATTCGGGAATCGCCTACACGCGGTTCGAACTGCCGTCCACGGCGCGCGGCAACTGGGAGGCCGAAGCCCGCCTCATGGAGTCGGCGTTCGCGTCCTGGGCGGCGAACCTCTCCTACACGATGGAGGAGTTCGACGGACACGAGTTCGCTGCGGGGATCGCCTACCAGCGGCACGTCTATGGCGATGCACCCGATTACCGCCCGCCGGCGGCGCCGATCCTGAATCTGGCGCTGCTCCAGGAACCGCAGGCTGAATGGGACGGCGCGGTGTTCGTGGCCGATGACTTCACGCTCGGGCGGGCCAGCCTGAGCACCGGGCTGACCTATCGCCGCTTCTCGTACCTGACCGGACACCGGGGTCTCGCGCCGCGGGCGGTCCTGGAGTACCGGGCGGCCGAGGACTGGACGCTGATGGGCGGGGTGGCGGTCCGGGTGGACGGCCCGATCGGAGAAGACTCCGCGCTGCTGTCCCGGGTGGCGCACGGCGACCTGCTTGCCCTCGATCCGTCGTGGTTCGGCTCGGAGGCCGCCCAGCGGAACACCCGCTACCAGGCCGGCGTCCAGTTCGAGGCGTCTCCCAACCATGTCCTCGCGGCCCGGCTGTTCCGCGAGGTCACGACCGACCAGCTCTTGCGGACGTTCGAATCGGGTCCGGTTTCGGGAGGGCGTTTCGATGTCTCGAACGCCGGCGACTATTCCTCGACGGGGTTCGCTTTCGACTGGATTCGCGAGATGGGGCAGGTCACCCGGCGGCTCGATCTGGGCGGCCGGGTTTCCTGGCTGGTGGCGGCCGTCCGGAATCCGGGCGGCGACGCATCGCTTGAAGGGCCCGCCGGTCCGCTGGGCTTTGTCGGTCCGGGTGGCCCGGACGTCACGAACGCGACGCGCTTCCTGCTGCCGGTCGGAGGCACCGCTGTAGTCCATGACCTCTCGGCCGAAGTGTTGGCGCGGCTTCGTCCCTCGGGGACCCGCCTGGCCGCGGCGTACCGCGTGATCCGCCATCCCGGTCTGACGCCGGCGCATCCGGCCCTGTCGGCCGCCGACGAGCACACGGCCCGCTTCGACGTGGAGTTGGTCCAGCTCATCCCCTTCGCCGACTGGAGCGGAACCGAATGGGAGCTGTCGCTCGCGGTTCGCGATCTCTTCTTCCGCGAGATGCTGGGACGGTCCCTGCTGGACGAGATCGCGGTGGCCCATGCGCCCCGGCGCGTCGTGGGCGGCCTCGCCGTTCGCTTCTAGCCGCACTCACCGCGCAAGAGCAGCCTTTCCGCGAGGGGTGGGGTGTCGCATGCCAACGGCAGACGGCGGTTATCCAATCCATTGAATCTCCCGACGTCTATCCGTCGCATTGGATAAGATGGCGGGTTCCGGCACCTGATCCACGGGCCGGCGACTGACGGCATGCCTCTCCTCCGCGGCGTCACCCGCTCCACCCTCGCCGTGGCAGCGACCGCGCTGCTGCTCGCCCTCGCGGTGACGAACGTCGCGCGGCAGGTGGTCTCCGGCGTCATGGACGACGGCGTGCTGTGGGGTGACGAGCTGGGCCGCGTGGTCGCCATGCGCGTGGAAGCGGGTGGGGCGGGGGACCAAGCCGGCATCGAAGTGGGCGACGCGCTGCAGGTCATCACGGACCGGGCCGGTGGCACGACCATCGAGGTGGACAGCGCGGCCGAGGTACGCAGCGTGCTCGACGATGCTTCGGAGGGATCGCGCCTGCGCTACGTCCTGATCCGCGAGGGGGAGCGGCGGGGGATGACGCTCTCCGTAGTGCCTCTCCCGACCGGCAACGTCTCGCTCTACCTGTTCCTGGCGGCGGTGGGGATCTTTGCCGGGGGGGTCGGCACCTTCGTCTACGCCTTCCGCCGCGGCGCCTCGGCGTCGGCCCACTTCTACGGGCTCGCTCTGCTGTGGTTGCTCGCGTTCTCGTTCTCGTTCACCGGGGAACTGGATCTCTTCGATCACCTCTTCTTCTGGCTCGACCGGATCGGGGTGTTGTTCTTCCCTCCGGTGTTCCTGCACTTCGCGCTGACCTTTCCCAATCACAGCCGATTCCTGGAGCGGTGGCCGAAGCTGCTCCACTGGGCGTACGCGCCGTCCTTCGCCCTGCTCGGGCTTTCGATCGGTTCCCGGATCCTCTACTTCTCCCCCTTCAGTCCGGGGGGCGGGGTCATCACCGGCAGCGAGTTCGTGCTGGACCGCCTCGAGCCGGTGCTGTGGGCGCTCTATTCCCTCGCCGCGTTCGCGGCGTTCGTGGACGCCTATCGCAACGCCGAAAGCGTCACGGTCTCGAAACAGCTCAAGTGGATCGTCTGGGGCACCGGAGCCGGAATGCTGCCGTTCGCGCTGATCTACGCGGTTCCCTATCTGGGTGGACTTCCCACGACGCCGGAAATGGAGCTCTCCCTCGTGCCGGTGGTCCTGGTCCCGCTTTCCTTCGCCTACGCCATCGTCAAGTACCGGCTGATGGACGTGGAGGTCCTGTTCAAGCGCGGGATCCTGCTGGCTTCGTTGATGCTGGGCATCGCCGCGATCTTCCTCGCGGCCTTCCTGGCGGGAACCACCTGGTTCGGGGGCGACGAACACTCGCTGATCATCGCGGTGCTCTCGGCTATCGTGGCGGCGCTGGCGGTCCCGGCCTTCCGGACCCGCACCGAGCGCCTGATCGACCGGCTCTTCTATCGAGAGCACTACGACTTCCGGCGGGCGCTCGCCCGGTTGGCCGGCGAGATGAACTCCCAGCTCGATCTGGTTCCGCTGGCGAACCGCCTGGTGGAGCGCATCGCCGAGACCTTCCGGATGCAGCGGGTGGCGCTGCTCACCGCCGTGCCCGACACCGCCGTTCCGGCACTCAGGGTCGTGGCGGCGCACGGCCTTGACGACACGGAGATCGCCGCTTCCGAGCGATTCACTGCGTCCGCATCCGTACGGAAGCGGCTGAGTGCCGGAGCGATCGCCCGCGCCTACCAGATGCCGGCGCCGGTCCGCGAAGGCGTCTGGGTGCTGAATGCCGTCCCGTGCTTCGCGCGGGGCGAGGTCGTGGGCGCCTTCCTGCTGGGCGAGACCGTGGACGGCGAGGAACTCTCCTCCGAGGACCTGGACCTGCTCCGCACGGTGGCGGCACAGGCGGCGACCGCCCTCGTCAACGCACGCCTTTACAGCTCCCTCCAGGCCAAGCACGAGGAGGTGGTGGCGCTCCGGGAGCAGAGCGAAGACACGATCGAGTCGCTGGCGGCCGGCGTGGTGGTCCTCGACCTCAAGGGCCGCGTCGTCCGCTGGAACCGGTCCATGGAGATCATCTACGGGCGAAGCCGCCACGAGGTCGCCCATTCCTCCTACGCGGCGGTCTTCCCGAGGAGCCTTCGCCAGGCGCTCGACGCCGGCCTTGGTGAGGGATGGCTTTCCCGGAGCGAGGGTGGCGGAATCTCCCGGATGAACCTGAGGGCGGCCGATGGGCGGGACCGCGTCGTGAACGTCAAGGCCGCCCCGTTCATGTCGGGGGCCGGGCAGCGCCACGGCGCCATCCTCATCTTCGAAGACATCACCGAGCGCGTCGGGATGGAGAACGAGATGCAGCTCCGGGAGAAGATGAGTTCCCTCGGCGTCCTCGCGGCCGGTGTCGCGCACGAGGTGAACACGCCGCTTACCGGAATCTCCAGCTTCACTCAGATGCTCCAGGACCAGACCTCCCGGAACGATCCCCGCCGCCCGCTCCTCACCAAGATCGAGAAACAGACGGAGCGCGCCTCGAAGATCGTCAACGGCCTGCTCAACTTCGCGCGGCACGGACAGACGGACTTCCAGATCGTGAACCTCAACCGGGTCCTGGGGGACGTGCTGTCCCTCCTGGACCATCAGTTGAAGAGTTCCCATATCCGCATCCGCAAGGAACTCGATCCGGCGCTTCCGCCGCTCCGGGGCGACGAGAACAAGCTCCAGCAGGTCTTCGTGAATCTCGCGGTGAACGCCTTCGACGCCATGCCCGCGGGCGGCTGGCTCACGCTCACCACCCGCAGCGAGGGAGGGCAGGTGATCGCCGAAGTCGCCGATACCGGCGAGGGGATCGCGCCCGAAGACATCCGGCGCATCTACGACCCCTTCTTCTCGACCCGCAAGAAGAGCGGCGGGAACGGCCTCGGCCTGTCGATCAGTTACGGAATCGTCCAGGAACACGGCGGCGCGATGGAGGTCGAAAGCAGCGTGAGCACCGGAACCCGTTTCCTCATCCGTTTCCCGGCGGCGGATTCGTCGGCTGACCGTCAGGCTTCCGGCGATGCGTCGCTGGCGGTTCCGAAAGCCGCCAGCAGCGCGGAGACCAGGTAAGTGAGTCGAAACCGGGGGACCGTCCTCGTCGTGGACGACGAGCAGGTGATGCGGGAGATCCTCGAGGCGCTGTTGCGCCAGGCCGGCTACTCGGTGCGCCTCGCCGAGAACGGCGAGCAGGGGATCCGGATCGTGGATCGCGAACCGATCGATCTGGCGGTGGTGGACGTGATGCTTCCGGACATCTCCGGGCTCAAGGTCCTGGAGCGTCTCCGGGAGATCGACCCGGAGATCACGGTCGTCATGCTCACCGCTTTCGCGTCGGTGGAAACCGCGGTGACGGCGATCAAGTGCGGCGCGTTCGACTATCTGACCAAGCCCTTCAAGAACGACGAGGTGCTGAACCTCGTCGGGAACGGAGTGCGCCAGCGACGGCTCGCCCGGGAGAACCGTTCGCTTCGGGAGCAACTGGTCCGTCGGGAGCGATTCGATGAACTCGTGGGGAAGTCACCGCGCATGCAGGACGTGTACGCGCTCATCGAACAGGTCGCCGGATCCCGGTCCAACGTGCTGATCACCGGCGAGAGCGGGACCGGGAAAGAGCTGGTTGCGAAAGCGATCCACCGCCTCAGCCCGCGCAAGAAACGCCCGTTCGTCACCGTCCACTCGGGAAGCCTCCCGCCTGAATTGCTCGAGAGCAACCTTTTCGGCCACCTCAAGGGAGCCTTCACCGGCGCGGTGGCGCCCAAGAAGGGACTCTTCGAGATTGCCGACGGCGGCAGCATCTTCTTCGACGAGATCGGCACCGTGCACGTGGACACCCAGGCGAAGCTGCTCCGGGTGATCCAGGAGAAGGAGTTCATGAACCTCGGCGGGGTCGAGACGATCAAGGTGGACGTCCGCGTGATCGCCGCCACCAACACGGACCTGAAGCGGCTGGCCGACCAGGGCAAATTCCGCGAGGACCTCTACTTCCGACTGGATGTGATCAACATCCACCTGCCGCCGCTCCGGGACCGCCGCGAGGACATTCCCGCGCTCGCTCAGCACTTCCTCAGGAAGTACGGGGGCGAGAACGGAAAGCACCAGCTCTCCTTCTCCGCCGACGCCATGCAGGCGCTGCTCGACTGTCCGTGGCCCGGAAACGTGCGCCAGCTCGAAAACGCGGTCGAGCGGGCGGTGGTGCTGACCCCGGCCGATGACATCGACATCTCCCTGCTGCCGGACGCCGTCCGGAGCCGGACATCACGGGCCTCGGTCGCCTCGGTTCCGCCGCTTGAGGACGGAGTCACGCTCCGCGAGTACATTTCCGAGGTGGAACGGCAGCTACTGCTCGAGACGCTCGACCGGGTCGGCGGCATTCAGAAGCGCGCTGCGGAGGTCCTGGGCCTGAAGCCCACCACCCTGAACGAGATGCTCAAACGCCACGGCATCCGGTTCGGCCGGCGCCCTCCGGAGACCTTCGGCTCCGTTCTTCGTGAGGCCCAGTGATGAGAACAGTGCGACGGTCAGCCCGGCTCGCCGTTCTGCTGGCTGTCCTGCCGGCGATGGCGTTGGCCGCCCAGGACGAACTCAGCCGGGACGAGAGGCTTGAGCGGCTCCGCGAGGACCACCGCACCTGGCTCGAGGAAGAGGTGGTTTACATCATCACCGATCGGGAGGAGGACGTGTTCCTCAGCCTCGAGACGCTCGAGGAGCGGACCCGCTTCATCGAGGTCTTCTGGGAGAAACGCGATCCCTATCCGGCCACCCCGGCGAACGAGTTCCGGGACGAGCACTACGCCCGGATGGAATACGCCAACAAGTACCTCGGCCGGGACACCTTCCGGGCGGGCTGGCGCACCGATCGTGGCCGCTACTACATCCTGCTCGGCGAACCGCGCGAACGGCATTCCTTCGACGGCTACAACGAGGTGGTCTCGTCAGAACTCTGGTTCTACCAGGGAGACGTGCAAAAGGGTCTGCCGTCGTTCTTCTATCTCGTCTTCTTCAAGCGCCACGACATCGGCGAATACCGGCTGTATCACCCCGTCGTGGACGGGCCCCAGTCACTGGTGAGGGGGCAGTACACGCAGGGTCCCGGCCCGGAAGGAAACGTCCAGGCCTACGAGACCCTGCAGCGCATCGACGCCGAACTCGCCAACGCATCGCTCTCGTTCGATCCGTCGGAGCCGGGCGACTGGACGACGGGCAGGGCCTCGTTGTCGAGCGACCTTCTGATCGCGCGCGTCGAGGACTCGCCGCGCCGGGCGATCCGCACCGACTACGCCGACGCCTGGCTCCGCTACCGGGATCGGGTCTCGGCCGACTACTCGTTCAATTTCGTCCCGAGCCGCGGAGTGTTCGGAGTCACCGGAGGCCCCTCCGGTACGCCGTTCGTCCACTTCAGCGTCGAGATCGACCCCCAGAACTTCACGCTCGAGACCGACGAGGACCAGACGTCGTTCTATACGACCCTCGACATCTCTGTCGAAGCGGTGAACGAGGATGACGTGGTAGTGCTGGCCATCGACCGCCCCGCCTACCTGGAGCTCACCCCGGCGCAGGTCCGGGACGTCCAGGCGTCGCCTTTTGCGTACCAGGACAGCGTCCCCTTGCTGCCCGGGCAGTACGAGTTCAGCGTGATCGTCCGCAACCGCGCGGCTCAGCAGTTCACGGTGCTCGAGACGGAGATCGACACCACCGGCCTGGCCGAGGCCGGTTCGTCCCGGATCGCGGGAATCGTCGCCGGGTTCGACGGCACCGACCTGATGGAGGCGCCCAGCCCCGACGCGATCCGAACGTTCCAGGTCGGCAGCGTTCGCGTCCAGCCGGCCGCGGACGGTCTCTTCGCCCTCGGGAACGTGCTCTACGCCTTCGCGCACGTGATGGACGCGGGCGAGGACCAGCAGATCCGGTTCCAGTTGCTCGCCGACGATTCGGGCAGCCCGGAGGGGGAACCCCTCGCCGAACTGACCGCGGGTGTTCCCGCCGCCGGCGCGGTTCTGGCCCGGATGCCGCTGGATCTCGGGGTCGGCGGGAGCTACTGGCTGCGGGCCCGGCTCGAAGACCCGGGCGGCGCGCTGCTGGACCAGCGTGACCGCCGCATCCAGGTTTCCCCACGCGCCGGGGTCCCGCGCGCCGCGTTCGTGTACCGCCGGGGTTTCAATCCGGAGACTCCGGGTCTCCTCCCGCTGGTGCGGGGCGACCAGTACCTGACGCTGTCACGCTTCGAGGACGCGCTCCGCGAGTACGAAGCGGCGGTAGCGTCCGGAAACCCGCAGTTGCCGGCCGCGCGCTGGAAGCTCGCCCATGGCTACATACAGACGAGCCGGGTGGCGGACGCGGCAGCGCTCCTCGAGCCCATGGTCGAGCAGTTCCCGGAGGTCTTCGAGGTGGCCAGCGGCATCGGCTTCGTCCGCTATTTCCAGAACCGCTTCGAGGAGAGCGTGACCCACCTGGAACACGCCCTTTCGCTGCGCACGCCGGGATTCGGGTTGCTGAACGTCCTCGGAGACGCCTACGCCCAGGTGGGACGCCTGGACGAGGCGCGCACGACATTCCAGCGTTCACTGGAGATGAATCCCGAGCAGCCCTTCCTCCGCGAGCGGCTCGCCGAAATCAGCGCACCCCCACCCCGCTAGCAGCGCCGGCTTGGAACGCCGGCTTTAGCCGGCACAGCGGCGCGCAGCGCCGCGGCGGCTCGACGCCAATCCGCGCAGGGGGTCCGTCTGGACTGCCTCAGAACCGCAGCCGCACCCCCACCCGCGCCACTCGGGGAGGCAGGATCCCGACCACCGCTCCAAAGGAGTCGTCGCGGGACCCCTCGCCCACCACGTTGTTCAGGTTCAGCGCATTGAAGACGTCGAAATAGGTCGAGAACTCCGCGTCTGCCGGAAGGTCCAGCCGGTGATCGAGGCGGAGGTCGAGGATCGGCACCGCCGGTGACCGGGCCGCCCCGGGCGGCTCCACGATGACCTCCGTACTACCCTGCGGAAGCGGCCTCCCGTCCAGCGTCTCGGTGAAGATGACGGACCGGTAGTTGGGCCAGCCGGAGTGCGCCCGGAAGGAGCCCGCCACCGCGAAGCCCCAGGGCAGGCGGTAGCTCCCCGACACCCGGGCGATGAACGGGCGGTCCCAGAACGTCGGGCCCTCGTGGAGATCACCGTGGTTCGGGTTGTTCAGGAGGGGGCCGGGAAACCCGGTGGCCTCGTCGATCTGGTCGCCCGGACCCGGCAGCCAGCCGATCGAGCGGCTCACCGTGACCGAGGCCAGGAGTTGCCAGCCGGCCGCGTACCGCTTCCGGGCTTCCAGGATGAGCCCCTGGTAGCTGGAGCTGATTCCCGGGTTGTACAACCGGAAGCGGCTTGCTCCACGGGTTGCGGGATCCTGGAGCCAGAGCGTGATCGGGACGTCGTCTTCGCTGCCGCGGACGAAGTCGCGGCCCGGATCCAGATGGGGAACCGGGCGCCACGCGGTCGCCGGGACGCCGACATCCGTGTCTTCGAGGAGGTTCCGCTCGCGGCGCAGGATGCCGGTGAGGCCGAAGGTGATCCCCCAGGGAATCTCGCGATGGATTCCCAGGGTCAGTTCATCGGTGAAGGGTTGCCGGAGGTCCGGGTCCACTTCGTTCCTCACGGGAATGAAGACGCGGAGCGGCTGGGAAAAGTCCACCTCTCCGGCGTCCACCAGGTTGTTGAAGTTCCGGTCTTCGAAGCGGAATCTCGCGGACGCGCGGGCATTCGGGTTTCCGTAACCCGGAACACTCAGACCGAGTTGGTGGAGATAGCGCCCCGCGCTGAACCGGACCTGGGTGCTGCCGTCCTCGGTGAGGCGGTAGTTGACGCCGAAACGCGGAGCGATCCCCAGCCAGGACACGAGGGATGGTTCGCCGGCTACCTGCCGGGGAATTCCGAAGCCGCGGAATGCCTCTTCCCAGGCCCCCGGAGCGTTCTCCTGGTCCGGGTATCCGGCTCCCCACCAGTCCGCGCGGAGCCCGATCTCCAGGACCAGCCGCCCTCGGACGAGGCTGTCCTGGGCAAAGAAACCGACGTTCCGGGTGAAGTTCCGGACCGCCACCGGGTCGTTGTAGAGCGTGACCTCGATAGGGCGCACCCGGTCGTGGATGTAGACGATGCCGCCGTGCAGGTCATGGGTGGTGCGGCCCGGGTTCACGGTGGTTTCGATGCCGACCTTGAACTCGTTCGTGCCGCCGAAGAGCCCGTCCCGGAACAGGGAGGCCGTGGCGTTCCCCTGCCAACGGTCCCGCTCGTAGATGGTGTTCGTCCCCGAGCCGCCGTACCAGATGCCCGTGTTCAGCTCCCAGCGGGAAATCCCGGGTTCGCGGTCGGGTTGCTGTCCGTACGGGAAGTAGAGATCCAGACGGCTGGCGCGCGCTTCCACGAGCAGCGACTCGCCGAACACGCCGGACCAGGAGACCTGTCCGAGCGTGGCGGTCGAGTCCTGGTGGAAGGTTGTCTCCGGCCGGGGCCGGAAGAGGCTCGCCCCCCGGTAGGGCCGGTATTTGCCGTTCGAGTAGAAGAACAGTCCGATCTCGTGTCCCTCGGCCACCCGCACGCTGCCCCGGGCCAGCACGTTGTTCAGCTCGGTGAGGTCCACGCCGGGTTCGCCGCCCTCGAAGAAGAAGCCCGGCAGGAACGGCTCGACCCGGAATCGCGAGACGTTGAAGTAGAACCAGGCGCGGTCACGCTGTACGGGGCCGCCGAGTTCCACGCTCCCGTCGAGGAGCGACTTGAGACGGTTGGCCTGTCCCACGCCCCGGGCGCGCAGCGCGTCGTCGAGGTTTTCCGCCTGGAACCGCTCGTGCTCGTAGAAGAAGCTGCCACTGCCGGCGAACCGATTGGTGCCGCGCCGGGTGACGATGTTCAGGAAGACGCCCGGGGTCTGGATTTCCGCCCGGTGTCCCGCCGTGGACACCTCGATTTCCTCGAAGGTGTCGAAGGAGTAGTAGGCGATGCTCGCCCCCATCGCCGCGGGGTCCGTCACGTTCACGCCGTTCAGGTAGTACTGGTTCTGCGTCCACGCCGAGCCCGCCGCCGAGAACAGGGACTGCTGGCCGCTTTCGGCCCCTCCCACGTTGATCTTGGACATCATGATTCCCGGCGTCTGCTCCAGCACCGTCCAGATATCCCGCGTGTTGGGGAGGTCCTCGAGCAGTGGCCGGTCGATGGTTTCCCGCACCCCACTGCCGCGTAAGTCGAGCAGACGGGAGACCGCCGCGACGCTCTCGGTGATCCCGGCGATCGCCAGTTGCAGCCTGACTTCGACGACCGACCCCGCGTCCACCAGGACTTCGGTGGGTGGCGAGTCCTCGAATCCGGGATGCGCCGCGGTGATGGTCCAGGCGCCAGGCTCAAGTCCGGCGAAACCGAACCGTCCTGAAGGACCGGCGGCCTGATCGCGCCGGACCCCGCGTTCCGGAAGCACGAGGGACACCCGGGCGCCCGGCAGTACGCCCCCGGTGGCGTCGAGTACGACGCCGTCCACCCCCCCGGTCGGCTGTGCGGCTCCGGGCGCAGGAAGTGCCGCGAGATACGAACTCAGAGCGGCCGCCGCGAGCAGGCGCCCGCGGACCGGCGGCGCGGCGGAGAGGGAGGGATTCGAACCCTCGGCGCGGTATCCCGCGCAACTGCTTAGCAGGCAGCCCTGTTCAGCCACTCCAGCACCTCTCCAGCGCCCGTTTCGGACGAAGGTTTCGCCGCCGGGCAGAGGATCGTACCTTGTCGCTCGCCTGCTCGTCGTGGTTCGTGGCCGGGCGTCGCTCGGGCACGATGCCGAGGGGGTTCCAGGCTGGCCGCGGGATCGACGCCCCGGTCACGAACCGCGAGTAGCCTGGGGAGAAAGTGACGTGAGCACCGAGAACGGCGAGGCGCCCGGCTGACAAGGCGCGTGAGGGAGGAAT
>JAPPGX010000097.1 GCA_028877265.1 Acidobacteriota bacterium
GGGGGGGGGGGGGCCCCCCCCCCCGTGCCGGTCTGAAGACCGGCGGTCCCAGCCGAGGGTGCCATCCGGCTGAGCAGCGCTACTCGCCCGCGGCACTGCGGGCTAGAGTTTCGGCGGAACACACGGACGGTCCGGATCGTTGATGCCGAGTACCTGATCGTGCGTGGCTCTGATGGCTGGTGGGGTCCGGGCCGGGGAAACCGCCCGCGACCGGACAGGGAGGAGGTCTCGCCGGTCGCGGAGCGTGCCCGATCCGGCCCGGCGGCAGGATGGAAACCGCCGAAAGGAGAACCGATGAAATCTCTCGATGCGCGCGGCAGCCGCCGGTGGAAAGCGTTGGGCGCCACGACGTTGCTGCTGGCCCTCGCGCCCGTGGCGGCCGCCCAGCCGAGTGCGGGAGAGCAGCGGGAAAGCGCCATCACCGACCGGGTGCTGAACCAGTATCGCGACCTCCTCGAGCAGGAAACGCTCGCGTTCACGATCTCGCAGGCGGTGGACGTCGCGTCGGAGCTGCACCCCGAGGTGCGGCTTACCCGCGAGCGCCTCGCCGAGTTCCCGAGCCTGGTGCGGGAGGCGCGCTCTCCCTACCTGCCGCAACTCGACCTGAATCTCCAGTTCGCCCAGACCCGCGACCCGGGCTTCCGCAACAGCCCCTTCTTCTCGCGGCTGATCGACAGTCCCGACGGTGGCGACAGCTCCGATGGCTTCCCCTTCGGAGGGGGCGGCGCGGGGGATTTCGGCGGCGCGTTCACCTTCGGCACCTACCTGTGGAACTTCCAGGCGTCGCAGGTCCTCTGGAGTTTCGGCCTGCGCCCGGCGCTTCGCGGAGTGGAGGTTGGCCGGGCGCGCGTCGAGTCCGAACTCCAGGAAGTGCAGAACCGCATCGCGCGCGACACCGTCACCCGCCTCTACTCCTATCTGCTCGGACTGCGGACCCGCGACGTCCTCCAGCAGGCCGTGGAGACCAGCGAGCGCGGACTGGACCTCGCGCGCGACCGGCTTGAGCTCGGAGCGGGGGCGCGTCTCGACGTCCTGCGGGCCCGGGTGCAACTCTCCCGGCTGCGCCGCCAGTTGGCGGACGCCGAGGACGCCCTCACGGTGGAGCGGGCCGGAATCAACGCGCTCGTCGGCCGGGAGCAGTCGAAGGCCATCGAGGTCCTCGACGATCTGGAACTGCCCGATCCCCTGCCTCGCATCCTGCCGGCCGAGGCGCTGATGGAACTCGCCGGTCAGCAGCGGCCCACGGTGCGCCAGTTCGCGCTCGACCGCGAACTGCTGGGTGTCCAGACCAATCTGGCGATGGCGGATTCGCGCCCGGAGATTCGGGCGAACGCCTCGTACGGCATCAACACCTTCACGCTCGAGAACACCTACGACCTGCAACTGCACAACTGGAACGCCGGGGTTTCGCTGACCTGGAACCTCTTCGACGGGTTCGGCAGCGGCTCGCGGGTCGCCAGCCTGCGGTCGCAGGTGACCCAGAACGACTGGGAGCAGAACGAGTACGAGTCCACCCTCGAGGTGACGCTCCGGAACGCCACCGCCAACTGGCAGGCGGCGCTGACCGCGATCGAGGAGGCCACGCTCGCCCTCGAAGAGGCCATGGAAGCGGAACGGGTAGCGGGTGAAGAACTCACTGCCGGCGCCGCGACGGCCTACCTGGTCATGGAGACCGTGCAGGCCCGCCGGGACGTCGAGCTCGAAAAGGCCCGTCACACCCATGACGCGCTGAATGCGCTGGCGGAATTGAAGTACCTCGTCGGCTACCCCGCGAACGCCCCGCACTCTGTAATCGCCGACACGGCCCCCGTCCGCGCCGCGGATGCTGCGGACGCCGGGCACCCGGCGCCCGAACTGGAGGAAGAACGGTGACACCCGCCGCCAACCTGAAGATCCCGCGCCAGGCGCTCCTGGCGTTTGCGGTCGCTCCCCTGATCCTGATCGGAACGGGGTGCGGCCAGGAGGACGGCTTCGCCGCCGAGCCGGGAGCGGAGACTGCGGACGCCGTCGATCTGCGGCCCGCGGTGGAAACCTCGTCCATCCTTCCCGGACTCCTCACCGACGTCCTGGAGATCTCGGGCCGGCTCGAACCCCGGGCCGAGGTGATGATCTCCTCCGAACTGGGGGGCGCGGTCGAAGAGGTCCGCTTCGACAAGGGAGACCGTATCCAGAAGGGGGCGCTGCTGGCGCGCGTCGGTTCGGACCTGCTGCGCGCGGCGCTGGCCGAGGCCGAGGCGGAACTCGAGGGGGCGGAGCTGGACTACACCCAGGCGAAGCTCCTGGTCGAGCGCGAGGCGAGCCCCAAGCAGGACTTCCTGGGGGCGGAAGTGAACCGGAAGCGGTTCGTGGCCCGGGTCGAATCGGCGCGGCTTCGGCTCTCCCGTTCGGAGATCCTCGCGCCGGCGTCCGGCGTGATCGTCCAGCGGGACATCGAGCCGGGCGAAGTGCTCGGACCCGGGAGCCCGGTCGCCGTGCTCCACGACACCTCGGTGCTCCGCGCCACCATCGGCATCCCCGAGACGGACATCGCCTTCTTCTCGGTGGGCAGCCCGGCGGAAGTCAGCGTGGACGCGTATCCGGACCGGTCGTTCGAAGGCCGCATCGCCTACATCGCACCCAGCGCCACCCGGCCCGGCCGGAACTTCCAGGCGGAAGTGGAGGTCGCGAACGCCGACGGCACGCTGCGCTCCGGCCTGATCGTGCGGACCCGGCTGCAGCGCCGGATGTTCGAGAACGCCGTGGTGGTCCCCCGCGACGTGCTCGTGGAGCGCGACGGGATCCTGCACGCCTTCGTTCTGGAGGACGGGACCGCCGGCCTCCGGTCGATCACGCTCGGCCCCGACGAGGGAGACCGGGTGGTGATTACCTCCGGCCTCGAGGTCGGCGAGACGCTCATCACCGAGGGACACCGGAACCTGCTCGACGGGCAGCCGGTGCGGGTGGTTTCCCAGAGGGACTGAGCGCGCCGTGAACATCACCAAGTACGCCATCCGGCATCAACTGTCGGTCTATTTCCTGATCCTCATCCTCTGCCTGGGTGGGATCGGCGTCTACGTCTCCATGCCCCGGGAGTCGTTCCCCGAGGTGAAGGTCCCCTTCATCCTCGTTTACACGATCTATCCCGGCGTCAGCCCGACGGACATGGAGACGCTGGTCACCCGGCCCATCGAAACGGAGATCCAGGCGGTCTCGGGGATCAAGGAGATCAGCTCCACCACGAGCGAGGGCTTCTCCAGCATCGCGGTCGAGTTCAACCCCGAAACCGATCTCGAAACCGCGCTGGCGAGCATCCGCGAAAAGGTGGACCTGGCGAAATCCGACCTGCCCCCGGAGGCCGAAGACCCCCGGGTCCAGGACATGGATTTCTCGCAGGTCCCCATCATGGTGGTCACCCTGTCGGGGCCGGTGGGAAGCCAGCGCCTCACCGAGGTGGCCGAGGAGATCAAGGAGGACCTGGAGACGATCCCCGGGGTCAACCGGGCGAACGTGATCGGAGGCCGCGAGCGCGAGGTCCACGTGCAGGTGGACCCGAAGCGCCTGGCCTTTTTCGAGCTCAGCCTCTCCGACGTCGTGGTCGCGGTCGCGCGGGAAAACCGCAACGTCCCGGGCGGCGAGATCGCGGTCGGCGGACTCGAGTATCTGGTCCGTCTCCCCGCGGAGGTGCGGCAGCCCTCGGAGATCGAGGACTTCGTGATCAAGGTCCGCGACGGCGAGCCGGTCTTCGTGCGCGACGTGGCCGACGTGGTCTTCGGCTTCGAGGACCAGACCAGCCGCTCGCGGGTGGACCAGGAACCGTCGGTGACCCTGAGCATCGAAAAACGTACCGGCGCCAACTTGGTGGGGGTTGCCGACCTCGTGAACGCCGAACTCGACCGCTGGGACGAGATGCTGCCCGAGGGGATCAACACCGCGGTGGTCGGCGACATCTCCGTCGAGATCCGGCGGATGGTGAACGAGCTCGAGAACAACGTCATTTCGGGGTTGCTGCTGGTGGTCGGATGCCTGATGGCGTTCGTGGGCCTCCGGAACTCGTTCTTCGTGGGAGTGGCCATCCCGCTCTCGATGATGGCCTCGTTCCTCGTGCTCGGCTGGATCGGCTACACGCTGAACATGATGGTGCTGTTCAGCCTCATCCTCATGCTGGGGATGCTGGTGGACAACGCGGTGGTGATCGTCGAGAACATCTACCGCCACCGCGAGCACGGCGACGCGGGTCCGGACGCTGCCTTCGAGGCCACCACCGAAGTCGCCCGCCCGGTCATCGCCTCGACGATCACCACGCTCTGCGCGTTCTCGCCGTTGCTGATCTGGCCCGGGATCATCGGGGACTTCATGTCCTACCTGCCGGTGACCCTCATCATCGGGCTCTCGGCGTCGCTGGTGGTGGCGCTCATCATCAATCCGACGCTCTGCGCCCACCTGATGAAGCCGCCGCGGCGCGGCGTCAAGAAGGCCGACACCGAGGAACATCCGTTCCGGCGCGGCTACCGGCGGCTCCTCGAGTGGTCCCTCCGGCCGGGCCCGGACGCCGGGACGCGCTCCTGGTTCCTTCGCAACTGGGCGCTTCCGGCGGCGTTCGTGATCTTCCTGGGCCTCGGCGCGTCGCTCGCGCTCGGCGGCATGTTCTTCCAGACGAACGCGCTCCTGCCCGCGGTGGCCGGGTTCGCCGGCATCGGGGTGCTGGCCTTCGTGCTCCAGGGGGTCTTCTGGTTCGTCTGGAGCCTGATCAGGCGCCCGTTCGGCTGGACCCCCTACCTCACCGATCACCGTTCGGGCTGGATCTGGATGATGTGCGCGGTCCTGGTCGGAACGGTCGGGATCTACGGGGTGATCGGCAAGGGGGTCGAGCTCTTCCCGGAGGTCGAGCCGCGTCAGATCACCATCGACGTCGAGACCGCGGGCGGCTCCAGCCTGGACGCTTCGGACGCGGTCGTCCGGCAGATCGAAGCGCTGACCACCGGAACGGTGGACATGAAACACCAGGTGGCGAACGTGGGCTCCACCGGGGTCAGCATGGGTCCGGGCGGCAGCGGCGGCAGCCCCAACCGGAGCCAGGTGTCGCTCTACCTGGAGGAGCGGTCCGACCGGGAGGTCCGCAACACCTTCGAGACCATGGAGGTGGTGCGCGCGGGGCTTGCCGACATCGTCGGGGCCAACGTCAAGGTGGACGCACCCCAGGACGGCCCGCCGACCGGGGCTGCGGTGTCGGTGCGGATCCTCGGCGAGGAACTCGACGAGATCGAGCGGCTCGCGGAAGAGGTGAAGGCGCGGGTCCGGGGCATCGACGGACTCGTCAACCTCGATGACGACCTCGAGGGCGGCAAGCCGGAGCTCCGCGTCGAGGTGGACCGGGAGGAGGCGATGCGCTCGGGCGTGAACACCCAGATCATCGCCGCCACCGTGCAGACCGGCATCCTGGGGGCGGAGGCCTCCAAGTACCGGGTCGGCGAGGACGAGCACGACATCCGGGTGCGGCTCACTCCCGAGGCGCGGCGCTCGCTCGACGACATCGGCGAGCTCACCGTGCCCGACGAGGACGGCATTCCGGTTCCGATCCGAACCGTCGCGGAGCTCAAGCACGGCGTGGGTCCCGCCGCGGTCCGGCGCGTGGATCTCAACCGGGTGGCGACGATCGAGGGCGACGTCGTGCGCGACTCCGGGCGCACCGAGGCGAGCGTCCGCGAGGAGGTCGCCGCCGAACTCGACGCGATGGCTTGGCCGGCGGGCTACCGGTGGGAGTTCTCGGGAGCGAACGAAGAGGAACTGCAGGCGACCGAATTCCTCTCGCGGGCCTTCGTCATCGCGCTGCTGCTCATCCTGATGGTGCTCGTCACCCAGTTCGACTCGCTGATCCTCCCGCTCACCATCATCACCTCGGTGGCGCTGTCGGTGATCGGCGTGCTCTGGGGACTCATGATCACCGGGACCGCGTTCGGGATCATCATGACCGGCATCGGGGTGATCTCCCTGGCCGGAATCGTCGTCAACAACGCGATCGTGCTCTGCGACTTCGTCCGGCAGCTCCGCGAGCGGGGCCTGAGCCGGCACGATGCCGTGGTGGAGGCCGGATCCATCCGGCTGCGCCCAGTGCTGCTCACCGCAGTGACCACCGTTTTGGGTCTCGTGCCCCTGACGCTCGGGCTCAACATCGACTTCTTCAATCTGTCCGTCTCCACGGGCGGCGAGAGTTCGCAGTTCTGGGCCTCGATGGGCGTCGCGGTGATCTTCGGACTCACCGTCGCGACGGTCCTCACCCTCGTGATCGTCCCGATCACCTACGACAGCCTCGACAGCCTCTCCGAAGCGATCGCGACCTACCGCGCCAAGCGCCGCCGCACCCTCCAACCCGCGGACCCCGGCGCCCTCCACCCCGCCGGCCCGTAGGCTCGGGGACCGCCGGTCTTCAGGCCGGCACGCGGGCCGCAGGCCCGCAAAGCGCGTCTCGCTGCTGAGTCGCACGGTGCACCGGCTTGGAACGCCGGTCTCCGACCGGCACGGGGGGGGGGCCCCCCCCCCCCCCGCCCGGCCACCCCCCCCCCCCCCCCCCCCCCCCCCCCTCATCGCCGGGGGGGGGCGCGCGCCGCCCGCCCCCCCGGGCGGCCCGCCCCCCCACCCCCGGGCCCCGGCCCCCCCCCCCCCCCCCCACGTCGCTACTCCGCTCGCCCCTACGGCAGCCGCTCCGGGCCGCGAAGGGGAGCCGCGGACCGCTGTTGAGCTGGATGTCGCACCGGCTCGGAGCGCCGGCCTCCGGCCGGCATCGCTGCGCGAGAGCGCAGCGAAACCGCACGACGCTACTTAGCCTCGTGGCGGTCC
>JAPPGX010000048.1 GCA_028877265.1 Acidobacteriota bacterium
CGCCAGCTCCGCCGGCGCGCGAAGCGCCGGCCGCCGCCGAAGCGGCGCCGACACCCGCTCCGGGCGCGGCCTCCCGGCCTCCCGGTGGCGGCGCCGATTCCCGGGCGCGGCCCGCCGGCAATGCCAGTGCTGCCCCGCGGCGGGAGTCGGGACCGGGTTCCTTCGAGAGCCTCCCTCCCGAGACCCAGGAAGCGATCAAGGGTCGCCTCCGCTCCATGGGCCTGACCGACGCGCAGATCGAGGAGCGGGTCCAGCGCGGCTGGGGGCCGTCCCCGCAGGAAGGGGAGTCCCGCGCACAGCCGCCGACGCCCGAACAGCTCGAGGCGCTCCGTGAGCGCCTTCGCGAGCGGGGAATGACGGAAGAACAGATCGAGGAGATCGTCGCCCGCCGCCGCCGGCCTCAGGGCTAGGCCACACCCCCTCACGGACAGCACCGACCGATGCGCATCGTCGACTTCTCCATCCGGCGCCCGGTCACCGTCGTGGTGCTGTTCATCGCGATCGTGGTGTTCGGCGTGGTCGGGTTCGACCGGCTGTCCGTGGACCTGCTCCCGGACATCACCTATCCGTCGCTGAACGTCCGCACCGACTACGAGGGCGCCGCTCCCAGCGAGATCGAGAACCTGATCACCCGGCCCATCGAGAACGCGGTGGGAGTGGTCAACAACGTGGTGCGGGTGGTGTCCTCCTCGCGGCCCGACCTCAGCGAAGTCACCCTCGAGTTTGGCTGGGGCACCGACATGGACATGGCGGCCCTCGACGTGCGGGAACGCCTCGACGTGGTACGGCTGCCGCTCGACGCGCCGCGGCCGACCCTGCTGCGCTTCGATCCCTCGCTGGACCCGATCCTCCGCTTCGGCCTGACCGGCAACGAGGATCTCGTCCGCCTGCGGCTGATCGCGGAGCAGGAAATCCAGCGCAACCTCGAGCGCGTCGAGGGCGTTGCCGCCGTGCTGGTCAGCGGCGGGCTCGAGGAAGAGATCCACGTGGAGATCGACGAGCGGAAGGTGGCGAACCTGGGGCTTTCGGTCCCCGCCGTCGTCAATCGGCTTGGCCAGGAGAACGTGAACCTCACCGCCGGGCGCCTGCTGGACGGCGGCACCGAGTACCTGGTCCGCACCATCAACGAGTTCGAGCGTCCCGAGGACATGCGCAACATCGTGGTGGACGCGGAACGCACCGTGATCCGGCTGGACGACGTGGCCACCATCCGGCGCGGCGCCAAGGAACGCGAGGTCATCACCCGCATCGACGGCAGGGAGTCCATCGAGATCGCCGTCTACAAGGAAGGCGGGACGAACACGGTGACCGTCGCGGACGAGGTGCTCGTGCGGGTCGAGGCACTCGAGGAGCGGCTGGACCAGGTGGGGGAGGACCTCGCGCTGACCCTGGTGACGGACCAGGCGCGCTACATCCGCCAGTCGGTTTCCGAGGTCCTGCAGACCGCCGTGATGGGGGGAATCCTCGCGATCCTCGTGCTGGTCCTCTTCCTCGGGGAACTCCGTTCCACGCTGATCATCGGGGTCTCCATCCCCATTTCCGTCATCGGGACCTTCTTCCTGATGTACGTGTCCGGCGTCTCGCTCAACATCATGTCGCTCGGCGGCATCACCCTGGGGATCGGGCTCCTGGTGGACAACTCCATCGTGGTGCTGGAGGCGATCAAGCGAAAACGGCAGGAGGGGATGGGCCTCGTCGAGGCCTCGCAGGCCGGCACCGGCGAGGTTGGCCAGGCGGTGGTCGCGAGCACCATGACCACGGTCTGCGTGTTCGTTCCGATCGTGTTCGTCGAGGGGATCGCCGGGCAGCTCTTCGGAGACCAGGCGCTCACGGTCACGTTCTCGCTCGCCGTCTCGCTGCTCGTCGCGCTCACCCTGATCCCGATGCTGGCTTCACGGGAGTTCCGCGCCGTGGGTGCATCCGAACAGGCCTCGTTCCGGACGAAGGCCGGCCGGCTTTTCGGGAAGGTCGTGACCACCGTCAGCAAGGGCGTCCTGTGGGTGGTCTTCGGGGTCATCCGGGGCGTCGATCTGGTCATCAAGGGGATCCTGTGGCTGCCGAGCCGGCTCTTCCGCCTCGTCTATGACGGCATCGTCCGCGCGTATCCGCCGGTGCTGAACGGGGCCCTGAACCATCCGTTCCGCGTTGGGGCACTGGCGGTGGCGCTCTTCGCCGGGGCGCTCTACACCCTTCCTTCGCTCGGGACGGAACTCGTCCCCGAACTCATCCAGGGAGAGTTCTACGTGGACACCGAGCTCCCGGCCGGCACCCACCTGGATCTCAACTCCCGGCGCATCGGGCGTCTCGAGGAAGCCGCCGCCGCGATTCCCGGGGTGCGCACCGTATACGCGACGGTGGGGACCAGCAGCCAGCAGGGCGGCGCCGCCGGTGAACTGCGCGAGAACATCGGCCAGCTCACGGTCGTGCTGGACCCGCCCGTGGATCGCGGCCGCGAAGACGCGGCGATGGCGGAGCTGCGCCCGCACCTCGAAGGAGACCAGGATCTCCTCTACATCTTCGGGCGTCCGTCCTACTTCAGTTTCCGGACCCCGGTGGAGCTGGAGATTCGCGGCTTCAACCTCACCATGCTCGAACGGACCGCCGACGAGGCGGTGGCCGGTCTGAGGCAGATTCCCGGCCTCGTCGACGTGAAGTCATCCACCGAGGGAGGGAACCCGGAGCTCCAGGTGCGGTTCCACCGCGACCGGGTGGCGGCGCTCGGCTACAACGTGAACCAGCTCGGGACCCTCATACGGTCCAAGGTGCTCGGAGACGTGGCGACCGACATCCAGCGGGAGGACCGGTCCATCGACATCCGGCTCCGCACCGACGAGTCGTTCCGGGACAGCGTCGCGGATCTGCGGAATCTGAACATCTCCGACGGCGGCACCGCCACCATTCCGCTCTCCAGCGTGGCCGACGTCGACGAGGTGACCGGCCCGGCCGAGATCCGCCGCGCCGACGGTGAGCGGGTCGCCACCATCACCGCGAACATCGTCGGCCGGGACCTCGGGAGCGTGGCCACCGACATCGAGGCGCTCATGGCAGGCATCTCCATGCCCGCCAGTTTCAGTTGGCGGCTCGGGGGTCAGCAGGAGGAGATGGAGACCTCCTTCGCGAGCATGCAGTTCGCGATCCTGCTCGCGGTGTTCATGGTCTACCTGGTGATGGCCTCGCAGTTCGAGTCGCTGCTCCATCCCTTCGTCATCCTCTTCTCCGTGCCGTTTTCGCTGGTGGGGGTCATCTTCGCCCTCAAGCTCTTCTCGGTGACGGTGAGCGTGGTGGTGCTGATCGGGGTGATCATGCTGGCGGGCATCGTGGTGAACAACGCCATCCTGCTGCTCGACACCACGAACCGCCTCCGGCGGAGCGGCGTGGCGAAGCTGGAGGCGCTGCGGCAGGCGGGCAAGGTCCGCCTCCGCCCGATCCTGATGACCACCTCGACGACCGTGCTGGGCCTGCTCCCCATGGCGATCGGTCTCGGGGAAGGCAGCGAGCTGCGGACCCCCATGGCGATCGCGGTCATCGGCGGGCTGCTCCTCTCCACCGCGCTCACCCTGCTCGTCATCCCCGCCGTCTACCGGGTCATCGGAAGGTAGCGGGAGCGCCGGTGTTCACACCGGCACGCGCGGCGCTCCGCGCCGAGCACGTCGTAACTCCCGTCCCTCTCACGGCACGCAAGTTCGCCCGCCAGACCACCGTCCCGCACACCCCTCCCGCACCTATACTCCGCGCCCAAATGACGACTCCCGGCACCCCCGACCAACCGCTGCGGGTCGCGGTCTTCGGATCCGGCCCGACCGGCTTCTACGCAACGGATCATCTCTTCAAGGCCGAGGGGCTCACCGTGGAGGTGGACCTCTACGACCGGCTCCCGACCCCGTACGGCCTGGTGCGCGGCGGTGTGGCGCCGGACCACCAGAAGATCAAGAACGTGACCCGGGTTTACGAGCGCACCGCCCAGAACCCCCGTTTCCGCTTCTACGGCGGCGTGGAGTTCGGCAGCGACATCCGGCTGACCGATTGCCGGCGTTACTACCACGCGGTTATCTACTGCGTGGGCGCCCAGGTGGACCGGGCCATGCGGATCCCGGGCGAGTCTCTGCCCAGGAGCCACGCGGCAACCGAGTTCGTGGCCTGGTACAACGGCCACCCGGACTACCGTGATCGGGAGTTCGATCTTTCCCAGGAATCGGTGGCGGTTGTCGGAGTCGGGAACGTGGCGGTGGACGTCTGCCGGGTCCTGACCCGGTCCATCGACGAGCTGAAGACGACCGACATCGCCGACTACGCCCTCGAGCAGCTCGCCGAGAGCCGGATCCGGGAGGTCCACATGCTCGGGCGGCGGGGCCCCGCGCAGGCTGCCTTCACGAACCCGGAGATCAAGGAACTCGGAGAGCTGGAGGGCGGCGACATCCGGGTCTTCGAGGAGGAAGCCGCGCTCGACCCGGTGAGCCAGGAGTGGGTGGACTCGGGGGCGGACAAGTCCGCCGCCCGGAAGGTCGAAATCCTCCAGCAGTACGCGGCGGAGGAGCGGTCGGGCAAGCCGCGGACCCTCTTCGTGCGCTTCCTCGTATCCCCGGTGGAGCTGATCGCTGGCGAGGACGGCGGGGTGACCCGCGCGAAGCTCGTCCACAACGAGCTCTACAGGAACGAACGGGGCACGATCCGGCCGCGGGCCACCGACCGGTTCGAAGACCTCGATGCCGGCCTCGTCTTCCGGTCCGTCGGCTACCGCGGCGTCGCCCTGCCCGATGTCCCGTTCCGCGACGACTGGGGCGTGATCCCGCACGAGGCCGGACGGGTGCTCGACTCGCCCGACGGCGAGCACCAGGAGGGCCAGTACTGCGCCGGCTGGATCAAACGGGGACCCACGGGCGTGATCGGCACCAACAAGCCCGACGCACTTGAGACCGTCCACGTACTGCTCGAAGACGTGGCCGCCGGCAAACACTGGGAGCCCGAGTCCCCGGCCACCGAAGCCGTGGAGCGGTTCGTGGCCGAACGCGTTCCCACCTACTTCTCCTTCGCCGACTGGAAGGCCCTCGACGCCCTCGAGGTCGCGCGCGGCAAGGCCGAAGGCCGGCCGCGGGTGAAGTTCGTCAGCGTCGAGGAGATGCAGGCCGCGATCCGGTAGGACGCCAGCGGCCTCGCCGCCCGGCGGCTCCTTCAGCGGTCCGCCGCGAGACCCGCGCCGAGTTCGGATCGCACTCCGGGATCCTGTTCCCGCGCCAGCCGAGCTGTCAGGGCTGGTTTGGCCCGGGTCGGGTCCACCTGGGCCAGTCCCCACGCCGCGTGGCTGCGCACGAGGGGTTCGGGATGGTCGAGCGCCCCTTCCAGCGCCTCGAAGGCCCCGGGACCGCCGACGTTGCCCAGAGCGACGGCCACGTTCCTGAGAAAACCCGCGTAGCCCGCGCGGCGGATGGCGCTCCGCCGGGTCCGCGCCAGGAATTCCTCCTTCGTGAGCCGCAACAGGTTCGCGAGCGTCTCGGTGTGGAGCCCGTCAGGCTGGGCCGCGAGCCTTGGCTCGCTCGCCTTCCCGGCGAAGCGGTTCCAGGGGCACACGTCCTGGCAGTCGTCGCAGCCGAAGATGCGGTTGCCGATGGCCCCCCGGAACTCGACCGGGATGGGCCCCCGGAGTTCGATGGTGAGGTAGGAGATGCACCGCCGGCTGTCCACCACGTAGGGCTCGACGATGGCGTCGGTGGGGCAGGCGGCCATGCACCGCCTGCAGCTACCGCAGTGGTTCGGATGCGGGTCGTCCGGCGGCAGGTCCACCGGGAAGAGGATCTCGCCG
Organism: Acidobacteriota bacterium; assembly: GCA_028877265.1. Lineage (GTDB taxonomy): Bacteria > Acidobacteriota > Vicinamibacteria > Marinacidobacterales > Marinacidobacteraceae > Marinacidobacterium. The sequence continues at coordinate 5,798 of JAPPGX010000048.1, forward strand.
AGAAAGAACCAGGAGCTGCCGCGGGTCGCGATCACGTTCGAATGCTTGCCGACCCAGCCGAGACCGGCCCGTTCGGCGAAGGCCTTTTCGAGCAGGGGACCGTGATCCACGAGGGTCGGGATCCGCCTACGCGCGCCAGGCGGGCGTTCGGGAAGGAGTCCGGCTTCCACGGCGCCGGTCTCCGCAAACGCCGCCAGGGCGCGGAGTCTCGAATCCAGCACCCGGTGGTAGTCCTCGCCCCGCGCGTACTGCGAGATCACCCCGCCGCCTGGAGGTGCGGAGGCCGGACCACCCGCGTAATAGTTGAGTCCGCAGGCGATGACGGTCCTCTCGGGGTTACGCGCCGAACCCCCATTGGCGCTCCGGATGCTGGCCGCGTCGCTCCGCCGGGCGGGGTCGCGGGCCATCCAGTGCATCGTCCCGTGGTTGCCGCCGGCGAGCCATTCCTCAAACCGCTCGCCCGCGCCGGGAAGGCGGGGCGGGGCGAAACCGACCGCGGAGAAGCCGAGGCGGAAGCCCTCTTCGCGGATTGCGTCGCGCAGGTCCGTCCGCCGGCTCCCGGGTTCGGCCATGGCGACAGCGTACTGCTACATGTCGCTCTCCGGCCGACTCCGCCAGTGCTACATGTTCCTCGCGGAGAAGCCGGGGGTGACCGCCCAAGGCGTAGAGCGCCACGTCGGCCGCGGGCCTCCGGCCCGCTGTGCCGGCTGAAGCCGGCGTTCCAAGCCGTACTTGCCGTGGGGATGGGTGGGGTTACGACGTGGGGGGGGCGGGGGGCGCCGCCGGGGGCGGCGGGGGCGCGCCCGGCGCGGCCGCCCGCGGGCGGCCCGCCGCGGGAGGGCGACGCCAAGGCGGC
>JAPPGX010000071.1 GCA_028877265.1 Acidobacteriota bacterium
GATCGTGTCGGTGCCGTCCGGCAGTTCGTGGTCCCGGAACGCCGACCAGTCGCGGTGAACGAAGCCGCTCCGCAGCGCGAGCGCCAGCGAGGACGGCACGGTCCAGAGGATTGCCGCCAGCCAGAGCGGGCCGGCGGCCTCCATGCCGGTCCCGAGGATCGCCGCAGCCGCCGTCCAGAGCGTCGCGACGGCCAAGCCACCGAGCACGAAGAGGCGCTCGCGCCAGGAATGCCGCCGCCGGGCGGTCGATGTCCTTGTCATGGTCATGGCCTCCGCCTGCCCCGGACTCCGATCCGGGGATCATGTCCGCCGGGCGGGAGAAGGGACTCCTCCGGCCCGGCCGTCTTCGCCCCTTCCCCCGCCAGCCTCCTCCTCCCCGCGGCGCGGCCCACGGCGCCATCATGATGCGCGGCATCGGCGGCTCGACGCTCAGGGGCGGGCAGACCGTCTTCCACGGCATCCGCATGTGGGGCCAGCTGTTCCAGGCCGCCATGCTGTTCGCCGCCTTCACCACCGTCGCCGTACCGGCCTGGAACCTGTGGCGCTCGACCTCGGGCGCGGAATGGTACGCCGCCGGCATGGTGACGCTGGCCGAGACCAAGCTCGCGCTCGGGTACGAGCCCGACTCGGGCCAGGAGATCCGCTTCGCCGACGGCACGGTGCGGGCGCTCGCCATAAAGGATATCGCCGTCTCGGTCCCGGCCCTGGAGGCGCGCGGGCGCATCCTGGACGAGCTGCTGGCGAGCGCCTGGCTCGGCTTCAAGGCCGGCGGCGGCATGATCGGGCTGTTCCTGGTGGCGTTCTGGTATCGCGGGATCCAGCTCGGACGCCAGAAGCGCATCAGGGGCGCGGAACTGGTCGACGCCGCCGAACTGCGCCGCCGGGTGCGCCCGCTGCATCTGCGCCTGCTCGACCGCGCGCCCGGCGGCAGGCGGATGTCGCCCTACAGGATTGCCGGCATCCCGTATCCGGAGCGCACCGAGACCCAGCACACGATCGTCTCGGGCACCACGGGCTCGGGCAAGACCGTGCTGATCTCCGACCTGGTGGCCCAGATCAGGGAACGGGGCGAGCGCTGCGTGATCTACGACAAGATGGGGAGCTACACCGCGACCTTCCTCGATCCGGCCCGCGACGTGCTGATGAACCCGCTCGACGCCAGGGCGCCCCGCTGGTCGCCCTTCCTGGAGGCGAGGGGTCCCCGCGACTTCGACATGATGGCCGCGGCGCTGATCCCGCAGCAGAAGGACACGGTGGACCCGTTCTGGGTGACGGCGGCGCGCCAGCTCTTCGCCAACGGCGCGGGCGTGCTGCGCGAGAAGGGGGTGAAGGACAACCGGGTCCTGGTCGACCACCTGCTCAAGACCGACCTCACCGCGCTCGCGCAAGCCATGGAGGGCACGGTCGCGCAGTCCATCGTCGATCCCGAGAACCCGAAGACCGCGCTCAGCGTGCGCGCCATGCTGACCGCCAATCTCGCCGCCTTCGAGTTCCTGCCCGACGAGGGCGCGCCGTTCTCGATCCGCGAGTGGGTCTCCGACGAGGACCGGCAGGGCTTCCTGTTCCTCACGTCCAGGGGCGACCAGCACGCCTCGCTGCGCGGGCTGATCTCGACGTGGCTGGAGATCGCCGTCAACGCCATGCTGTCGCTCGCCCAGGACGACGGAAGGCGCATCTGGGTCATCCTCGACGAGTTGCCCACCCTGCACCAGGTGCCGAGCCTCCAGCCGGGCCTTGCCGAGTCGCGCCAGTTCGGCGGCTGCTTCGTGCTCGGCGTGCAGGTCGCCTCGGCGCTGCGCGACCTCTACGGCAGGAACGGCGCGGAGACGATCTCGGGGCTCTGCGGCACGCGCGTCGTGCTGGCCGCGCCCGACCGGGACACGGCGCAGTGGTCGGCCGACAGCCTCGGGCGCAGCGAGGTCGAGGAGATATCCGAGGGCTATTCCTACGGCGCCAACACGATCCGCGACGGGGTGAGCCTGACGCCGCGCCGGGAGCTGAGGGCGCTGGCGCTGCCGTCCGAGATCATGCGGCTGGAGAACCTCTCGGGCTATCTCAAGTTCCCCGGCCCCTTCCCGGTCGCCTCCGTCCGCCTGAACTACGTCGCCCGGCCGAAAGCCGCCGAGCGGTTCGTGGCGCGCGGGGAAGACGGGGCCGGGCCGCCCGACCGCACCGACGATGCGGATGTCGCGGCGCCGGGCATCAAAGCAGGCAGCGATGACGGCCTCGCGATCCCGGCGCTGCCGGGCGAAGCGGGCGCGGCATCGGGGATGCCGCCGCCGGCGCCGGAGGACGCGTCCGGCCATGGCCCGGTTCAGGGCGAGCTCGACCTGGTTCCGCTGCCGGGAGGATCGGAGGCGGAGGAAATGGACGTCCCGCCGTCATGCCGCGATGCCGGGGCGGATGCAGCCGACAAAGACAAGACGGACAAACCGGCGGTGGCCGTCGAGGACAGCGGCAACGGGGAGCCCGATGCCGAAACGGCTGAACGGTCCCCGGAAGCGGCGTCGAAACCGGATGAAACCGCCGTCCCTGCCGACAAGACAGGCGAGGCGGAGGCCGGATCGGAATCGGAGAACACCGCCGGTGACGGCGAAGGCGTCGAATCGAAGAAGGGCGCCGCACGGCCCGAGTGGTTCTGAGCCGTGCTTTCGATCGGCGCACTGACCTCGGCCTCGCAGGGCGCGTCCTATTACGAGCGCGACGGATATTATGCCAAGGACGATCCCGAGCACCGCGAGGCGAGCGCCTGGGCCGGCAAGGGCGCCGAAGAGCTCGGCCTGACGGGGCCGGTCGATCCCGAGACCTTCCGCGCCGTCCTCGAAGGCAGGGTACCGGACGGTTCCGGGAAGCAGCTCGGCCGCCGCGGCAGGGACGGCGAGATCCTCCACCGCCCCGGCCGCGACCTGACCTTCAGCGCGCCGAAGTCCGTCTCCATCGCCGCCCTGGTCGGCGGCGACGACCGCATCGTCGAGGCCCACGACCGCGCCGTCGCGGCCACCCTCGCCTGGGTCGAGAAGCATGCCGCCGAAACGAGAATGAAATCCCCCGATACCGGGCAAATGGCGCGGGTCGGCAACCAGAAGATCGTCGCCGGGACTTTCCGGCACGACACCTCGCGCAACCTCGACCCCCAGCTCCACACCCACGCCGTGCTGGCCAACATGGTCAGGGGCGAGGACGGCAAATGGCGCTCGATGGCCAACGAGGGGCTCTACGCGAAGCAGAGGCTGATCGGCATGCTCTACCGCAACGAGCTCGCGGCGGGGCTGTCTGCGCTCGGCTACGGCATCGAGAAGACCCACGCCGACGGGCGTTTCGAGATCGCCGGCGTGCCGAGGGAGGCCATCGCGGCCTTCTCGACCCGCCGGGCCGAGATCGAGGCGGCGATGGAGGCGCGCGGTCTGGGCAGTTCCGGCGACAATCCGCGCCTGGCCGAGCGGGCGGCGCTGATGACGCGCGCGGCCAAGCGCGACATCGACCGCCGGGAGCTGGGCGGCGTCTGGCGCCACCAGGCCGCCGATCTCGGCTTCGATGCGCCCGGATTGGTCGCCGAGGCGGTCGAGAAATCCGTCTCGCCGGAGCGGGAAACGGCGGATCGGGCGCGCAACGGCATCGGCGGCGCCTCGCCATCGGCCGTTTCGGAGAGATCGGCAGGCCCAACGAGACAGGCGGAGCTGCCGCTCGACGGGCCGGCACCGGCGCCTGACCGCGATGCGGCGGCCGAAGCCGCACCGCCTTCGCCCGCGGCGGAGGCGGTCGGCTGGGCGCTGGCGCATCTCTCGGAGCGCCAGGCGGTGTTCGCGCGCGCCGATCTCTATGCCGCCGCACTGGCGCATGCCCCGGGCGCGGTCGCGGTCGGCGAGGCCGAGCGCGAGGTCGCCGCCCTCGAGAAGGCGGGAAGCCTCCATGCCGTGGACCTGCCCGGCGCCGAGGACTCGCTCGCGACGGAGCGCACCGTCGCCGAGGAGCGCGAGACGGTGGCGCTGTGGCGCGCCGGCGAGGGCCGCGGCCGGGCGCCGATGCGCGGCTGGCAGGTGCAGGGGCATCTGAGCCGCGGCCCGCTCACCGCCGGGCAGAAGGACGCCGTGAAGCTGATCCTGTCGGCGAAGGACCGGACGGTGGGCGTGCAGGGCTACGCCGGCACCGGGAAGACGACGATGCTGAACCGTGCCCGTGCGCTCGCGGAGAAGAAGGGCTGGCGCATGACGGGGCTCGCGCCCTCGGCCTCGGCGGCGGAGACGCTGGCCTCGGAGGCCGGCATCGCCACCGAGACCCTCCAGCGTTTCCTCGCCCGTAACGCCGGCATGGCCGAAGGCAGGCTCACGCGGAAGGGCGCCCGGGAGATGCGCGCCGCCTTCGCGAAGACCATCCTGGTGGTCGACGAGGGCTCGCTCGCCTCCACCGTGCAGACACGGGACCTGCTCAGGATCGCGAACGAACTCCGCATCCCGCGCGTGGTGCTGGTGGGCGACGCGAAGCAGCTCGATGCCGTCGACGCCGGCAAGCCCTTCGCCCAGCTCCAGGCCGCCGGCATGCAGACCGCCGTCATGGACGAGATCATGCGCCAGCGCGATCCGGCGCTGAAGGAGGCCGTCGAGGCAAGCCTCAGGGGCGACATCGCCCGCGCCTTCGAGAAGCTCGGAGATAATGTCGCCGAAGTGAAGCCCGACAATCTCGCCGGCGCCGTGGCCGCACGGTGGCTGCGGCTCTCGAAGGAGAACCGCGAAAACACCGGCGTGATGGCGCCCTCGCACGAGCTGCGCCGGCAGATCAACGGCCATATCCGCGAGCGCCTCGCGCGCGAGGGCCGCCTCCACGGGCCGGCGATGCAGTCCGAACGGCTGGTGTCGAAGGGCTATACCAATGCCGAGAAGGCGCTCGCCGCCAACTACAGCCCCGGAGACGTGGTGGCCTTCCACCGGCCCTACAAGCGGATCGGCGTCGAAAAGGGCGACGAACGCACGGTGGTCGGCGTCAATCATCGCAGCCGCGAGGTGCTGCTCGACGACGGCAAGGGCGGCCGCACCTCCTGGAAGCCACGCGAGATCGGCGGGCGACGGGGCGGCAGCGAAGTCTACAAGGTGGAGGAGATCGAGCTTCGGGGCGGCGACCGCATCCGCTGGACCCGCAACGATGCCGGCCTCGGCCTCGTCAACTCCCGCACGGCCGAGGTGCTGAAGGTGGCGAACGGGCGGGTGACGTTCCGGCTGGAGGACGGCAAGACGCTGGAACTCGGCAAGGGCGATCCGCAGCTGCGCCATCTCGACCATGCCTGGGCCTCGACCGTGCACGCCTTCCAGGGCCGCACGGTGGACCGGGTGATCGCCGCCATGGAGGCCAGGCACAAGCATCTCACGACGCAGAAGAGCTTCTATGTCGAGATCTCCCGCGCCCGCGACCGGGCCGAGCTGGTCACCGACGACGCGGCCGACCTGAAGGCGCAGCTCGAGGCCGTCACCGGCGAGCGCATCGCCGCGCTCGAAGCCATCGGCGAGATGCCGCGCGAGGAGCCCGCCAAGGCTGCGGACGCCGCCCCGACGGACGGGCGGCCGCGCGAACGGGAACCGGAAAGGGCAGCCGGCAAGGCCCAGGATCGTCCCGAGGTGGCTGCAAAGGAGCGGGGAACGGCCGCGCCGGACGGCCAAGCGCGACCGGAACGCGGCGCCGGCGACGGCATCGGCAAGTCCCGGCAGCCCGCGAAATCCCCCGCCAGGACGCCGGAACCGCCGTCGCGCGGCCGCGACCGGGGCGACCTGGACCTCGGAATGTGACGCAGGCGGCGGGCATCCCGGCGCCCGCGACGACGAACTGCATGAAGGAGACCAGGCGAAATGGACAGCGAGACCCCTGAAAGCGAGCCGGTCGAGGCCGGGAAAGTGGAGAAACGCAACCCGCATTCGATCCGTTTCCTCGACGGGGAATGGGACCGGATCGAGGCCCATGCGGACGCGCGCGGCCTGACCGGCCCCGAGTTCGTGCGCTTCGCCGCCCTCGCGGCGCTTGTCGAAGGCGGCGCGGCGGGCGACCGTCTCGCCCCGCTGATCGAGACGACCTTCCGCGCGGCGCATATCATGGTCACGAAAATGCGGACCGACATGCTCGACGAGGACCGCGAGGACGAGCTCGACGAGCTGGTCGAGGGCGCCCGGGCGTTCCAGGACGAGCTTCTGGACGACGGCCCGGACGAATCCCCGCAGGGCCGGCAGCCGGACTGAGGGAAGGCCGCCTCGCCCACCGGAGATCACGGCAGGGGCGGCGGCAGAGGGCCGGCACGGACGCTTCTCCAGGGAATTTCGGCGCAAATCCAGCGCTTCTCCGGAGAACCTGCCCGCGACAGGAGCGCTTCTCCAGAGAAGCGCCCGAAAAAAGATCCAGCGATTCCAGCAGCTTGGCCGCGCTTCCCCAGAGAAGCGACTCGGTCAAGCAACAATCCGGCGTCCGAAGGCGCCCGAAGTCCCGCCAAGTCGTTGAAAAGGCCGGCTCTGCGCGCGCATGCGCCCTCTTGCAGCCCGCTGCGTGGGGTGTGAGGAATCGCCGGGCGCAGGCCCGTCGGAGGCACACTTTCGGCTTCATTTTCGATGGGGGAATCGACGCCGGGGAACCCGGCGGAGGGAAGCCGCCACGG
>JAPPGX010000087.1 GCA_028877265.1 Acidobacteriota bacterium
ACAACCACGGAAGTTTGCGGCCCTGCGGGCCGCGGTGCCGGCCTGAAGGCCGGCGCTCCCCCTCCCCCTACCTCCTCCGGAGCGCCAGGACGCGCTCGTTCTCCGGATCGAGTTCGTAGGCCTGGTCCAGGAACCGGCCGGCGCTCGCCTCGTCCCCCAGGACCAGATGCGTGGTGGCGAGCAGCACCAGCAGGTCGGCGTCCGGGGCGCGCAGTTCGAGCGCCCGGGTGAGCGGATCGAGGGCGCCCTCGAAGTCGCCGGTGCGGACGCGCGCCTCGCCGAGCCGCACGGCCGTCTCATACCGGTCGGGGTAGGCCTCGAAGACGGGGCCCAGCAGCGTCACGGCCCCCGCGGGATCGTCGGCTTCCAAAAGGTATCCCGCGAGCAGTTCCCGCGCCGGGACGTAGTTCGGACCCGCCCGGACCGCCTCCTCGGCGAACGCCCGCGCCATCGCCCGGTTTCCGGCGGCCTCCCATTGCCGGGCCCGCGCCAGCTCCGGCGCTCCGGCGAGTTCCGGCCGGATCTCGCCGAGTCCCCCGTCCACCAGCGGCCGGGCGAGCGTCGCCCGGGGCGAAATCTGGAACGGGGCCGACCGGCGCGCGAGCTCCCTGCCGTCCCGGGCCAGCAGGCGCACCCCGGCGACGTACCGCCCTCCCGGCAAACGGCCGAGCGGTTGGCTCACGACCAACGGGCCTTCCCGATCGCCGCCAGCGGCGACCGTCCCGCTGATCGGCGCCGGAGGCTCGTTCCCGAAGAGTGCGGCAGGATCGGGAGCGACCGTCCATTCCACCCGGGCATCCTCCGGAGCGTTCAACGGCTCCGAGAGCAGGTAGAGGGTCGTCCCCGCGGCGAACACCGAAGAGGGATTGGGCCGAATGCTCCGCCGTCCGAACCGGTAACCGCGGTAGAGCGGGTCGCCGCCCAGCAGGTCGCTGCCGTAGGCGAGGACCGGATCGGTCAACTCCGGCGTTTCGAACTGCAGCTCGGGCACTTCGATCGGGCCCTCGAGGAGCGTGTAGGCGCGCCGGCACTCCTCCTCGTTGCGGCTCGGACAGGCCCGGTTCCGGATGACGATCCGGAGGTGGTGGGAGCCGGGGATCACCGGGACGACTCCCCGGAAAAGGAAGGGCTGCCCGAGCGCCGCCGCCTCTTCCTCGGAGACCGCGAAGAAGGACTCCGCCCGATCGTCGTAGAGCACGGTCTCCGGGTCGTCCAGGGCGCTGATCTCGATGGAGGCGATGAAGACCGCGCCGTAGCGGCCAATCTGGGGATCTCGCACCACGAACACCGATTCGTTCGGCATCTCGATCGCCCAGTGCAGGTAGTAGCCGCCGGGGCCGGGGAGCACATGATGAAAGCCGGCGCTCTGGACGTAGTTGAAGAGGTAGTCGCTCTCCACCGTCCCGAAATCGAAACGCTCGGCGTAACCGGTGTCGATTCCGTAGGTGGGGGAGCGGTAGATCTCGTCCATGAGCGAGACCGTCCCGAAGCCCCGCACGTCGCCGAAGTTCGTCCCCTCGTCGGTGCGGAAGGAGAGCGCCGCCGAGGCGAGTTCGGGGCTGATCTCGTGGAGCTGGTCGAAGGCCCATTCGATCTGCTGGCGGAAGTCGCCCTGGATGAATGGCTCCGGCGTGATCAGCAGCGCTTGCGGTCCGTCCTCCACGGGGCTGTAGAGCCGCATCTCGCCGGCCCCGAACCGGCGGAAGAAGAGCAGGTAGAAGAACGGGGGCACGCCGTGCTCCCGGAGCGCGGGATCGTTGTAGAACCACAGCTCCGCCGGGTAGAGGAAGTTGGAGTAGGAGAAGTCCTCCTTCGTCCGCGGCGGGCCGAGCAGGATGTGGAAGCGGCCGCGGTCGGTGCGCCAGCCGGCCCGTCCGGTGTCGCGGCCGTAGAACTCGTTGGCGTAGGCGATCCGGGCGTAGTGCTCCTCCCGGTACTCGTTCTCCGCGGTGGTCGGGTTGGGATCGCGCCGCTCCCAGAAGGCCTCGATGAAGGCGTCCCGGAGGTCCTCTCCCTCAAGGCGCAGGAAGGCCTGGCGTTCGGCCTCCGCGATGATGTAGACGACCTCTTCCTCGAGCCAGGCGCGATGGCTGGGCGCCATGCCGTCCTGGGCCGCGGCCGAACCGCAGACCAGCGCGAGAAGCGCGGCGGCGGCCGGCGCCATTCCGGATCTCATCGCGCCGCCGGGGCCACCGTAACCGGACGGCCCTGCTCGTAGAGCGCGACCCGCCCGGCAATCTCGCCGGCGAGCTCCGGATTGCCCGCGTCGATCGCCAGCGCCTCCGCCGTCCGGGCGGCGGTCAGCGCGGCTTCGAAGTCCCCGGCGGCGGCGAGCGCCGCCCCGAGCGTATCGGCCGCGGACGCGCTGAGATGCCGTGCCAGCTCGGAAGCCCGCCGGGCGTAGCGCACCGCCCGTTCGGGATCGCGGACATCCGGATAGACCGCGAGGATCCAGCCGGCGGTCTCGAGCGCCACGAAATCGTCGGGAACCGCGGCGAGCGAGACATCGAGATGGGCTACCGCCGCGGCGTGTTCGCCCCTTCCCGCGAGGATCAGGCCGAGGTTCCGGTGCGCTTCCGGCACGCCCGGGTCCACGGCGAGCGCCTGTCGCAGGACCGGCTCGGCCCCCACGGCGTTGTCCGCGGCGAGCAGCATGCGGGCGAGGCCGAGCCGCGGCTCGACGAGCGCCGGATCGAGCTCGATGGCGCGGCGGTAGTGGCGTTCGGCTTCCAGGCGTACGCCCACCCGTTCCTGGATGAAACCCAGGTTGTGGTGGGCGGCGGCGTAGTCGTCGTCGAGGCGGAGCGCCCGGCGCAGCGCGCCCTCCGCCTCCTCCCATTGCCCCTGCGAGAGGAGCGCGATACCGAGGTTCGCGTGGGCCCGCGGGTACTCGGGGTCGATTTCGATGGCGCGCCGGTAGCGGGCCTCGGCGGCTTCGGGATCGCCGTTCTCCCGGTAGGCGAAACCGAGGTTGTGGTGGAACTCCGCGCTCTCCGGGACCAGGGTGGTGAGGTTCTCGTAGCGCTCCTCGAGCGGCGCGGCGGCCGCGCGGCGTTCGAGGCCGAAGAGCACCGCCAGCGGCAGGAAGAAGAGGCCGGCCCACTTGAGGGCGTGCGGGGTGAGCCACGGACTCGCCGCCGGTTCGACCGGTGTCGGTCCGGCCGCCCGCCGGATCCCGAGCGCCGCACTCGTCTTCGTCTCGCGAATCTTCCAGATGAAGCCGTCGAAGTAGAAGTGGAGCATGGTCGAGGCGGCCACCAGCGCGAGGACGCCGCGCTGCAACGCCGGGTTCGAGACCGCCTCGGGAATGAACCGGAAGAGGCCGTAGCCGAGGACGAGGCCGACGTACACGAAGAGCATCGCCCGTCCGCCCCCGAAGAGCACCCGGGTGAAGAACCCGGCGTCGTCGTCCCGCGCCCGTTTCCGGTTGAACACCCAGACGATCGACAGGTACTGCACGTCGTGGAAGACCTCGAAGAGGGCGACCCCGAGCACCGCGTAGGGCACCTGGACCGAGCACCACCACCAGAACCCGAAGGACATGGCGGCGGCGAGGAGCTTGACGGGGTGCTGTCCCTTCCCGGCCAGCAGGTCCCGGCCGGCCCGGAACACGAACAGGGCGGTGATGGCGAACAGGCCGAGATCGAAGACGTCGCGGAAGCCGAAGAAGACCGCGGGTGACAGGAGCGGCGCGCCGAGCGCGTACCAGAGTTCGAGGAGTTCCCCGAGCCGGCCGGGAGAGTGGAGCACCCCGAAGGCGAACCACCCGATGCACAGGAGCCAGTCGAGCCGCGCCGTCAGCCGCCCGGTCGCTCCGACCCGCGCGTCGTAGATCCGGAGGAAGCCGTAGACCTGGAGGGCTCCGTGCCAGACCCCCCAGAGGAGCACGATCAACGAAACGCCGTTCAGGCCGCCCGCGGCGAAACCGAGCGCCGCGGCCGCGAACACGAGCGGGGACACGAGAAAGCGGGTCCGGAAGCGCCGGAAGAGGGCCCGGTCTCCGTACGCGCGCATCATTCCCGGGAGGTGGTGGCCGAGGGCCCCGAATCCGGCGACCAGGAGGCCGACGGTGTACGCGGTCTCCCGGCCCTCGAAGGCGAAGGCGAGCGGGAAGATCAGGATCGGGGTGGCGACCAGCAACGCCAGGTCCCGGGCCGGCCCGAACACCCACAGCCTGCTGTGTACGGCCGCCGTGCTGTCGCTCGCCAAGGTGCTTCCCGCCGAGACGGGAATCTACCAAGAGGGGCAGTGCGGGATGCTCCGCTTTCCCTGGACCGGCCGGATCGGCCCCGCCCCGGGAACGGATGGTGCGTCCGTGCGTTTTGTCCTCTCGAAGCGCATGGCTCACGCGACGTTGAATCCCGCCAGTCCGGCAATCCCCTTCGCCGCCTCCGGCCCCGGGGCGGCGGTGCTCGATTCCGACGCCGCGCTGATGGCGCGGGTCCAGGCGGGCGATCTCGACGCGTTCGAGCCGCCGGTCCGGCGCTACGAGCGGCGGCTCTTCGGGTACTTCCTGAACCTCGTCGAGGACCCGGCCGCCGCCGATCTCGCCCAGGAGACCTTCGTCCGAGTCTACCGCGCCGCGGGGGCGCTACCAGGAGTCCGGCAAGTTCGAATCCTGGCTGTTCCGGATCGCCGCGAACCTGGTGCGGAGCCGGCAGCGCCGGCCCGACCAGCGCCTGCCGCACCTGTCGCTCGAGGAAGCACCGGCGGGGGCAAGGGAACTCGCGGTCCGCGGCCGGGAGGCCCGCCCCGACGAGGCCACCTGGCGGGCCGAGGTGCGGCAAGCGCTCACGGGGGCCTGGCGGCTGTGAACGTGGATGACTAGCGAGAGCCGCTCAACCGCACGTCAGCTCGGATTCTTCTACCTGGTCTGCTTGGCGGTCGCCGGGTTGTTGGCGCTCGGGGAATTCCAAGGGCCGCGGAACGCCGGTCCTTGGCTCGAATCGCTGGAGCTCGGCACCGGCGGGTACATCGACCGGCTGAAGTTCGGCGGCCCCGTCGTCGTCACGCTCTTCATCCTGATCGAGTGGATCGTTCTGAAGATCCAGCGCCGGACGAGTTCATATGACTGGAAGGACTCGGCCGCTTCCTTCTGCGTCTACATCTTCAACGGGCTGCTGGGGCCGCTGACCCTGCTCTGGCAGTTCGGCATCCTCAAGGTGGCCGAATCGTGGTCCTTCCTGCAACTCGACGACGGACTCATCCCCTTCCTTGCCACCTTCGTGCTCGCCGAGGGGGCCTACTACTGGTACCACCGGCTGAGCCACGAGATCCCGCTGCTCTGGGCCGTCCATCACATCCACCACTCGGCGCAGACGCTGAACCTGTCCATCGCCTTCCGGCTGCACATCCTGGGGCGCATCGTGTCGCCGCTGGCCTATGTCCCGATGGTGCTCGCCGGGTTCAAGCCCGAGTATCTCCTGGCGGCCCTGGCGTTGTCGCTGGTGTACCAGTTCTTCATCCACACCGAAGCGATCCGGAAGCTCGGGTTCGTCGAACACAGCGGGCTGAACACCCCGAGCCTTCACCGGGTCCATCACGGCAGCAACGAGTGGTGCATCGACAAGAACTACGCCGGGGTGCTGATCTTCTGGGACCGGGCGTTCGGCACCTTTCAGCGGGAGATCGGCCCCATCCGCTACGGAGTCACCACCGGCCACTACGGCTACAGTCCCGTCAAGCTGCTCGTCGGCCCTCTCAGGCAGTGGTGGCGCGGGGACTTTGCCCGCGAACGCGATCACGTGAAGAAGGAACTCCCGGACGGTGCTGGCGACTCTCGCCCGTGAAGCCGATCCCGAGTGCCCTCGCGGCACGCCCGCACGTCAGGAAGGACGCGGTCAGAATGACCCGCGCCGTTCCCTTCTTCCCTGGAGGGAGTACATGACCCAACAGGTCCTGCTGGTCGTCGCCGTGCTGGCGACCGCGTCCAACGCATTCCCCCAGGAGGGCACTTCCCGGGAAGATCAAATCGCCGCCCTCGAGAGCCGCCTCGAGGAGGCCGAGCGTCGCCTCGCGCTCACCGATGAGCAACGGGAACTGGTCACCCCGATCTTCGAGGAGCACTTGCGCGCCCAGTTCGAAATCCTCCAAGAGCATGGGATTGACCTCGAAGCCCGCATCGCTGGCCGCGACCGCCGGCGGCTCGGCCTCCTCAAACTCCGCGCCCTCCGCTCCGACATTGAGGACAACGCCAAGAAGACCGAGGGGAAACTCGCGGTGGTGCTCTCCCAAGACCAGCTTGAGGAGTTCCGGAAGATTCAGGAAGAACAGCGGGCCGAACGTCGGGAATTGCTCCGTCCTCGCCGAAACAACGACTGAGGAAGCGTCGTCTACGGGGACGCTGGCGTCGGCTCGATACCCCCACGACCGAACGGTTACCAGCGTTGTAAGCGTTCGGTCGTGGGTGTATGAGGGTCGGCTCTAGCGGTTGAGGATGGCCT
>JAPPGX010000147.1:0-41452 GCA_028877265.1 Acidobacteriota bacterium
CGAAGAACTTCCGGAAGATCAGGTTGCAGGCGATGAGCGCCGCGATGAAGACCGCCGCGAGGGTCAGGAAGACCTGCTCGCGGACGCGCGCGTTGTCCACGACCGGTTAGCGCGCTTTCCCCGGGTCGGGCGATATCCGGAGCAGGCCGCCGTAGGTGTCCGTCCGCCGGTCCCGGAAGAACTGGAGCAGTTCCCGCAGTTCCCGGTTCCTGCCGAAGTCGAGATCGGCGAACACGATGTCGGGATCCGCGCCGGCGCGGGCGACCACCTCGCCGAAGGGGTCGCACACGAAGCTTCCGCCGTAGTAGGTCATGGGACCCTCGACCCCCACCCGGTTGGGAGCTCCGACGAAGACGCCGTTCGCGATGGCGTGACCGCGCATGACCGTCCGCCAGGCATCCTCCGACGAATAGCCCGGACGATCCGGCTCGCTGCCGATCGCGGTGGGGAAGAGCAGCAGGTCGGCGCCGCCAAGCGCGAGGAGGCGCGCCGTCTCGGGGAACCATGAGTCCCAGCAGACCCCCACCCCGACCCGGCCGAACGCCGTTTCCCACACGGGATAACCGGTATCGCCGGGCGTGAAGTAGTACTTCTCGTGGTAGCCGGGCCCGTCCGGAATGTGGTTTTTGCGGTAGAGGCCCAATTGCCTGCCGTCGGCGTCGTAGAGCACCGCGGCGTTGAAGAGCACCCCGGGGGCCGCTTCCTCGAAGACCGGTACGACCAGCACGATGCCGAGTTCGGCGGCGAGCCGGCCCAGTTCCCGAACCCGGTCCGACGGCTGCCGCTCCGCCAGCCGCCAACCTTCCACCGCCACCTGCCGCGGAAAGTACGGGAGGTCGTACAGCTCGGGCAGAGCAACGATCTGCGCGCCGCCGGCCGCCGCGGCGCGGACGGCCTCCACGGCGCCCCGGTGGGCGGCATCCCGCTGGGGCTCGATCGCCCGCTGAATCAGGGCGAGCCGGGCGCGCCCGCCCGATTTCCGGTCAGCCTGCATGGGCCAATTCTGTCCTCATCGGGCACTCCGGCAATAGCCCGGGAGCGCGCTTCGATCGCCGACCCCCGGACTGCACCCGCTACCCGGCCACCAGGCCGAGCAGCACGAAACCGGCGAGTGCGGCTCCGGCACCGATGAGGGCGTAGGGGAACTGCGTCCTGACGTGCTCCATGATCGAACACCCGGCGCTCCGCGCGGCGAGCACCGTGGCGTCACCGTAGAAGCACGCGTGGGAGCCGAAGGCGCCCGCGGAAACCAGCGCTCCCAGGGTCAACGGCAGCGGAGCCCCCAACTCGGCAGCCAGCCCGATGACGACCGGCATGCTGACCGTGTAGGCCCCCCAGAACGACCCGGTGGCGAACGCCACTCCCGACAGGGTCAC
Organism: Acidobacteriota bacterium; assembly: GCA_028877265.1. GTDB lineage: Bacteria > Acidobacteriota > Vicinamibacteria > Marinacidobacterales > Marinacidobacteraceae > Marinacidobacterium. Next base: position 1,377 of record JAPPGX010000147.1, read on the forward strand.
GAACACGAGGGCCGGCAGCATCCAGGCCCTCGCGATCGGTTGCACGCTGCCGATGACGAATTCGGTCAGCCCGAGTGCCGCGTTCACGTCCCGCAGGATGAAGGAGACGAGCACGATCCCCAGGGGATAGACCATCTTTTCCATGCCGAGGAACGCGCCGTCGGCGACGGGTCCCAGGCCGCCCGCCGGCCGCACGAGCGTCGTCAGCGCCAGGGCAACTCCCAAAGCCGCCACCACGCCGAAGAGCGCGTCCCCGCCGAGCGCCAGGGTGGCGGCCGGCAGGACCAGGATCGGGACCAGGAAGGCCGGGGCGCGAAGGCCGGGACGCGCCGGCGCCTGGGTCGTTGCCGGTTCGAGGCTCTCGTCAAGGGCCGCGGTCACCGGAGTCGCTCCCGAACGGAGTCGGCGCTCGGCGTCCGCCATCGGCCCGAGATCGCCGACCGCCCCCAGGATCACCGCGAACACCAACAGGATCGCGAACCACGGATAGAGGAGATACGGGATCAGGGAGACATAGAGACCGATGCCCCCGCCTGCTTCGGCAAGTCCGTTCGCCTCGAAAAGCCCGGCGATGAAAACCGTCCAGGTCGAAGCGGGAATCAGCACGCAGATGGGCGCCGCCGTGCTGTCCACCACGTAGGCGAGGCGAGCCCGCGAGATGCCGATCCGGTCCGCCGCACCCCGAAACGCCGCCCCGACCGCCAGCGCGTTCAGGTAGTCGTCGACGAAGGTCACGACGCCAAGACCGAACGCGCCCAGCAGGACGCCACGCCGGGTCCGAAGCCGCCGGGAGAGCGCCTCGCCGAACGCTCTCGACCCTCCGGCGCGGGCCAGGATGCCGATGAGAGCTCCGAAGAGCATCACCACCAGGACCACCCAAACGCTCGCCGGCTCGGCCATCACCGACTGGGCGTTCTCGAGGAACGCTCCCAGAAAGCCCCCCCGCGAGAGCATCAGGTGGCCGAGCAGCGATCCGAAGATCAGGGCTTCCAGAGGCCGGCGGGTCCATACCGCGAGCCCCAGCACCGCGAGGCTGGGTATCAGGCTGAGGGCGCCCCAACCCTCCGCGCCGCTCACGCTCTCACGACCGCAGAACCAGGTCCGGTGCGCTCCAACCCGTCCGTACCCTTCGACAACGGATGGCGTTCCGGCCACCCCGCCCGAAAAAACGAATGGCAGCGAACTCCGTTCGCTGCCCGCAGTTTCGGGGGAAAGCGTGAAAGGGGGTTACCCCCTTTCACAAGAAAGAAACGACAAACCGGAACTCGCCGCTCCGCGCCACCGGCGCGCAAGGGAGTTGCGGTTTGCGGCGCGAAGCGCCGGGCGGTTCGGTAGCGGGGGTGCGACCCAGTCTGCGCGGATCGCTCCGGGGTAGTCACCGCAGGTCCCGTCGCACCCCCGCTACCGGACCGCTCGACGGGGTTCCTGTTGGAGGATGCAGTGGATCCCGCCGCCGCCGAGGTTGACGGCCATGGCGTCGAGGGGCAGCACCTCGCGGCCCGGGAACACCTCACCCAGGATGGCGAGCGCGCGTTCATCCTTTTCCCTCAGGCTCTCCGGCATGCCGGGCTTCCAGTACTTCTGGGCCAGGACGAGGCCGTTGGTCACCTGGAAGTTCAGATAGCTCGCCGCTGCGACTACCTTGATTTCGTCGTCCGGCGCGATCGAGGATCCATCCTCGTATTCGAGCGGTTGGATGTAGTCGAACACCCCGTCCCCGGCCCGCATCGAATCGAAGAGCGAATCCGGCGCGGGCACGCGCACGATGCGGAAGGGATTCCCGTCCTGGTCCGTCGCGGCGCTCAGCCTCCGGAAGCTCTCCTCAAGCCGTTCGTGGCTGATGGCGGCGATGGGATCCGTCCGGCGTTCTTCTTCCGTGACCTCCGCGAGCAGGATGGTCTGCGGGTCCGCGAAGCGGGCGAACTCATCCACGTGCCCGCCGGTGGTGATGACGGTATAGACATCGCCGGGGAGCCGGCCCCGGAACGTGAGTTCATCCTCGGCCATGCCCTCGGCGAGCCAGATGACCCTGGAAACTCCCAGAGTGCGCCGGAACTCCTCATCCATGGCTTCGAGCGTCCATCCCGGGTTGCGCTGGAGTTCCACCGCCTCCACGGCGAGCATCACCCCCTTGCCGTTGAACTCGCGGGAGCCGCCCTCGCTGATCAGCGTCGACTTTTCCACCTCCAGGCCGAGCAGCGCCGCGACCTGGCGGTCCACCGCTTCTTCAAGCCGGGAGTTGGGACTGTCCGGGGACTCGTAGCCCCACATGTTGAATCCGAAATCGACGACCCGAAGACCGCCCCGATCACCCCGCACGAAGATCGGTCCCATGTCCCGCATCCAGATGTCGCCGTGCGGCACGGCGTGGATGGTCACATGGCCGTCCGGGACCCCCTCCTGCCGAAAGCGCGCCCGGATGCGATCTGCTTCGTCGTCATCCTGGGCCAGCAGTTCGATGGCCACCCTGCCCTCCGTGGCGCGGATGATCTCGATGAGGAGCGGCTCCGTCGGCAGTCCCCGCTTGTTCTCGTAGGTCGGCCACGCCATCCAGAGGGCGCGATGCGGTTCGAACTCGGCGGGAAAGACGAAGGACTCGGCCGGAGGGTCCTCTCCCCTTGTCGGCGCCGGGTCTGCGGTACAGGCGAGGATCCCCGTCAGGGACAGAACAGCAACGGCATTCAGAGTGCTGCTGATGCCGCCGGGACCCCGCACGGCCGCGACTATACTCGCCGCTTCCTGAGCTGGTGAGAGGCGGCGGGTGGCAGACGGAATCAACAGCGACGAGTTCTTCCGGGTGGCTGCGCTGGCGTCGGTCGCGCCGCCCGCAGGGGAGGTCCGAACCCGGAACTTTCGGGCCGCGCGTAAGGTGCTCGGGACCTACACGCTGCAGGTCGTGGAGACCGCCAGAAGCGAAGTCGAAACGCAATCCGGAGATTCCTCCGCCGGGGAAGGCGCCTGTCCGCTGCGCCCGGACGAACCGCGGGAGGGTCTTCCGGATGGCGCGGCCTTCGAACTCGCTCCCGAGCGCGGCGAGCGTTTCGTCCAGGTTCCGCGGGTACTCGGAGGCGGGTCGTGACGCCCGCCGGGGCAGACCCGTCCGGGTTCCCGCTTCCGCCCGGCGGCCGCGACCTGCCAAGGGCGACCGCAGCCGCGCTCGACCACGCCACGGAAGTCGACCGGCGCATCCACGCGTTCCTGCATCTCGACCGGGACGGCGCCACCGCAACCGCCCGGCGCCTCGAGCGGCAGCCACCGGCCGCCCGGGGACCTCTCTTCGGACTCCCGGTCGCGGTGAAGGACAACATCGCGGTCCGCGGGTTGCCGTCGACCTCCGGATCCGCTCTCCTCGGCGCCTATCGGGCGCCCTACGACGCCACCGTGGTGGAACGCCTCCGGGGCGCCGGCGCGGTAATTCTCGGCACCACGAACCTCGACGAGTTCGGCATGGGTTCCGCCACCACGAGCGGGTTTCGGGGCCCGACCCGGAACCCGGCGGACCCCGAGCGCATCGTCGGCGGATCGTCGGGAGGTCCGGCGGCGGCCGTCGCCTCCGGTGCGGTCCCAGCAGCTCTCGGAACCGATACCGGCGGCTCGGTCCGCCTCCCGGCGGCCCACACCGGCATTTTCGGAATCCGTCCCACCTACGGGCGCGTCTCCCGTTTTGGGATCACCGCCTACGCATCGTCCTTCGATCAGGTCGGCTGCCTCGCGGCGACTCCCGAAGCTCTCGGGCGGGTCCTTTCGGTTATCGCCGGGGCCGACCCCCGCGATGCGACGAGCGTCGACCGGGAGGTGCCCGATTTCGCGGCTGCCGCCGCCCATCCCGCCTTTCCCCGCACCGTCGTGGCGTGCAGCGACGAGGACCTCGCAATCTTGGACTCCCCGTCCCGGAGGGCGTTCCACCGGGTGCTCCGCCGGTTCGAAGCGGGGGGATCGACGATCCGCCGCTTCCAACTGCCGGAAGCGGTCACCACGATCTCCGCTTACTACGTCCTGGCCTGCGCGGAAGCCAGCTCGAACCTGGCCCGCTTCGACGGCATGCGCTACGGCAGCCGTCTGGACGGTGACGGAACCCTCGCCGCGGCGATACGCGCCAGCCGGACCGCCGGATTCGGAGACGAGGTGCGCCTGCGGATCTTGCTGGGAACGACGGTTCTCTCGCAGGGCTACCGGGACGCCATCTACGCGGCCGCCACCGCGGCGCGGAAAGCGATCCGGGAGCGGCTGCTCGGCCACTTCGAGCAGGGAGAGTTCCTGCTCATCCCCGTTGCCAGGACGGCGCCCCGGCGGCTGTCCGATCCGGTCGAGGCGGGCGAAGACTACGACGGGGACCGGTTCACCATCCTGGCTTCCCTGGCCGGGCTCCCCGCACTCGCGGTCCCCGCCGGCAAGCGGGACGGCCTGCCCTTCGGCGTCGAGCTGATGGCGCCTCCCTGGGAGGAGGCGGCGCTGCTTTCGGCGGGCGCTGCCCTGGCCGCCTAGCTTTTCGGATTCCGCCGCCCGGCGGTCCACGAGTCCCAGCCGCGGCGCGGCAGCGGTTCGGCGACTCCGTCAGCGCGCTCCAGCCGGATTCCCTCGCCCGCTGCGGTGACGCGCCCCACCTGCGTCAGCGGAACTTCCGCCTCGCGCGCCGCAGCGCGCACCGTCTGCCGCGGCCCCGCGATGAGCAGCTCGTAGTCCTCGCCTCCGAAGAGCGCCGCCTCGAGGCTCTGGGCGCCCCTGCCGGCGAGCGGCACCCGGGCCGCCTGGACGCATGCCCCGACCCCGCTGGCGACAGCCAGGCGGTGGAGATCGAGGGCCAGTCCGTCCGAGAGATCCATCCCGGCGTGCGCCGCGCCCGCAAGGGCCGCGCCCGCATCCAGGCGGGGCGCCGGATCCAGTTGCCGGGCCACCAGCGCCTCCTCTTCCGGATCGAGGGGGGTCGTTTCCCCCTCCTTCCGCCGCCGCAACAGGGACAGGCCGAGCGCTGCTCCGCCCAGGCTTCCGGTCACAAAGAGCCCGTCGCCCGGTTTCGCTCCGCGGCGCCGGAGCAGGGGGGCTCCCGGAGTTCCGGCGCCGGCGACCGCGACGTGGAGGCCGATCCGTTCTCCGGCGGTGATGTTTCCTCCCACCAGCGGCGCTCCCAACTCCGCGGCCCGCTCAGCCGCCGCCTCGGCGATCCGTGCCGCGGCCGTCTCTTCGGCCGGGGGAGCCACGAGAGAGATGAGCGTGCCGACAGGACGGCCGCCCATCGCCGCGATGTCGCTCACCGCGGCGGCAACGGCCCGGCGCCCGATGGCGCGCAGCGGATGAAGACGGCGGTCGAAGTGGACGCCTTCCTCGGCCGCGTCCGTCGTCAGCAGGAGCGTGCCGCCACCCGGCCAGGCAAACGCTGCGGCGTCATCCCCCGGTCCCAGGATCAGGTGGGGAACTCCCTCTCCACCCCCTCCCGGAAGCGCCGGAAGAACATCCAGGACGCGCCGGAGCAACCGGTCCTCGCCGGTGGCCGGCGCCGGAAACGGATGCGCGCCCGCTGACCGGTCTCCGGGACTGCCCGCCTCTCCCGTTGCGGCGGTTCGTCTTGCCTTGTCCACGGGCCGCGAGCCGGCACCCGCCACCGAACGGCGTCAGTCCGGAGAAGCGGTCGCCTGTTCCATCCGCCGGACGAGTTCGGCGAGCCGGCCTCGCACGGCGGCCACCGCCTCCTCGATCTCCGCCGGCCCGGCGGCGCTGGCCGCTCGCTGCCGCAGCAGTTCATCCCCCATGTTGAGCGCCGCCAGGATCGCGACCTCCTCCTTTTCGAGGTGCGGCGCCGCCTCCAGGATCTCCCCGATGCGTTCGTTCACGAGCCGGGCGACCGCCGCGAGGTCGGCTCCCCCCTCGTCCGAGCGCAACCGGTACGAACGTCCGGCAACCTCGACTTCGACGGTCTCGCTCATTGCCGCCCCGCGCCGGCGCCATCCCCCCGGGTGACGGCACGCAGCGCCTTCCGGATCACCTCGCGTTCGTCACGAAGGATCGCGGCCGCCCGCTCGGCCCGCTCCGCGCGGGTTCTGGCCTCCTGCTCCCCTTCCCTGAGGTCGTCCCGCTCCCGCCGGGCCTCGCGAACGCTCGCGTCCGTCGCCTCGGCGATCCGCCCGCTCACCCGCTCGAACGCGGATTCCGCCCGCTCGACGTCCTCCAGCAGTCCCCGAACGGCGGCGGCGGGATCGGACACGGACGCGCCTACTCGGAACTGGACCCGGCCGAGAGCGCCTCCCTCGCCCGGTCCACCAGACAATCGAACGCTCCCGGATCGTGCACCGCCAGTTCCGCCAGTTGTTTCCGGTTCACCCCCACGCCCGCAAGCGACAGACCATGCGCGAACTGGGCGTACGGGAGCCCCCGCTCCCGGCTCGCGGCGCTGATGCGGGTGACCCAGAGGCGGCGGAAGTCACGCTTCCGGGTGCGCCGGTCACGGTAGGCATACGACAGGGCGCGATCGAGCGCCTGCATCGCGTGCCGATAGAGCTTGCCGCGCATCCCGCGGTAGCCTCGGGTCTGTTTGAGAACCCGCCGGCGCCGATCCCGCCGGTGGGTCCCGCGTTTCACTCGGGACATCGTGTCTTCTCCAACTCTCTGTGCGCGGTGGCGGAACGAACTCCGGCCATTTAGCCGATGATCCGCGCGATCATCTTCGCCTCGCCTTCGAATACCCAGGCCCCGCTGCGCAGGCGGCGGCGACGCTTCGCGGACTTCTTGGTAAGAATGTGGCTGTGGTAGGCGCAGCGGCGGCGTACCCGGCCGCTGGCGGTCTTGCGGAACCGCTTTGCGGCCCCGCGGTGGGTCTTCATCTTGAGTTTCATGATGGGCTTCCTGACAGCGTGGTGTGGTTCAGCCGGTTTCGTCGCGCTGGGCGCGACGGACGCGGGGCGCGTGCGCGTTGTCCTCCGGCCCCGCCTTTCCGGCGCGTTCGGTCCTGAGCGCTTCGAGCAGACGCCGGCTGGGAGCGAGGATCATGCTCATTTGGTTGCCGACCACGCTCGACCGGGATTCGACCGTAGCGATCTCGGCGAGCTGCTCCGTGACCTCGTCAAGGATGCGGTCCCCCAGTTCCCGGCGGCTCCGCTCCCGCGCCCGCTTGAACCAGATCGTGGCCTTGACCTTGTGACCTTCATGGAGGAAACGCTCAATCTGCTTCATCTTCGTGGCGCGGTCGTGCTGTCCGATGATGATGCGGAACTTGACCTCCTTGACCTGGTTCTGTTTCTGGTGTCTTTTGGAATCCTGGGATTTCTTGCTCTGCTGATACACGAACCGGCCGTAGTTCATGATCTTGCAGACCGGAGGGATCCGGTTCGGCACGATCTCGACGAGATCGAGTCCCCGGTCGGCGGCCAGCCGCCGGGCATCCATCAGGGCGAAGTCGCCAAGTTTCTCGCCGTCCTCGCCGATGACCAGGACGATGGGAGCTCGTATTCGGTCGTTTACCCTGAGAGAGCTATCGATGGATCACCTCCGCACCGCGAGCGGGTCGGCGGATTATCGCCACTTCGGGTCCGGTTCGCCAGCGACCGCCCACGCGCGCCGGGGTTTTGCCACAGGCTGCCAGGCCCTTCACGGGGTGAGCGACCGGGTTCGCGTGAGCTCGCCGAGACGTTCGCCGAGCGCGGCGGCCGTCATGGTTTCCTGGCCCCGCCGGCCCCGGGTGCGCACCGCAAGGGTGCCTTCTTCCACCTCGCGGTCCCCGAGCACCACCATGAACGGAACCCGCCCCACTTCCGCCTCGCGAATCTTGTAGCCCATCTTTTCCCGGCGATCGTCGACCGAGATCCGGAAGCCCCGCTCCCGGAGGGCGGCAGCCACTTCCGCCGCGTGCGCCTGGTGCCGGTCGGCGATGGGGATCAACACGGCCTGCACCGGGGCGATCCAGACCGGGAGAGCCCCGCCCGTGTGCTCGAGGAGGAGGGCGAAGAAGCGCTCCACGGAGCCGAGGATCGCCCGGTGAATCACGACCGGGCGCTCCCGCCCGCCATCTTCCGTCGCGTAGTTCAGATCGAAGGCCGGCGCCTGCGAAAAGTCCAGCTGGATGGTCGCGCACTGGTGGCTGCGGCGGAGCGCGTCACGGACGTGGAAATCGATCTTCGGACCGTAGAACGCGCCGTCTCCGGGGTTCACCACCCAGTCGTCTCCGGATTCGGCGAGGGCCTCCGCGAGCGCGGCTTCCGCCTGTTCCCAGGTCTCGGGACTCCCCACCGACTTCTCGGGACGGGTCGAAAGTTCGATCTGGATGTCCTCGAAGCCGAACTCGCCGTAGACCTCCTTCACCAGGTCCACGAGGTCGCGGACCTCCACCTTGACCTGATCGAGGCGGCAGTAGACGTGCGCGTCGTCCTGGGTGAAGGCCCGTACCCGGGTCAGCCCGGAGAGAACGCCCGAGGGCTCGAACCGGTGGCAGTGGCCGAATTCCGAGAGCCGGAGCGGCAGGTCCCGGTACGAACGGATGTCGGATCGATAGACCAGCGCCGCTCCGGGGCAGTTCATGGGCTTGACGCCGAAGCGGTTCTCGTCCGACTCGATGAAGAACATGTTGTCCCGGTAGTGGTCGAGATGGCCGCTGCGGGCCCAGACGGACTCGTTCAGGATCAGGGGAGTACGGATTTCCTGGTAGGACCGGCGGTCCAGCTTTTCCCGCATGGAATCGAGCAGCCGATTCACCACCCCCATCCCCGCGGGCAGCCAGAACACCTGCCCCGGGGCCTCCGGAAGGATCAGGAAGAGCCGCTGCTCGCGGCCGATCCGCCGGTGGTCGCGCCGCTTCGCCTCCTCGAGACGGGAGAGATGGGCCGCCATCGCCTTCCGGTCGGTAAAGCTCGTCGCGTAGATCCGCTGCATGGGGATGCCCCGCGCGTCCCCCTTCCAGTAGGCGTTGGAACTCGAGAGCACCTTGAGCGCCCGAATCACCCCGGTGTGCGGCACGTGGGGGCCCTCGCAGAAGTCGAAGAAGCTCCCCACCCGGTAGCAGGAAACCCGCTTGCCCCCTTTCTCGCGGACCAGCTCCACCTTCAGGAGTTCGCCCTGATCTTCGAAGATCCGCAGGGCATCGTCCTTGTCGAGGATCTCGCGCTCGAAGGGCACCCGCGCTTTCACGAGCTCGCGCATCCGCGCCTCGATGCGCCCGAGATCCTCGGGAGTGAAGGGCTCCTCGACCTGGAAGTCGTAGAAGAAGCCGTCCTCGATCGGTGGGCCGATCCCGTAGCGGGCGTCCGGGAACAGGTCCTTGACGGCGGCGGCCAGCAGGTGGGCCGAACTGTGCCGAAACACGTGGAGCCCGTCAGAGTCCTTCGGGGTCAGGAACCGCACCTCGGCATCCGCGTCGGGGCAGTGGGCGAGGTCCACCTCCCGCCCGTCGACGGTGGCGGCGACCGCCGCAGCCGGGGCCACCCCGGAAAGCGGCGCTCCCGCCGGGAGTTGCACCTCGCCCCCGTCAGGAAGGCGTAGTCGGATGGAAGCAGGCACGCTGTCTTTTTATCCCGGCCGGGGGCGCCGCACAACACCCGGCGGGCGCCGCCCGGCAGTGGCGTGCGGCAGCCGGAGCGGGCTCGTACTCGAAACCGCGGGGTCCCGCGAACGGAGGAATGGTAGGCGCGGGCGGATTTGAACCGCCGACTTCTACCGCGTCAAGGTAGCGCTCTCCCCCTGAGCTACGCGCCTGTCCGAGAGGGGCGCGATTCTACACCGGAGCCCGGCCCTTCCGGACGCCGCCGGCAGGCGCGCTTCGCTTCGACTTTTCCACATTGCGCTCCGGAACGGGAAAGTTTCGGGCCGATCTGCGTCTAAGCACTTGGAGAGGTTTTCCATGTTGCATCCAGAAGAGCCCCCGACCCCGAAGCCGGCGGCGGTGTCCCCCCGTGCCGCCGGAGGCCCCGTCCATCGCGACCCCAGGGACGCCCCGCAGACCCCGGCGTTCGGGGCTCCGCGCGCCGTCCCGAACCCGATTCCCGGGCTGCTGGCGCTGCTCTGCCGCCAGGGGCGCATCCCCGCCGCCGAGGCCGGCCGCGCCGCGGCTGTCGGGCGGCTGCCTCCGCCGCAGCACGAGGCCGCCCTGGTGGCCGAGGGGATCCTCCCGGAAGAGGACATCGCGCAGGCAGTCGCGCTGGACGCCGGACTCCCCTTCCGGGTGATCAACCCGCTGGAACTCAACCCGGAAGTGGTGACCGGCGCCCTGCCGGCGCCGTTCGCCCGCCGACACACCATCTGCGCCCTCGCCAGGGACACGGACACCCTGACGGTGGCGGTCGCCAATCCCTTCGACCGCGGGGCCATCGCGGACCTCGAGCGATACCTGGGGGTTCGGGTGAAGGTCGTGGTCGCGACCCGCTCGGACATCGAAGGGATCAACGGCAGCCTCTACAACCTGCGGACGTCCCTGCGCGCCGCGGAAACCGAGTTGACCCACGACCACGGCGAGCGCGCCAACCCACCCGCGGGAGACCAGGAGTTCGTTTCGGAATCGGAGGCCGCAGGCGACCTCGAGCCCACGACCCGCCCGGTGGTTGCCGCTCTCGACAGCATCCTCCACCAGGCGTTCGAGCACCGCGCTTCGGACATCCACCTCGAACCCAAGCGGGACCACGCCGCCGTCCGCTTCCGGGTGGACGGCGTCCTGCGGACCATGCACACCTTTCCCCGCATCGTGTACCAGGCCGTCGTCAGCCGCCTCAAGATGCTCAGCGGGCTCGACATCGCCGAGAAACGCCGTCCCCAGGACGGTCGCATCAAGCGCATCGAATCGGGAAAGGAGATCGAGCTGCGGGTTTCGACCCTGCCCACCGTGTTCGGCGAAAAGGCGGTGCTGCGGGTGTTCGATCCCGCGGCCCTCGTCTCGTCGCTCGAACAGCTCCGGCTGGCCGGGGACGAGGAGCGGCGGCTCCGCCAGATGCTGAGCCGCCGGGAAGGACTGGTCCTGGTCACCGGCCCCACCGGCAGCGGCAAGACCACCACGCTCTACTCGGTGCTTCGTCACATCGCGACGCCCGAGGTGAACGTCGTGACGATCGAGGATCCGGTGGAACTGGTCTTCCCGCCGCTCAGCCAGGTACAGGTCAATCCCCGCATCCGTTTCTCGTTCGCCGCGGCCATTCGCAGCGTGCTCCGCCAGGATCCGGACATCCTCATGGTGGGAGAGATCCGGGATGCCGAAACGGCCGAAATGGCGGTGCAGGCGGCCCTCACCGGACACCTCGTCCTCTCCACGCTCCACACCAACGACGCCCCCGGCGCGATCACGCGGCTTGCCGATCTTGGAGTGCCGCGCTTCCTGATCGGCTCGACACTGGTGGGTGTCGTCGCCCAGCGGCTCGTCCGCACCATCTGTCGCGGCTGCAGTCGCGAGACCACGGTCTCGGCCGGCGAGGCCGAGACCCTGTCAGCCTCCGCGGCAGCCGGCCGACCGGTCCGCTGGGGCGCCGGCTGTGCGCGCTGCCGCGACACGGGCTACCAGGGGCGCCGGGCCGTCTTCGAGATCCTGCCCATCGACACCCGGGCAGCCGCCGAAGTCCTGGCGGGTTGCGCGACGGAGGACCTCGCCCGCTCCGCGCGCCGCCAGGGAGTTCTCAGCCTCCGCCAGGCGGCGGTGCGGCTTCTCCTGGAAGGCGAGACCACGGTTGCCGAAGTGATTCGGGTCACGGGCGCCGGGCACGACCCCGGACTCGGCGGGGATCTGCCCGCGCCGCCTCTACCTTCCCGCCGGACCGTCGGCTCAGAGACCGAGCGCCCGGCTGATCACCAGGAGCAGCGCCGGGATTCCGTAGAACACCACGATCACGTAGCCGATCGCCAGACTCCGGTTCGCCACCGCGATGTCCGCGAGTCGGCGCGCCGCCGCCAGCGGGATCTGCCGGATCCGGGAGACGGGGTAGACCATCAGGATCCCGACCAGGTTGAACAGGAGGTGGACGACCGCCAACTGGAATCCCCAGTGGGCGTTGGCGCCGGAAACCGCGAGGGCGGCAAGGAACGCCGTAACCGTCGTCCCCACGTTCGCCCCGAGGGTGACCGGAAAGGCGTCGTCGAGGAGCAGGAGCCCGGCTCCGGCAAGCGGGACCAGCATCGACGTGGTGATCGAGCTGGACTGGACGAGCACGGTGACCACGGCCCCCGCTCCCATGGCCAGGAGTGCGTGACGGCCGAGCACCCGGTGGAGGGCAGCCTCGCCCCGGCCCGCGGAAATGCTCTTCAGGGTGCGGACGAGCAGGCCGAGGGCGACCACCAGCAGCACCACCGATACGACGGCCAGGAGCGCGGCAGCCGCCTCGCCGGAGCCGGTCACGATGCCGGCGAACCACTGGATCGGCATGGGGACCAGCTCGATGATGCCCTTGAGGGGACTCTCGTAGTCGATGCCGGTCCCGAGCAGACCACCGAACTGTCCGGCAATCGCGCCGGAGAGGCGCGCCAGGAACCCGGTGGCGATTTCGAGCGGCAGGAGGATGGCCACCGCGATCAGGTTGAACATGTCGTGGCAGGTGGCCACCTCGAAGGCCCGCCGCAGTTCCTTCCCGTCCCGGAGGTGTCCGAGGGCGGCGATCGAGTTGGTGACCGTCGTCCCGATGTTGGCGCCCATCACCATGGGGATGGCGTGTTCGAACGGCAGCGGGGACTCCGGGGCGGCGACCAGTCCCACGATGAGCGAACTGGTGACCGAGGAGCTCTGGACCAGCGTCGTGGCCAGGATTCCGATGATGAGTCCCACGAAGGGGTTTGCCGAAGCCTGGAAGAAGCCGTCGAGGAGCCCGGAACCGAGACCCTTGAATCCCTCCCCCAAGCCGTCGATCGCCCCCAGGAAGAGGACGAACAGCAGAATCAGTCCCGCGAAGCGCGGCAACTGGGCAAACCGGCTCCCGCCGGGTTCCCGTCCGGGTTCCATCATGCCGTCCCTCGACAGGTCCCCGGCGCGGGGTCAGGCAGCAGATCCCCGGGGCAACCGGCAGGCGCCGCGCCGGCATTTCGCTTCGTCATGGATGACTGAGCGCGGAGCAGCAGTGCGGCAGACACTGCCGGCGGAGGGTAGCGGCCCCGGTCCGTCCGGAATGTTACAAATCGGTAGGAAACTCGTCCCGCGGGAGTCTTATTCGGGCGCTTCCACGATCACGAAATTGCGGCGCCACTCCCCGGGAGCGACCTGACGGGCAACCTGAATCGGGAAGGGCTCCCCGGCCTGCATCCCGGACAGCGCGTCGCGGAGGTCACCCGCCGTCCGCACCGGCCGCCCGCCGATCCGAGTGATGACGTGACCGGGTTCAATGCCCGCTTCATGGGCTATCCCGCCGGGAACCACCTGCCGGACCAGCACTCCCTCGAAGTCCGCCTGGAACTGTTGGGCAAGGGCTCCCTGCAGCGTTTCGCCCACGATTCCGAGCCGGCCGGGGGATTCCACCGGCCTCTCGGGTTCCGGAGGGGCGGCTTCGGCGAGCGGCGCGGCCTGCCGGAAGTCACGCTGGCCCAGCACCACGTCCACCGACATCTCCACTCCGTCTCTCAGGACTTCCACTCTCGCAGGTTGTTCCGGACGGGCATCGGCAACCGCGAACTGCAGATCCGTACTGTCCTCGATCGGCCGGCCGTTGAACCGGACGATGATGTCCCCGCGCTCCAGGCCGGCCGCCGCGGCCGGCGAGTCGGGACCCGAAAAATCGTCGATCTGAGCGCCGCGGGCATCCTCGTCAAGGCCGAAGGCTTGCGCCCGCCGGGAATCGAGCGGCACGACCGCGACCCCGAGCCAACCGCGGGTCACCTGCCCCTCGGAGGCGAGGTCGTCGTAGACCCGGCGCACCAGGTTGGACGGAATTGCGAAACCGAGTCCGATGTTCCCCGGGGTTCCGGCCACCTGGATCATCGTGTTGACCCCTACCAGGCTGCCGTCGAGACCGACGAGCGGCCCCCCGGAGTTGCCCCGGTTGATGGCGGCGTCGGTCTGGATGAAGTCCTGGTAGTCGCCCTGGAGCACCCTGCCCTTGGCGCTCACGATGCCGGCCGTGACGGAGTGGCTGTTGCCGAGCGGATTCCCGATGGCGAGCACCCAGTCCCCGACACGAACCTCATCCGAATCTCCCAGCGCGAGGTGCGGGAACGCCTCTTCTTCGGTCTCGAGACGGATCACGGCCAGGTCCGTCGGCGGATCCTGCCCGACGATCACCGCCTCGAGGGTGCGGCCGTCGGAAAACTCCACCTCGATGCGGGTGGCCCCGTCCACGACGTGGTTGTTCGTGACGATGAGCCCGCTCGGGTCCACGATGGCGCCGGATCCCCTGCCGACCTGTGTCCCCGGGGGTGACGGAACCGGAGGGAATCCGAAGAACTGTTCCAGTCTCGGATCTTCCGTGCCCCGGGTGCCTTCCCGCTCCACCAGCAGACTCACCACTCCCGGCGTCGCCACCCGCGCCACTTCGGCGAAGGCGTCGGAGAGGGTCCACGCCGCCTCGGTCCGGTCGCGGTCGGGAGCGTCGGCCGGCGCCGGGACGTCCGCGAGACGCTGACCGCCGGGCCGGCGGCGGGCGTCCTCCTGGTCCGAAACCTCCTGACCCCGCGCGTCCGTCACGGCGGCCGCGAGGCTCGCGAACTCGGCGCTCTCGGTCAGACATCCGGGGGCCGCAGCCAACCCCGCGAGGGTAAGAGCGGCCGGCAGGAATCGAAACATGAACGGTGGCCTCCTTGGACAGAGCCCGCTAGTGCACTGGGAAACGAATATAACGCGGGCAGACCGATGGGGTTCCACCGCCGAGCGGTCGACGGGCCGCGGCGCTGGCGGCGAGCGAGCCGTGCCAGCCGTGGCACAGGCATTGCGGAAACGTGATCCAGCGCGACCCAACACCTGGAAAGGAGCTCGCCATGACCCGCACGCGGCACATCCTGACGACCCTGCTGGCAACGGCCTGCCTGGCCACCGCCACGGCGGCAGCGGAGTCCGGGCAACCCCCGCGCCGGGGGCCCTATCCGGATGCCTCGCAACGGAGCGTGCGCGAGGCCCGCTACGCCTTTTCGAGCTATGGCGGATTCCGCGTGCTGAACGTGACGAGCGATCTCTTCGCCGCGAACGAGTTCGACTTCGGGATCACCGATGACGACTTCCGGACCGGCAGCTTCGGCTTCGAGTTCGACTTCGCCGTCCTTCCCCGGGTGGACATCTCGATCGGCATCGACAACGGAAACGCCGAGACCTATGGGTCCTACCTCGACCTCGTGTACGACGACGGAGGAGAGATCGAACACTCGGCGCGTCTGGCCGTGACCGACCTGAGCCTCGGCGTGCGGCTGCGGCTGCTCGGCGGCGCGGCGCGGGTGCGCCCCTACCTGGTCGGCGGCTTCACCGGGGCCTACTACCGGTACACCGAAATCGGCGATTTCGTGGACTTCGAGACCGCGGACATCTACTACGACGTGTTCGAGGAGACGTCGTTCCTGCCCGGTTTCTTCGCCGGCGCGGGCGCCGACGTGGCCGTCGTGCGGTTTCGTGAGGCCGGCAGCCTCGATCTCTTCGGCGAGTTCCGCTACGTCCGGTCCCAGGGCCAGCACACGGAGGGATTCGACGGCTTCGGCGACCTCAGGCTGGACCGGTCGGGCGGCCTCTTCGGCATACGGGTCCGGTGGTAGCGCTCCTTGACCCGGGGCAACCGGACCGCGCTGGCGTGGGCGCAATCGGCGCCGCCAGGAGGAACCTCACCATGACCCGCTCCGGCCGAAGCCTGACCTGGCTCATTGCGGCCGCGTGTCTCGCGACCACCGCCGGGGCCGAAGAGGAGGCACAGCCCCCGCGCGGCAGCCGGGACCCCGACCGGTCGCGGTCCGCCGGCGCGCGGCCCCGCTACGGTTTCTCGGCGTTCGGCGGGTTCCGCGCGCTCCAGATCGACAGTCGGCTCTTTGACGCCAACGAGGCGGAGTTCGGCCTCACGGAGGACGATTTCCGATCCAGGCGTCTCGGTTTCGAACTGGACTACGCGCTGCTTCCCATGCTGGAGATCCTCGTCGGGTTCGATACCGGCCAGGCGGAGACCCGGGGAAGCTACCTGGACCTGGTCTACGAGGACGGGTCCGAGATCGATCACTCGGCGTTGCTCAGCCTGACCGACTACACGCTCGGCGTCCGCATCCGCCCCTTTCAGCAAGGGCGAGTGAGTCCTTACGTCGTGTTCGGCCTGGCCCGGACGATTTACGAGTACTCGGAACAGGGCGAATTCGTGAACTTCGAGAACTTCGACATCTACTACGACGAACTCGAAGACCGATCTTCCTTCACGGGATTCTTCGCCGGCGCGGGTCTCGACTTCGCGGTGGTCCGGATGCCCTTCGGGCGGCGGCTGGATGTCTTCGGCGAGTTCCGCTACTCCCGTGGCGAGGGCCGGCACCGCGACGGTTTCTCGGACTTCGGGGACCTCGGGGTGGCGCGCACCGGCGCGCTCTTCGGCCTTCGCGTCCGCTTCTGACGGCTAGCGGCCGGAACCCGACGACACGGCGCTCGCTTCCGGGCGCCCGCCGGCCCTCGCTTCGGCGAGGATCTCCAGCAGGGCCGGATGCAGCGCCCCGTTCGACACCGCGATGTTCGGGCCGCCGTTCGAGAACGGTCCACCGTCGAAGTCCGAGACGAGCCCGCCGGCCTCCCGCACGATCACTTCCCCGGCGGCGGTGTCCCAGGCCCTGAGCGTCTCCTCCCAGAACGCGTCGAGGCGTCCCGCGGCCACGCAGCACAGATCCAGCGCGGCCGAGCCGGCGCGGCGCACCGCCCGCACCCGCCGCATGATGCGAACGAACAGATCCAGCGCCCGATCCATCGCCTCCGAGGAATAGGGAAACCCGGTGGCAAGCAGGGCGTGTTGCATCTCCGCCGTCGGCGAGACGCGAATCGGAACGCCGTTCAGGTGCGCTCCGCGGCCCGCCTCCGCGGTGAACAGTTCTTCCCGAAGGGGATCGAGCACCGCCCCGGCGACGACTTCTCCGTCCTCCTCGTAGCCGATGGACACGGCGAACACCGGAAACCCGTGGGCGAAGTTGGTGGTTCCGTCCAGCGGATCGACGATGAAGCGGCACCCGGCCTTCGAACCGCCGACCATTCCGCGCTCCTCCGCCAGGATGGGCACCGAAGGCTGCAGCCGCTGCAGGCACTCGACGATCGCGGTCTCGGCGGCGTGGTCCACCGCCGTCACCAGGTCGATGGGTCCCTTGAGATCGACTCCGAAGGCGCGCTCCGCGCGGGCGCGGTGGGCCCTCCGAACGATCCCGGCTCCGGCTTCCGCCGCTTCGACGCAGGCCCGGCCGGCGGCGCTTCTCACGGTGAGCCGGGCACCTGCCGCTGGACCAGCACCACGCGCGTTCCCCCGCGGTCGGTCCGGGTCCAGGTCACCCCGTCCATGAACTGACGCATGAAGAAGATGCCGCGCCCGCTGTCCTTGAGCAGGTTGTCTTCCAGCAGCGGGTCAGGCACCTCCGCGGTGTCGAAACCCTCTCCCTCGTCCTCCACCGCGACCTCGACGGCAGGACCGCCGCCGTCGCTGTCGCGGGTTTCAATCTCGATCCGCAGGCGTTTGCCGGGATCCATGCGGTTCCCGTGCCGCATCCCGTTCGTGACGGCTTCCCGGACCGCCGCCCCCATCCAGTGCGTGGCATCCGCCCCATAGCCGCACTGGGCGCAATGACGCTCGAAGACTCCGAGCACGACTTCAACCCATTCGATTCGGGTCTCGACGTCGAGCCGAACCGTCACGGGCCGGCTTTCCCGGCTCACGCGGACTCCAGGCTCGGCTCCGGAACGGCCGGGTCCGGCAGGAACTCCCGCGCGGCGTCGGACCGTGTCTCGCCGTCGCCATCGTGAACTGCCGGCCCCGGAACGAGTTCGAACTGCGGTTCCGGGAGCGCCGGAGCGTCCTCGATCTCCACCGGCCCAGCCACCACCGTCCGGATCTCCGGCAGGACGGCGGACCGGCGAATGGCTGACGCCACGGAGGGCGCGGCGCGAATCACGAGCCCGGTGGCGAACTCCCCCGACTTCTTCTGGGCGCGGACCAGCACGTCCTGGCAAACGGCGCCCAGAGACCGCACCCGGCCGGACCCCCGGCACGCCGGACAGGAAGCCAGGAGCGCGGACTCGAGCGAGGGGCGTTCCCGTTTCCGGGTAACGATGACGAGCCCGGCCCGCGATTCGGGCGGGGCGACCCGGGTAAACGCGGGATCCCGGCGAAGTTCGGCCTGCAGCGCCCGGAAGACGCGATCCCGGTTCCGGCCCTCCTTCATGTCGATGAAATCGATCACGATGATCCCGCCGAGTCCGCGCAACCGGAGCTGGCGCGCGGTCTCCACCGCCGCCTCGAGATTGGTGACGGTGTTCGTCTCGTCGCGCTCCCCGGTGTCTCCAGTGAAGCTGCCGGTGTTCACGTCCACCGCCACCAGCGCCTCGGTCTGATCAATGATGATCGATCCACCCGAGGGGAGCCGCACCCGGCGCCGGGTCGCCTGCTCGAAGGCCACCTCGACGCCGTATTCCTCCAGGATCGGATAGTTCCGCGAGTAGAGCCGAACCTTGTGCTCCATTCCGGGAAGGAACTGGCGGATGAAGTTCACCATCCGCCCGTAGAGAGTTTCGCTGTCGACCCGGATGACGCTGAATCCCGACGAGAGCACGTCGCGGATGTAACGGAACACCATCGGCACCTCGGCCCGGAGACACGCGGGCGGACCCGAGAGACTCTCTTTGCGGATTTCGGCCCAATCGGCTTCGAGGCGCGTGATGTCCGCCGACAGCGTCTCCTCATCGCGTTGCTCCGCGGTGGAGCGCGCTACCCACTCACCTTTCAGCGTGCTCCGGCGCTCGACCAGCGCCGCGATGCGGAGCTGTTCCCGGGGTCCCGCGGTGGCCCGCGAGGTGATGACGCCGGTGGGCGCCAGGGGCCGAAAATCAAAGAAGCGCCCCTGGAGATTGAGATCGCAACTGACCTTGTAGCCCTTCGGCCCCAAGGGCTCACGGACGACCTGCACCAGTACGGGCTGTCCGGCGCGCAGCAGGTTCTCCAGCCGGAGCCCGGGCTCTCCCGACCCGCCTCCGTTCCGAGCTGGGTCCTTGTCGGCTGAGGGCACCCGGCCTTCCTCCCGCCAGGCATCCAACGCCCCCCGGGGAACCTGGTCGATCTGCAGGAACGCGTTCCGGTGCAGGCCGATGTCCAGGAAGGCCGCCTGCGTGCTGGGCACCACCCGCTGAACGCGCCCCCGGTAGATCCCGTGCAGCACGCTCTGCTCGGATCGGTGTTCCACGCCAAGTTCCACCACCACGCCGTCCTCGAGGAGCGCCATTCGGGTCTCCCCCGGAAGGCTGGTGACGATCAGCTCTCGATACACAGAACTACAGGAATACGCGGCGGGGAGTTCGCCGAAACCGTAGCACGGAAGGATCCCGGCGCCCGCTCCCCCGAAGGGTCAGGTGAGGAAGTTGCGGCGGCGCACCGAGGCGGCCAACCCGATGGCCGCTGCGGCGATCAGCAGCGAGTTCCCTCCGTAGCTCATGAACGGCAGGGGGAACCCCTTGATGGGGACGATCCCCGCCACCATCGCGATGTTGTAGAGCGCCTGGAGATGGAGCATGAGAAAAAAGCCGCCCACCATGAAGGCGCCGGTCGGATCCTTGTTCTCAACCGCTTCCACCGCGATCTGCAGGAGACGCAGGCCCAGGACCAGGTAGAGCGCGAGCACGGCCACCACGCCCAGGAACCCGAACTCCTCGGCAAGCACCGCGAAGACGAAGTCGGTGTGAGGAGCCGGGAGAAACTGGAGGCTGGTCTGCGGCCCCTGGAGCCACCCGGTACCGAAGAGGCCGCCGGAACCGACCGCGATGGAAGCCTGCAACGTCTGATACCCCGCCCCCAATGGATCGCTCTCCGGATTCAGGAAGGAGAGGATCCGGGTTCGCTGGTAGTCACGCAGGCCGAACACCCAGATCAGCGGGAGGGCCATGACGGCGCTGCCGCCGGCGGCCAGCATCCACTTGCGGGAGATCGTCACGCCGCTGAAGAACACCATCCCGACCCCGATGCCAAACAGGATCGCCGCGCTCCCCAGATCGGGCTGCGCCGCCACCGCCAGCACGAGGGCGCCGGACGCCGCGATCCAGCCGACCGTGGCGCGGCGGCTCAGCGGCTCGTGCCGGGAGCGGGCGATCAGGTGGGCCAACAGGAGCACCAGGGAGATCTTCGCCAGCTCGCCGGGTTGCAGCGTCAGGGTGCCCACCTCGAGCCACCGGCGCGTTCCCGCCCGAACGGCGCCGGAGGTGATGGCAATCGCGCTGAGGCCGAGCGCCACCAGGAACAGCGCCGGGGACAGGCGAGCCAGGCGGCGGTGATCCATGTGGTACGCGGCCACCCCGACCCCGAGAGCAAGCCCCAGCCGGATGACATGCGCACTGAGGGTGGCCCCCGAACCGACGCCGCGCAGGGCGCTCTCCAGCAGCAGCAGCGCAATCAGGACGAGGAGCCCCACCGAGACCAGCAGCACCCGGTCCACCCCCTCGCGGGCTCTCAGTTCCATGGCGCGTAACGACTCACTCGTCCAGCGCTCCCCCGCCGGCCACCCGGGCCTCGGGTGAGTCCTCGAAGAAGGTCCGCAGAATCTCTCCCCCGATCGGCGCCGCCGCGGCGCCTCCGGCCCCTCCGTGTTCGACCACCACGGCGACCGCGATTTCCGGGTCGTCGAACGGCGCGAACCCCACGAACCAGGCGTGGGTGCGCAGCTCGTACGGCCGGTCCTCGTTGTTGGCGGCCACCACGTTCGCGCTCGCCACCTGGGCCGTTCCGGTCTTTCCCGCGACTTCCCGAAGGGGCATCCGGGCCCGCCACGCCGTCCCCGACACCACCGCGTCCCGCATCCCGTCGCGGATCAATTCGAAGTATTCGGGCAGGATTCCGCCCACCAGTCCCCCGGGTTCCGTGCCCACCAGCCTCGGCGTGGGGATGTTCCCCCCCGAGGCGAACGCCGCCGCCAGCCGGGCCATCTGGATCGGGGTCACGGTAACGGCTCCCTGGCCGACGGAAACCGAGGCCGTCTCGCTCGCGTACCAGCGCTCTCCCGTGACCCGGCGTTTCCATTCGCGGGTCGGGACGACGCCACCGGATTCGTTCCGGAGGTCCACGCCGGTCGGCGCGCCGAGGCCGAAGGCCCGCGCGTAGGAGGCGATGACATCCACGTCCAGAGCCTCCGACAGACGATAGAAAAAGACGTTGCACGACTTCGAGATGGCTTCGCGGAGCGTCAGGGAGCCGTGACCCTCAGTGCGGTGGCAGTGGAAGGTCCGACCCGCCACCCGGGCCCGGCCGTTGCAGGTGACGCGGGTTTCGGGCCCCACCACCCCCTCGGCCAGCCCCGCCGCCGCGGTGACCAGCTTGAAGGCCGAACCGGGCGGATACCGGCCCTGCACGGCCCGGTTCAGCAGGGGAGTCGCCGGGTCGGCAAGCATGGCCCGGAACTTTCCGGCGTCGCCGCGAAACTCCTCCGGATTCTCTGCCGGATAACTGCCCAGGCCGAGCACCGCGCCGGTCCTGACGTCGAGAGCCACGAAGGCTCCGCGCTGATCCTCGAACGCGCGATGCGCCGCCTCCTGGAGCGCGCCGACGATGCTCAGCTGCAGCGTCTCGCCGCGTACCGGTTCCGTCCGGCGAAGCCCGCCGGAGACCAGGACGCGCTGGCGGCTGTCCACCACCCGGTCCAGGAACCCGTCGGAGCCGACCAGGGTCTGGTTGTAGACCCGCTCGATCCCGTCCTGCCCGACCAGATCTCCCGAGGCCGCGGTGACGAACTCCTCGAGCAGCAACTGCGCCGCGGTGACCTCGCCGACGTACCCGAGGAGGTGGGCGGTGGCCTGACCGAGCGGGTAGTCCCGCGCCGGCACGAACTCGACCCGGACGCCCGGGAGTTCCCGCCGGCGCGCTTCGAAGAAGGCGGCTTCGGCGAACGGAATCCCGGAGCGCACCACCGCCGGGCCGCGGGCCGCCCGCGCCTCCAGCCCGGCACGCTCCTCGTCCTCCACCGCGAGAAGCCCCAGCTCCTCGAGCTGGCGGAGTCCGGCCTGGTCGGCAAGCAGGGTGAACGACGGCTCGCTCCGGGCGAGGACCTGCCCGCCCCGGTCGACGACCAGTCCCCGGGGAGCGCGGTGACGTTCGGTCTGGAGATAGTTGTCCCGGGCGAGACTGCTGAACTCCTCGCCCCGCACGATCTGGAGCTGCCAGAAGCGGACGGTCAACAGGATGACGAATGCCCAGAGCGGGTAGCGCGCCAGCGTCAGCCGCCGGCGGATACGGGCGAGGTACTCGGCGTGGATCACGATGCGCCCGGCAAGCGCCTCATGGCGCCCCGTACCCCGCCGGCCGGGGCTTGAGGAACCGGACCACCAGGAGTCCGTAGATCACGGTGATGGGGATGCCGTAGGCGGCCGCCCCCAGCTCCCGGGCGGGAATCGCTGTGAATCCGGCGACTTCGCCAAGGGCCCAGAGAATCGCCAGATCGGCGGCGGCGGCAAACACAAGCAGCAGCGGAATCCCCGCCCGCGTGTCCAGCGGCGGGTGCTCGCGTCCGCGCGCCGCCAGGAAGACGACCAGGGGCTTCGAGAAACCATTCATGCCGAGCAGACCACCTGAGAACGAATCCTGCAAGAGCCCCGTCGCGAGACCAAACCCGATGGCCGGACCGGTCCCCGCGAGCAGCGCCACCGCCGCGGCGGTGGCGAGCAGGAAATCCGGCGTCACCCCTTCGCCCACGGTGAGCGGCAGTACCGCGGTCTGGAGCAGAAAGGCGGCAACCACCGCGACGGCGGCTCGCGCATAGCTCATGGCGCGGCGTCAGGGCTCGGGGGCCAGCCCGAAGTCGGCCTGGCGCGGCAGCACGAACACCCGTTCGAGGGTGTTGAAATCCACGGCCGGCTCGACGGCGATTGCGAGGAGCAGACCGGCGCCCTCATGGACCGCCGCCACCCGCCCCACCAGGAGCCCCTTGGGATACAGCTGATCGAGCCCGCTCGAAATCACCTCTTCACCGATGGCGATCGCCTGTCCTACCGGCACGAAATGCAGTTCGTAGCCCCTCGCGCCGTCCTCCGCCGCGGCGGCCCGGACCACTCCGCGGGTGCGACTGGAGGATGTGATGACGGCGACGGCCGCGGTCGAAGCCGACAGCAGCTCGACCTGGCTGACCCCGGGCCCGACCGCCACGGTCCGCCCCACGAGCCCGCTGGCGGCCATCACCGGCGCATCGCGCTCGATGCCGTGCCGGCTGCCGCGGTTCACGGTGACGGTGCGATCCAGCGGCGATGCGCTGACACCGACGACCTCGCCGGAAACCGGCTCGCCCAGGTCCATGGCCGCGGCATCCAGGCTCGTGAACCCGCGCGCCCGCTCGAGCATCCCCCGCTGGACGGTCAGTTCCCACTCCAGCCGGGCCACCCGGTCGCGCAACTCGTCGCGGGCCAGCCGCATCTCGTGCGCATCTCCCACGGTCTCCGCCCACGACGACACCGCGCGCGTCGAGTTGACCACGAAACTCTGGCCGCCGCCGAAGACGGCGGCCAGGCCGTCCCGAATCGGAACGCCGATCCCGCTCCGCACCTGAAAGGTCAGTCCCAGGAAGTTGGCGGCCAACACGATCCCCAGGAGGATTCCGTGGCCACGTTTCCCGGGCACCGGTGGCTGCTTTCCTCCTTCAGGCCGGCCTTGGTGTTTGCATCGTTGAAACTAGGTTAGCCCGCCGGGCTCAGGCGTCGTGCCGGGAGACCTGCTGGAGCAGGTCCATGCGCTCCAGCATGACGCCGGCCCCGTTCACGACGCAGTCGAGCGGGTGCTCGGCCACCTTGACCGCCAGGTTCGTCTCATCGGCGAGCAGCTCCGGCAACCCCTCGAGGAGCGCGCCGCCGCCCGTCAGCAGAATCCCGTTCTCCACCAGGTCCGCGGAAAGTTCGGGTTCCACCTTCTCGAGCACGTTCGCCACGGCGGTGAGAAGCTGGTGCAGCGGACCGCTCAAACCCTCCCGGATGTCCTGATCGGTCACCGTCAGCGTGGCCGGGGACATCCGCGACAGGTCCCGCCCGCGGATTTCCATGCTGCGCGCCTGCATTCCGGGCCGGGCGCTCCCGAGCGCCATCTTGATCCGCTCGCCCGTCCGCTCGCCGACCAGCAGTCCATGGGCCCGCCGCAGGTGTTCGATGATCCCCTGCGTGAACATGTCGCCCGCGGCGCGCACCGACGTGCCGGCCGCGATCCCCGAGAGCGAGATGACCGCGATGTCGGTCGTGCCCCCGCCGATATCCACCACGCAGCAGCCGATCGGGGTGGTGACGTCGAGTCCCGCGCCGATGGCGGCCGCAATCGGCTGCTGGACCAGGAACACCTCGCTGGCCCGCGCCCGGAGCACGCTGTCGCGGACCGCGCGCCGCTCCACGGGGGTGATCCTGAGAGGCACGCCGACCACCATCCGGGGCGCCGCCCAGCGCCGCCGTCCCAGCGCCTTCTGGACGAAGTGGCTGATCATCCGCTCCGCCGCCTCGAAATCGGCGATCACTCCGTCCTGCATCGGACGGATCGCCTTGATGTGGTCGGGGGTCTTGCCGACCATGTCGTACGCCTCGGCCCCGACCGCCTCCACCCGCTTGGTGACCGTGTTCATGGCCACCACCGACGGCTCGCGCAGGATGATGCCCGAATCCTGGGTGTAGATGAGGGTGTTGGCGGTCCCGAGATCTACCGCGAGATCGACGGAAAAGAGACTGAGGAGATATTTGAGCATCAGGCGGAGCCGGGTCGCGGCACTATGTCGGGGATTTCAGGAAGACCGGGACGGGAAATGCGGCGAGAGAGTACCAGTGAAACCGCGATCGTGACAGTCTCAAGCCGTGCGTTTTCTTGTCCGGGTTTGCCGGCCGGCAGCCCTCGGCGGTACCATGGCCGGTTGCCATGATCCTTGAGTATTTCCGCGACCGCCGGTCGGTCGGCTGGTTCGTCGGCGCCGGCCTGCTCGCGCTGGTCATCCTGGCGTTCGTCGCCCTCTATTTCCCGGACTTCATGGGAGACCCGGCCACTGCCGCGATGCGCCGCGGCGTCGCCTGGGTGGATGGCGAAGCGATCCCGGCATCGACCTTCCTGGACCGGTATCGGAACGTCGCGCGCATGTACCAGGAACAGAGCGGCGGCGACTTCTCTCCCGCCCTGGCCCGTCAACTCGGCATTCCGGACCAGGTCGTAGGCGAACTCGTGCGCAGCCAGGTGCTGGTCCGGGAAGCGGAACGTCTCGGAATCGAGGTCACCAACGCCGAGGTCGGAACCAGCATCGCCACCTCTCCCACCTTTCAGGAGAACGGAGTCTTCATCGGCCGGGACGCCTATCTCGCCATGCTGCGCGCCGCCCGGCTGAACCCGCGGGACTTCGAGGATTCCGTCAGGTCCGACCTGATGACGGAGAAGCTCCGGTCGCTGGTCACCGAGTCACCGCACGTGTCCGATCTGGAACTGAGGGAGGAGTACCGGCGCCGCAACGAGAACGCCTCGCTCGACGTCTGGTTCCTCACCGTAGACAGCCGGCGCGGCGACGTGGAGGTCACCGAGGCGGAGGCGCGCGAGCGCTATGAGGCGGAACCGGCGGCGTTCGAAGTCCCGGAGCAGCGGCGGATCCGCTACCTGACGCTCTCCGAGCAGATCCTCGCCGAGGAGGTCTCGGTCCGGCAGCGCGAGATCCAGCGCTACTACAACCGCAACCTGTTCCGGTACCAGACGGGGGAGCAGGCGGAAGCCAGTCATATCCTGCTGCAGGCGGAGACGGAAACCGATGAGGACGCCACCCGCACCCTCGCGGCCCGGCTCGCAGAGCGGGCGCGCACCGGCGAAGACTTCGCGGAACTCGCGCGGACCTATTCCGCCGACGAAGCGACCCGGGAAGCGGGGGGAGCCCTCGGCGTCTTCGGCCCGGAGGAAATGGTGCCCGAGTTCTCGGAAGCGGTCTTCAGCATGATGCCGGGCGAGATCAGCGATCCCGTTCGCACCGACTACGGCTGGCACGTGGTGCGGCTCGACAGCCGCCAACCCGCGGAGACCCGGGAGTTGAGCGACGTGGAGGGCGAGATCGAAAGCCGCCTGCGGCAGGAAAAGGCCGGCGATCTCCTCACCGAGCGGGCCCTCGAACTGGAGGAGCTCGTCGCGGGCGCCGATTCGCTGGACGAACTGACCCGCGACCACCCGCTGCTGATCCCTCAGGAATCGGACTTCTTCGCCGCCGGGGAATCGGTTGCCGGGGCCGGTTCGGCGGCGCTCTCCACGCTCGCTTTCGAACTCGAAATCGGAGCGGTGGGGGGCCCGCTCCGGCTGCCGACCGGCTACGGCTTCGTGGAAGTCCTCGAGGAACGGCCGCCCCACGTCCCCGAGTTCGAGGACATTCGCGAGCAGGTGATTGCCGAACTCGAGGAAGAGCGAGCCCGTTCCCTGGCTGAGGAGGCCGGACAGGCGCTTCGGGACCGGGTCGCCGGCGGCCGGACCGTCGAAACCGATCCCACGCCCCTGGAGCGCTGGTTCCGCGGGAGTCCGCTCGGGATCGCCGGAATGCTCCCCGACCACGAGGAGACGGTCTTCGGCGCCGAGGTCGGAGACGTCGTCGGCCCGCTGGAGGCAGACCGCGGCTACGCCGTCATCCGGATCAACGGAAAAGAGGGTTTCGCCGAGGCGACGTTCGAAGAGCAGCAGGAGCCGTTCCGGGCGCAGATGGCCGAAGAAAAGAAACAGCGGATCTGGGCCGCGTTCGTCGGGGCCGCGGGCGAGCGCTACGAGATCCGTATCGACCGCCAGGCGCTCAACGACCTGATCGGGTGAGTTCCACCACAGACTGCTGATGCAACTTGACCTGAAGGAACGGGGCGGCGTCTCGCTGCTGCAATTGAACGGCCGCCTGGTGGACGGCCACGGTGACCAGGAGCTTCGGGAGGCCGTGGACGTGCTCCTCGATTCGGGCCGCACCCGCATCGTCGTCGATCTCAGCGGGGTCAGCGCGATCGATAGCGCGGGCCTCGGGGAACTCGTCGCGGCCGCAAGGCGGGTCGCCCGCGCGGGCGGCGCCCTCAAGGCCCTCCACCCGCGGGAGCGCGTCGTTCACGTGATGAACGTCGCCCGGGTGCTGCCGCTGTTCGAGGTGTTCGAGACCGAAGATCAGGCGGTCGCCAGCTTCACGACGGACGCCTGACCGCCGGGATCCCCAGACGTCCTTGATCTCGGTCGAGGAAGCGCTCCGCCGGATCCTCGAGCGGGCTCCGCGCCTGCCGGCCGAGACGGTCGGGCTCGGAGCGGCCCGGGGGCGGGTGCTCCGGGAGGATGTCTTCGCGGACCGGGACCTGCCCCCCTTCCACCGCTCGGCGGTGGACGGCTATGCCGTCCGCGCCGCCTGCCTCGCGGGCGGCGGCCGGCTGCGGGTCGTCGACCAGATCCCCGCGGGGACGATGCCGAAGGTCCGGTTGGGCCCGGGAGAAGCGGCTGCCATCATGACGGGAGCCCCGCTGCCGGAAGGCGCGGACGCCGCGATCATGGTGGAGGACACCGTTCGCGACGGAGACTTCGTCGTGTGGCCGGCTCCGGGAAGGACGCCGCCCGCCGTCGAGCCGGGGAACCGGGTCACCGCCCGGGGCGCCGAGGTTCTGCGGGGTGCGAAGCTCCTCGAGGCCGGCGTCCGGGTCTCGCCGGCGGCCGTGGGGCTGCTCGCCACCGTCGGCAAGGTCCGGGTGGAGGTCGCCCGGCGGCCTCGGATCGCCGTGTTCTCCACGGGCGACGAGCTCCGGCATCCGCGGACCGCCAGACCGCGGCCCGCGGAGATCCGGGACGCGAACAGCCACCTGATCGCCGCCCGCTGCCGCGCCCTGGGACTCCCGGTCCGGCGGTTGGGGTTCGCCGCCGATGATCCCGACCACCTTGCCGCGACAGTTGCTTCCGGCCTCGTCGCGGACGTGCTCTTCATCAGCGGCGGCGTGTCCATGGGGCGCTACGACTACGTCGAGCCGGTGCTCGAACGGGCCGGGGTCCGGCTCCTGGTGACCGCGGTCGCCATCCGTCCCGGCAAGCCTTTCGTCTTCGGGATCACCGGGGACGCCCCTCCGGTCCTCGTCTTCGGCCTGCCCGGCAATCCGGTTTCGGCGCTCACCACCTTCGAAGTCTTCGCCCGTCCGGCCCTCGATGCGATGCAGGGGGTCGCCGATGCGAGGCCGCCGCGCCCCTCGGTGCGCCTGCTCGCCCCGGTCAGGGGGAGCGGACCGCGGCGCGCCTTCCTGCCCGCCCGGGTGGGGGTCGCGGAGGACGGGACCCTGACGGCGCGGCCGATCCGCTCCCAGGGGTCGGGCGACATCGCGGCGGTGGCGCTCGCCAACGCCCTGGTGATCGTGCCGGAGGACACGGAGGCGATCCCCGCCGGAGCGAGCGTCGAAGCGCAACCGCTCCCCGGGTTTCCCGACGCCGGGGCCGGGTGGCATGATCCCCGCCGATGAGTTCCGGCGGTTCTGAGCGCGCGGCGTCCGCGGCGCCCCTCAGCCATGTGGATTCGGGGGGAAGCGCGCGCATGGTGGACGTGGGAGCCAAACCCGTCACCGCGCGCGAAGCCGCCGCCGAAGCCTTCGTGAAGGTCTCGGAGGAGGCGCTCGAGATGGCGCGCCGCGGGAACGCACCCAAGGGCAGTGTGCTGGACACCGCGCGCCTCGCCGGGATTCAGGCGGCGAAGTCCTGCGCCACCCTGATCCCGCTGTGTCATCCCCTGCCCCTCGACCTCGCCGAGGTCTCGGCGGCGTTCGAGGAGACCGGGGTCCGCATCGTGTCCCGGATCCGGTGCCGGGCCTCCACCGGGGCGGAGATGGAGGCGCTCACCGCGGCTTCCGTGGCCGCCCTCACGGTCTACGACATGCTGAAGGCCGCGGACCGGGCGATGGTGATCGGGCCGGTCCGCCTCCTCGAGAAGAGCGGCGGGGCGAGCGGCGACTGGAGGGCCGACGGTGCCTGAGGCGCGGGACACCCTGCTGGCCGCTCTCAAGGCGGAGGGCTCGGTCGTCGTGGCGCTCAGCGGCGGGGTGGACAGCGCGACGCTGGCGGTCCTGTCCCACCTGGCGCTCGGGGAGCGCAGCCTGGCGGTCACCGGGGTGAGCGCGAGCCTCTCCCGTCATCAGCAGGGGCTCGTCGAGTCGGTCCTCCGCGCCCATCCCATGCCCCATGAGTGGCTCGCGACGGACGAGTTGGCCTCCGCGGACTACCGCCGGAACGGTGCGGATCGCTGCTTTCACTGCAAGCACGAGCTCTACGGCCTGCTGCGGGAGGTCGCCGACGCACGCGGCTTCGCCGCCGTCCTGGACGGCACGAACGCAGGCGACGTGGGGGACGTCCGTCCGGGACGGCGCGCGGCGGCGCTCCACGGCGTCCGCTCGCCGTTCCTCGAGGCCGGAATCGGCAAGGCGGCCGTCCGGGCGCTGGCCCGCGAACTGGGCCTGCCGGTGGCCGAGGAACCGGCGTCAGCATGTCTCGCCTCCCGCGTTCCCGGCACGATCCAGATCGACGCGGGGGTCCTGAACCAGGTCGAGGCCGGTGAAGAGGCGCTCCGGGAGTTCGGTTTCTCCGCCTTCCGGGTCCGCCACCACGGGGACCTCGCCCGCATCGAGTTGCCGCCCGGAGAGATTCCCCGCGCCCTCAGCCCGCAGGTCGGGGGCCACCTCGCGGAGCGCCTGCTGGGTCTGGGGTACCGCCGGGTGGCGGTGGACCTCCGCGGCTACCGGCCCGCCGGTCTCGCGACGCCGTTCGATCCGGACCGCGACCTCGCTTTTCTGCCCGCGAGCGCCGGGGGCTGACCGCGGAAATTTGCTCGAAATCCGGATCCTCGCCGACCCCGAAGAGGACGACGGTTCCGGCCGGACCGTCGAGGTCCGCCTCACCGCCCGGCCACGGCCGGACGAGGACCCGCTCGAGGACTCCCGGCTCTTCGCCACGGGGGACCGGGAACGCATCGTGGCGTTCGTCGCGGAGATGCTCGAACGGCATGCGGCCGCGCTTCCGGCGCCCCGGCTGGAGTGCTGCCGGCGCTGTGACCGCGCGCTCGACCCGCAGGCGGAAGGCGACGGGCGGCGACCCTTCGTCTGCCGGAGCTGCCAGGAGGTGGCGCGGGATCCCCGGCCGGCCGTACCCGAGAGCGCCGGTGAGGGAGTCGAGGTGCGCTTTCTCGGGACGGGCGACGCCTTCGGCGCCGGCGGAAAGCGCCAGGCCGCGATCTTCGTACGGGCCCTCGGCAGCCGGCTCGGGCTCCTGCTGGACGCCGGGCCGGGGTGCCACGCCGCCCTCCGCGCCGAGGGGCTCACGAGCGACGACCTCGGGGGCGTGGTGCTGAGCCACTTCCACGGAGACCACTACGGGGGGATCCCGTTTCTCGAACTCGACGCGATGCGGAGCGGACGCAGCGAACCGCTCCGGATCATCGCCCCTCCGGGCGCGCGGGAACGGCTGGCGACGCTCCGGGATTGCCTCTACCGCGATCTGTCCATCCCGTTCGAGGAAGAGATAACGGACGCGCTCCCCGGCGAGACCATCGGCCTGCCGGCGGCCCTGGGAGGCGGCTCCGCCCGGGCCCTGGCGGCGCGCCACCAGCCCGAAGCCTGGGCGTTCTCGTGGAAGCTGGACCTCGGCGGCCGGACCGTGGTCTATTCGGGCGACACCGCCTTCAGCGACGAACTGATCGCCGAGTCGGCGGCGGCCGACCTCCTGATCCACGAGTGCACGTCACTCGAAGCGCTTCCCGGTCACACCTCCCATCGGGAGCTGGAGGAGGCGGCGTCCCGGATCACAGCCCGCCGGGTGCTGCTGGTGCACACCGGCGAGGACGTTCTGGGCGCGACTGGCCTGGCGTTTGAGCGGGCCCACGACGGATTGCGGGTCGTGGTCTAGCCGGCGCGCCGGCCTCCGGCCGGCATCGCCAAGCGCAGTGAGGCGAACCCCACTCCCGCAAACCAGACCAGAGCGCCGCGGCAGCGGGCTCCCAATCTCAAGCCGACCCGGTGGCGCACACGGCTTGGAGCGCCGGCTTCCAGCCGGCATCGCCGAGCGCAGCGAGGCGAAACTGCGCGCCCAACCAGAACAGAGCGCGGCGGCAGCGGGCTCCCAACCCCAAACCGGCCCGGTGGCGCACACGGCCTGGAGCGCCGGCCCCCGGCCGGCATCGCCGAGCGCAGCGAGGCGAAACTTGCGTCGTCTATCAGCAGCCCAAGGGGCCACCCGCGCGGCGACGGCAGTCGCTCAGTCGTCGTTCTTGCCGGAGGAGGAGTCGTCCTCGGAACCGGCATCGGGGTTCGTGACGCTCTTCATGGAGTTCCGGAAGTTCCGGATCCCCGCTCCGAGGCCCTTCCCGAGCTGGGGAAGCCGCGAACCCCCGAAGATGAGGATCACGATCCCCAGAATGATCAGGAGTTCGGTCGCCCCGAAGGGGCCGACCAAGAGGACCGGGACCCACAGGAAGGAAGTCATGGGGCGATTCTATCCGCTTACTCCCCGCCGCCGGGCAACGGCCACGCTGCGAGTCGGCCAGTACGGCGAGGACGCTAGAGTCCCGATTCCACTTCACGAACCCGCCTACGAGCGGGACTGATCACAACGAGAGGATACCTATGGAGCGTGAGCAGATCAGGTGGGCGCCGCTACTTTCCTTCGAGGTGTACCGCATCGACGAAGTGAATCTTCTGACCGACAGAGCCGGGGTCTACATGTTCGTCAAGCGGGAGTGGATGCCAGCGACTCAGAACCATCTAGCAGGATGGCAGTCGACACCCCTCTACGTCGGGAAGACAGGCGATTTCACGGAACGGCTCTCCAACCACCAAAAATGGGAGCCGGCGGCACGCCTGGGCATGACCGACATTCACTTCTTGAACACGACAGACCCGGCCGACCGGACTCGCATCGAGGGTGCAATCTACGACCGTCTCCACCCGATCGGGCACCTGCCCCTGAACGACATCGCTCCACCGGGTTCAAAGGACGCGATTCTTCGCCCGCCTGGCATCACCCCCTCTCGGCCGCCGGGTGTTCCTCCACTTCCAGCGACTTTCCACCTGCCTGTGCCGCTCCCAGGAGATTTCTCGCCAAAGAAGTGAGGCCGAGCGCCCCCAAGAATCCCCGTCGCGAGATCGCGTTCGTCCTGGCGGCTCGTTGAATCAAAGTCAGCCAGTAGCGGCAAACGGCGTTGCGTCAGCCTTCGCGCGCCGGTACACGACCGCCGCCGCCGCAATGTCCTCGGCGGCGATCCCCTGGGACTCGAAGAGCGCCGGCCCCGCCGCCGCGCTCCGCTTCCCAGCCGCCACCACCTCGCCGAGCGTCTCCAGGCCGTCCCATGCCAACTTCCCGGACGCGACGAGCGGCGCCAGATCACCGCATTCGATCCGCGCCTGCTCCCGGTCGTCCACCACGATGCGGCCGGCGTGACGCACCGCGGCGGAATCGAGTTCACGCCGTCCGAGCGAGTTGCCTCCCGCCGCCACCACGAGAGCGCCCGGGGCGAGCCACGCGCCCCGGACGACCGGTTCGGCGGAGCTCGTGACCGCGACGACGATGGGTTTGCCGCGGACCGCCGCCTCCCCGCTGGGCGCCGGTACGACCTCCACGCCGAGCCGGCCGGACATCTTCCGGGCGAACCGGGCTCGCCGTTCCGGATTCCGGCAAAACGCCTCCACCCGGGTGAGCGGGCGCACCAGTGCGAGGGCTTCCAACTGCGTTTCGGCCTGGTATCCGCACCCCACGATC
This sequence comes from Acidobacteriota bacterium, assembly GCA_028877265.1. Taxonomy (GTDB): domain Bacteria; phylum Acidobacteriota; class Vicinamibacteria; order Marinacidobacterales; family Marinacidobacteraceae; genus Marinacidobacterium. The sequence continues at coordinate 34,139 of JAPPGX010000147.1, forward strand.
CCCGCGCTGGACGCGCCGGGAGCTGCCAGGTAGTCCGCAGCGACCCCGGTGGCGGCGCCGGTCCGGATCTGCCCGAGGGCGTCGGCTTCCATGATCGCGGCAAGCGATCCGGTCTCCTGGTCGAAGAGAAGGAGCACGAAGCGCATACCGTCCCGGGCCGTCAGGTAGGTCTTGAGCCCCAGGTAGCCGAGCGCGGCACTCGAGGCGCTCATCGTGTGCAGCATCCGGCCCGGGACCCGGACCCGCTGCCGGGGCCCGTTCTGAGCTCCCCCCTCGCCGAGCTCCCGGAAGACCTCCTCGACCGCGTCCAGGGCGTCCCGCATCGGAAGGGCTTCGCGGACCAGCGATTCCGGGAAGTAGAGCGTCACGGGCAAAAAGGGTACGCGGAGCGCCTCCCGGCCCCTTTCCTACAATGGACGCCATGGACGTGCTGACCGCGCAGCAGATGCGCGACGCGGACCGCCACACCATCGAGGAGGCCGGGGTTCCGGCGCGCGTCCTGATGGAAAACGCGGGGCGGGCGGTGGCCGACATCGTCGCGGAGTCGGGGACGGGCGGCCGGCGGATCCTCATCCTCTGCGGGCGGGGCGGCAACGGGGGCGACGGCCTGGTGGCGTTACGGGCGCTGGCGGCGCGCGGACTGCGGGGCACCGCCGTGCTGCTGGCCGATCCGGAACGACTCACCGGAGAGACGAAGGCGAACTACGAGACCGCGATGCAGCTTGCCCTCCATGTCGTGCCCTGCCCGGACGAAGCCACCTGGGAATGGGCGCTCCGGCAGACGGGCCCCGACGGCCTCGCCGCCCCGCGCCCCGGGGTCATCGTGGACGCGATCCTGGGGACGGGGAGTTCCGGCCCGCTCCGGGGGCTTGCCGCCCGGGTGATCGCCGACCTGGATCACGTCGGACGGTTCCGGGACGCGGTCCGGATCGCGGTGGACATCCCGACCGGCCTTTCCGCGGATACGGGGACGGCGCCCGACCTCTGCTTTCGCGCCGATCTCACGGTGGCGCTCGCCGCGCCGAAGATCTGCCATTTCGTCTATCCGGCGAGCGCCGCCTGCGGGGAGATCCGGGTCGCGGAGATCGGGATCCCGCGCGTCTGGCTGAACGCCGGCACCGCGGGGGTCCGGACCAACGACGAACGCCGGGTGGCCCCTTTCTTCCCCGCGCGGGCGCCCGGCGTCCACAAGGGACAGCTCGGCCGACTGCTGCTCGTTGCGGGCTCCCGGCGCATGCCCGGCGCCGCGGCGCTCGCGGCGCAGGGCGCCCTGTCCGCGGGCGTCGGTCTGCTGACCGTTGCGGGCCCGGCCGACGGGCTGACGGAGCTGCCTCCGGAGGCGATGCGGCTGCCGCTGCCCGCGTCCGGCGAAGGGGAGATGTCCCTCGACGGGGTGCCGGAGATCGCGCGGTTCGCCGGCGATGCGATCGCGCTCGGGCCCGGCCTCGGCAGCGGCGAGGAGACGAAGGAGGCGGTGCGCCGGATCGTCCTCACCACCTCGCTGCCGCTCGTGCTGGACGCCGACGGACTGAACGCCTGGGCCGAGAGGGCCTCGCGCCTCGCCCAGCGGCCCGGACTCGCGCTGACGCCCCATCCGGGCGAAGCCGCCCGGCTCCTCGGCCTGACCAGCGCGGAGGTTCAGGAGGACCGCCTGCGGGCGGCCCGGCGCCTCGCCCGGGAAACCGAAGCCGCGGTGGCCCTCAAGGGACCGGGGACGCTCATCGCCGACCCCCGCGGCGCCGTGTTCGTGAACCGTTCCGGCGGGCCCGAGCTCGCCGCGGGCGGCTCCGGGGACGTCCTCACGGGCGTGGTGGGAGCGCTGCTGGCCCGCCGCCTGGCCCCGCTGGAGGCGCTCTCAGCGAGCGTGTTCCTGCACGGACTCGCCGGGGGGGAAGCCCGCAAGAGCAGCGGGGAAGACGCGGTCACCGCATCCGGCGTGGCCGCCCACCTGGGCCGGGCGGTGCACCGGCTGCGCCGGGAGGTGTCTCCGTGACGGCCGCCCCGGCAGCGGCGGACTCCGTCGCCAGCCGCAGCCCGGAGGACACGCTCGAAGCGGGGGCCCGCCTCGCGGCCCGCGAACCCGCTTGCCGGGCTTTCTATCTCGAGGGGGATCTGGGCGCCGGGAAGACGGTCTTCGCGAAGGGGCTCGCGCGGCACTACGGCGTGGACCCCCGGCAGGTCACGAGTCCGACCTTCGCTCTGGTGTCACGCTACGGAGAGGGAGCGCGTCCGGTGTACCACCTGGACCTTTACCGGATCGAGCACGCCGCGGAACTCCGCGAACTGGGCCTCGAGGAGATGGAGGAGGAAGACGCGGTGGTGATCGTCGAATGGCCGGAGCGGCTCGGACCCTACCGGCGCGCGGACGCCACGCGGGTGCGTCTGCTTCGGGAAGCGGACGGGGCCCGCCGCATCGAGATTCGGGTTGGGGCGGAGGGTCGATGAACGTCTGGCCGGTTCGCCTCGGGGCGGCGGCGCTGGCCGCGCTCACCGCGGCCGCGTGCGGCGATTCGGGGCCGCAGGTTCCCACGGAGCGGTCCAACCTGGTCCTGGTCACGGTCTCCTCGCTGCGCGCCGATCATCTCGGGATCTACGGCTATCCGCGCAACATCAGTCCGAACCTCGACCTGTTCGGCGCGTCGGGAGCGGTGTTCCTCGAAGCGTTGACCCCCTGGCCCGAGACCGGGCGGGCGGCGGCGGCGCTGCTCACCGGGGTGGATCCGAGCCGGAGCGCCCGGGGGGAGCCCGCGCGGCTGCTCGACGGCGCCACCCTCGCGGCCCGGCTGCGCGAGCACGGCTACCGGACCCTCGCCGCGGTCAGTCATCCCGCGCTCGCCGCCGAACTCGGCTTCGGGAGCGGTTTCGACGAGTTCCGCGAGCACTGGGGAGACGCGGCCGCCGCCACCGATCGTGTGCGGGACTTCGGGATCGAGGCGCTGGGAGCCGCCGCCGAAGACAGCCCCGTGTTCCTCTGGCTCCACTTCGCCGCGCCCGCCCGGCCGCACGAGCCGCCGGAGGAGGACTTGAACGCCGTCCGCAGCGACACGATGACCCCCGCCGGCCCGCGGTTCCGCGGCGGGCCCCAGCCGACCGCGGCCGTCGCCCCCGGCGCCGGCTACGGGGAGCTGGCGGATGCCTACGACGCCTCCATCCGGTCGGTGGACCGGGCGGCCGGCGCCGTGCTCGGGAGCGTGGCGTCCGGTCCGCTGCGAGGCCGGACGCTGTTCGTGGTGGCCGGGTTGTACGGCGAGTCGCTCGGGGAACACGGCCCCCCGTTCGAGGCCCCGCGCACCCTGTTCCGGGAGACGCTCGAGGTCCCGCTGCTGGTCGGCTGGCCCGGCGGGGACGGGACGCGGGTCCCGACCGAGACGCGTTTCGGATCGGCGGTGGGCCTCGCCGACGTCGGCCCCACCGCCCTCGAGCTGATCGGGGTGCCGCTCCCGGAAACGCTGCCGATGGGGACCGTCGGCAAGTCGCTGATCCCGGCGCTGCTCGGGGACGACCCGCGCCCCCACCGGCGCCTCTACGCGCAGTCCGAACGCGGGCTCTTCGGCGTCTATGACGGCCGGCTGCGGATGCTGCGCATTCCGATTCCCGGCCAGGAGGCACCCCTGTTCGCGCTGTTCAACCTCGTCCGGGATCCCAACGAGGCCGAAAACGTCTACGAGCAGGCGCGGTTTTCGATGGAGCCCCTGAAGGCGCAACTGGAGACGCGGCGGATCCAGACGGTGGCGTGGCAGCAGGACAACGAGGGCGCCAGCGCTGCGGATCCGGACGTGTCACCGGAACTCGACGAGGCGCTTAAGGCGCGCGGCTACCGCTGAGGGGTCGGGCGCTCCGAGGCTACGGGCCGCGCCGGTAGCCGGTCGACGGGAACGCAGTTTCGCGGCCCCGGGGGCCCGCAGTGCCGGCTGAAGCCGGCGTTCCAAGCCGGCCGTGTTCCCTGCTGATCAGCGGTACGCAGTTGCCCAGTCCTGCGGTCCGTTGTTGAGACGCCGTAGAGTATTGATTTAGGCACCATTGCGTGCTACCTCAAACTCGAGGTTACCCGTGCTCAGGAGGTTATATGACTGAATCGGCGGCGTTGAAGGCAGGCTACTTACTGCTGTGGGGTTTAATCCTGTTGCCGGTTGGCGGACGTTCCGCCTTAGCTCAGGACGCCGAGTCGCAACCGCCATTCGACTTGGTCGAGATCGAAATGATGGAGCAGGGAGTAAGAGAGGGCATCGTCGCCTTTCAGAACCTAGTGTGCCAACCTGATTTCCGAGGCCGAATGTGGGAACAACCCCTCGTCCAATCGCGAGTTGTCCGCCAACAGGCGTTTGCGCTGATGGCCCGCGATTTTCCGCCCTACGTTGAGATGTCCGCGGCCCTTGAGGCGTATCTGCCAGGGATCGCAGGCACGATTGCCGTTCTCGAACAAATCCGAGCGGATTCCGAGATGGAGCATTGGGATTGGCCGCGCCAGGCGTTCGGCGAAATGCCTCCGGATGAAGCTGCGGATCTGTTGACGGCCCTAGGCGCAGGCCGACCGTTTCGCATCGGCAGCCTCTTCCTCGAGTACCAGAGCATCATGAACACGGCCCGTGAGGAGCGAACTCCCGAACAGGTCTACCGGCTCCGCCTGCTACTGCCGCTCGTGAAGCAATTGCTCACGGGTCTTGAAGGGGAAGACCAGGAGGCTCAGGAATAGGTCTCGCTTCCTCTTCCGTCCGTAGCCGAATCCGCGTCGTGACGCCTGCAGGCCTCTATCTCGGGTATGACCCCGGCGGTGCAAACAAGCACGGTGTCGCCGCGGTGGAAGTGGCACGAGAGGGAACGATCCGGCGTGTGAAGTCGAGCGTTGTCAAGGATGCCGGAGCCGCGCTGCAATGGCTTCTCGCGTGGCCTAACGCGCGGGCTCTTGGGATCGATACCCTGCTCGCTTGGTCCTTGAGAGGGAAGCGCTGCTGCGATGAGACGTTGCGCGAAGCGTACGGGGCGGCGACCGTTATCCAGCAGAACAGCCTCTTCAGCGCCATGACGCTCAACGGGATCATGGTCGCCAATCGGTTCCGCCGTTGCCGGGACGAAACACGCCTTGTTGAAAGCCATCCCAAGCTGCTGATGAGACTTCTCTGTTCCAGGAAGTGTGCAGGCCAGACGTTGGATCCCGGCGAGATAAGTGTCGTCTGTCACTACGGCAGACTACTGGCAAGAACCGACTGTGACGGCGTTGAGGATCACGCGGCAGACGCCCTCGTCGCGGCTTGGTGTGCCTCTCGCCGAGAGACTTGGCCGGTGCCAAACCTCTATGTGAGTTATCCAGAACGTTGCGGGTACTACTATCCGGCGGGACTAGGAGTCAGCTACCCTTGGATAGAGATTCCGGGCACTCCGAGTTGGGCGGCCGATTTGTCGAGTCATCAGGATTTCGTGGCCGCTACGAGTGAACTCTGCTAACGGGAACGGCCGCGGACGGGCCGATTGCAGGGCCGTGTTGCGCCGTGGCCGGGACCGGTCCAATCTCGAAGCCAACAGTCGGTCCGACACCGGCACGCGCCACCGTCCTTTCGACCGAGGTGGCAACCTCGCGCAACGACCACTCGAACGCCCCGAGGTTGGCCGACCGTTGAGGCCTCGCAAAGACCGACAAAACCCCGTTCCTCCACGTCGATCTCCCACTTACGCGCGGGAACCGACGGAGCGCGATTTCCCCGTCGATTCTTCGTCAGTCGGTCGCCACTCCTTGAACTTCGCCAGTTCATCCGTGACGGCCTCGACCACCCAGGCGATCACCGCCGCATCGTCCACGAGCCCAAATGCCGGAATGAAGTCTGGAACGAGATCGGTTGGCACCAGGAAATACACAACCGCTCCGACGATAAGTACCAGGTTGGCATTGGAGACATTGGTGTACTTGCCCCCCACCCATGCCTGCATCAGGTGGAGCATGGTCTTCAGTTCCGCAAGTACGCGCTTGAGACTATGCGCGGTCCGCGCGGATTCCTGCTTTCGCTGTGCCTTTTCGATGACAGACCGTAGCTTGCGCGGAGACTCGACGAGGCGCCGGGCACGGGCATGTGCAAAGCGGGGCAGTTTCATGGAGAAGGCTCGGTCCTATTCGTTTCGAGGTGCGACATTCAGTTCACACGCGATCCCGGAAACGGTGGAAGGCCATGAAAAGACGGCTCCGGTCAGTAACGCGCTCCAGGCCGCCATGAGCGTCCGCTACAGCTCGAACCCGTCCATCCCCAGTACGCGGTCTTGATTCTGTTCGTCGCGCCGACATCAGGGCCAGGTCGCGGACGCTGAGTGCGGATGCAGAATGCTGGCCCTGCCCGTCCACTCGTTAAACGACTGCGAACAAAAGCGAATAGCAAACGGCGCTTACTTCGGGAACTGGAAAAGGTCGGCGGCGATGTAGTAGCAGTCGAAAGGATCGGCGTCTGGTTCCGAGGCCGGGCGCACGCAAATCGCCTCCCACAGTGCGAGCGGAGGCAACGCGTCAGTCGGACGCGCGTTCATGTAGAACCAGCCCGGTTTCTGTCGGACTACCTGTTCACCAGCCGCAAAACGCCGGCACGAGCCCTCCGCGATCCCGCGACGGAAAAGTAGTTGGGCACGCTCCTGATTGCCCTCTGTCAGCGCCGTGTAGCCATCCTCAAAGAGGCGCACGCCATTCACATGTTCGCCATTCGGACCATAGTAGCCGGTGCGACAGCCCACCGAGTCAATGAGCGCAGTCCCGACGGCGCCATCGGGCGGCCAATCGTTGAATCGAGCGCCTTGTAAGAGCGCGAGCGCGACACCGATCCAAACAATCATGCAATCCTCCAGGCGCGCACCATCTTCGCGTTGCGCCGATCTGATGCGCGCAGGCCGCAGCTGATCACGGCAGCCGAGACTACATCAATCCGGCCGGAGTGCTTGCCCTCGTGGAGTGGCGGATGCCCGCTCGGCGCCAAATGTCCCGGCCCGAGCGGTGCAGTCCTCAGGTTCCAAGGACGTGCACTTTCCGGTCGCCATCGACAGCGAACAGAGTTCGCTGCCATCTGTTTTTGTGCGAATCCTGGCGGCGGTATCTCCCGCACCCGGAGCGAGGCGCGATCCAAGGAGGTGCGCCTTACCCTCTGCGGCCTTCGACCACCGTGTCAGTCTGGAATCGGGATCGGGCGTGCCAAGCCGAGCCCGCCAACGGGGCGATGGGACGTTACGACGTGGGCGGGGCGGGGCGCCGCGCCGGGCGGGGGGGGGCCGGGGGGCCCCGGCCCCGGGCCGCCGGGGGGGGTTAAACCCGTGGCAGAGCAGCGGGGCGGGGGGGCGCGGGGGTTT
>JAPPGX010000147.1:41462-53631 GCA_028877265.1 Acidobacteriota bacterium
TTTTTTTGTGTGTGTTGGGGGGGGGGGGCCCCCCCCCCCGCCCCCCCGGGGGGGGGGGGGTGCTCGCGGGGGGGGGGGGGGCCCCCCCCCCCCCCCCCGTGCCGGTCGGAGACCGGCGGTCCAAGCCGTACGCGCGCTTCCGGTGTATCAGCGGTACGCAGTCCTGCGGTCCTGCGGGCCGCTGTGAAGTTTCCGTAAATAGTTGATTTATCGCTGGTTACGAACCGATCCAAAAGCCGGCTATCACCTTGCCTATCAGATGCGTCCGCACTCAGTTGTCGAAGAGTCGGCGTCGTGGATCTCCCCAGCCGGTTTGCGCGCAGCGAATTGCTGTCAACGAATCGTACTCGCCACCTCGTCCCAACTCCCGGGCCAGTTTGCCAATGTGAAGTTGCCTCAGGATACCGGCGTTCACCGGTCGTTTGTCCGTGGGGAAGGCCAAGGAGTCGAAAAAACGCAAGGCCGGGTCGGACGCGAGCAGATCCATCAGGAATCGGGCTTCTCCTTCGCTCGCACAGGGAAGGAAGTACGCCGTGTCGTCCAGCATCGCCGGCCGGCCCCCAATCGGTGACAAGACCGTCGGACGGCCGACACGGTAGAGACCGGGAACAGCAACCTTCCAGAGGGCAAAGCTGTAGTCCCCGATCCCGAACATCGAGAAGTCTGGTCGCCCTTGGTAGATCGCACTCGATCTTCGGGAGAACGCCTCGCGATGAGAGTTCAGGTAGAGCCAGGTCTTGGGCAAAGTCTCCCGGAGGTGTTTCGTGTCTCCATGCAGTTGTTTCTGGGTAACGACGACGAGCTTGCGGAATCTTGCGTCCCGCCCATTCGCGATGTCCGCGCTCTTGAAGAGCGGATACACGGCTTCCCTCTCAATGTCCACCCTTTCGCCAAGCCCGTTGCGCAACTCGTCGCCCTCTTCAGTCAGTTCCATCACTCTGGCACAGTCGTGCTTGAGCCCGGAGCGCCAGAGGTAGTTGGAATCGGTCCCCCTCAGGTGCCGCCAGCGTTGGTAGGTCCCGAGATTCCGCACCACCAAGCCGTCCAAGAAACCTAGGGTCTCGCTGGGAGTGTCCGCGGACATCGCCTCGAAGACCTCACACGATGTGGGCCCCTGGGCACCGTCCCGGACCACCACCAGTAGGCAGGCCGTGACTGAGACTCCGAAAGCTGCGGCTGCATCGAAGCGATACATGCGGGCGCTGGATATCGGAAGATTCTGGTACCACGCCCGAGCGAGCACCTTCCTCGCCACCGATTCCTTGCACAGTGCGGCCACTGTGCCCGGCCGCTGGTCGAACCACTTCAACTGGCTGAAAAGCATGGATTCGGAAACGTCGAAGTTACTCTTGCCCGTGACCGCGTCTAATCCCCGGTGATCCCGCTGTCCGTGCTTGGGCGGGACGTTCGAGCTGCCGAGCCGACCCAGTTCGGAACTGGTCACCCACGGGGGGTTGCCCACTACCAGCATCGGGCTGGGGAGTTCAGCGAGCGTGCTTCCCCAGTCCAGCGAAAAGAAATCCCCTTTGAGGAGTCGCATTCTCGAACCATCCAAGGTGCCGTCCAGCAGGTGCCGACACCGTTCAAGATGGGCGCCGTCGAGATCGACCCCGACGATTTGCTCCGCCGCAGGGAAGCCTTCTCGGGCTGCCAGCAAGAAACTGCCACGACCGCAGGTTGGTTCGATGATGGCGGCTGGTCTCGGGACGAAGGAACGTAGGACGGAGACGACTCTTCTGGCTAGTGCGAGCGGAGTCTGGAAGTCTCCGAACGCCAGACGATGGTTCTGTGCGGCAGAGCGCAAACCGGTGCCTATCGGATCCTCTCGATTCCCTGAATGTTGCCAGCTTCCTGAAGAACTCTTGCGAACTGGAGCCGCCACTGCAACGCGTTGGAGATGGTGAGGTATCCGATCCTCGGCGGACGTTCTAGGATCTCTTCGGCAAGGTCGCGGGCTCCAATCTCATCGACGGGGAGGTTCCGGTCCTGGAGGAAGGCCACAAGGTCGTCAGCGTTGCCATCGTTATCGAGGATGTCGCGCAGCCCCCGCGTGGTCTGATGGTCCGCTGTCCACTCAGCATCTACGAACACGGCGTTCGTTATCCGGAGCCGTGCCGCCTGTACCTTGTCGTTGTCGGTCTTGTCGTACACGAAGATGAGAAGGCTGTAGCCCAGGCCATAGATCTTCTGCCGGGCACTCCGGAAGGGACAAGAGGACTGGGGGTGGCGAGAACTTGTGACTTTCATGTCAACCGACAGACCGGGGAAGTCGAGTCCCGACGCCGCGTTGCCTTCGTCATAGGAATAGTTGCGCGCGAGCCAAGCCCTGAAGCCATGCTCGACATGGGTTCCGATCGCCTTCCCGTCAGTAACTCCGTAGAGGTCCGGCTGGTCCGTCTGGCCGAGATGGACGGCGTAGCAATCCGCCTCGCGGATCAGGGCATTGGTGGTCAACTCGGGCTTCATGGGTTGCGGAGGACTGATGTGGCGCTCCGGGAGGACGTTGGCAGGATTCTACGGCCCGACGGGAGGATCGGCTCCCTAGTCGGAACGCCATCCAAGCCATTCTGGCCGCGCTTGACCGCTCGCGCGAGCGGAGCGGGGGAGGAGTCCGGCATAGGCTGCCTGCACGAACCTCCCACCGAACCTGGCTCTGCCCCCTACCGCCACGACCGAAGGGTAACCCGAACCACGGCTCTCTAGTTCACGTAATGTCGCCTGCCAGACACGGCTGACCATGAGCTAGCATCATCGTCGGCCGGATCGTCGCTTGGCCGTGGCGGCCCCACCGCCGCCGCGTGACATTCACCACCCACACGGGAGTCGAGCCGAGAACAACTTTCGACTCGCCCTGACAAGGGACGTAAAGCAATGACAATAGGAGTTGTTACTAATATCCGTCTCAGCCTCGGGCCACAGGTTGGGGCCCCCGACTTTCTCGCGGGGGTTCGCGTTGTCCCAGCCGGGCGCAATGGCAACCGAGTGTACGGTCGTACCTTGAGACCAGGCGAAGAAGATTCCGGTGAGGGCATTTCGCTAGAACCCGGAGAGACCTTGGAGTTTCCGGCCGGTAGCCTCAGCGTCACGATGGCGGACGTGGACCGTTACACGAAACGAGCACCGGATGGATACGCCCGAGTTGCGAATACGGTGTGGAGTTGGCTGGCGATCCCGCCGCCAATGCGCGACCAGACCTTCGTGAACTACTTGCTGGCGACAGCCCGGCGTCTGGATTCAGCCTATCTGCACTGCTCTGGAGCGCTTCGCCTGCTGTCGAATCCCGACAAAGAAATGGGATTCTCAGCCAGAGAGGCCCTGTTTGAGGCTCTCTGCCATGCAGAGTCCATGTCTGTCGCGCTCAGTCGCGCCATTCGCATGATCCGCCGAGCCCGCGGGACCATCTCAGCCACCGCTACCGTGCCTCGGGAGGTCACCACGATAGAGGATGCGGTGCTGGCGATACGGGATGCGTTCGAGCACATAGATGAGCGCGCCGTCGGCAAGGCACGCCGAGAGGATCCAATTGACGCGATGTCGATATTCGATCAGTCGGACTTCTTTGACGCCGGTGTGCTGCGGTACGCTGGGCACGCCCTCGACATTAGCCAGGAAGTTATGCCCGCGTTGATCGCCGGACGTCGGTTCATCGTGGAGGCCGCCATGGAGGCCGGCTTGGTCAAGACCGTCACAGTTCCGCGCGAATTCGCGTTCACCGACGAGTGAAGTGGCTACTTCCTCCCAAGTGTACGAACCGAGAGGAGCCACGGGCGTGGTTCCGGTCTCACCATGTCTCGACTTGGCCGTTTGCGTCATGCTTGCCGGCGATGGTCCGAGCGCCATCCCGATCCGGCTCAACGTCGGCGATGCCGCGCCGAGTGAGCGGCGCTGGCGAAGAGCCTTAGCGGCTCGGCGTCTGATCCTGGTCCCGGGTAGGACCCTGCCGGCGCATCACGTCCAGAGTTCGCGCAACGTCTCGGCGAGCGTCTCGTAGTCCTGGGCCAAGCCGGTCACAAGACCGTCGAGCTGCTCGAACTGTTGCCGCAAGGTGGCGCTCTCCCCGTTCTGCTGCTCGATTCGCCGCCGCAAGGTTTCGCTCTCGGCGTCCTGCTGCTCGATTCGCTGCGTCAAGGCTTCGATCTGTTCGCCTTGCCGCCTCTGCTCCAGCTCGTAATGCGCGCACAACCGCTCCAAGGCGGCCATGGAGTGCCCCTGTAGCTCGCTCATACAACTCCCTCAGTCGCTCGACAGCTTCAATGCAGGCCGCCCGCCCACGGTCCAGGGCGGACGGTCCAGCGTCCCGTACGGCAGGACCACGAAGCGATCCCCCGCGATCTCCACGAGCGTCACCCCCCAGGTCGTCTCCTCGATCACGGTTAGGGTCTCCCGGGCCTGCCCGATCTGGAAGTCGAGTGCCGCCCGGGTCTCGATCCGGCTCTGGATCCCCGCCGACAGCCACCGCGTCAGCGCCCAGCTCCCGAGGCTGATCCCGAGGAACAGGCTCAGGCCGACCACCAGAGGCCGCAGCCAAGTCTTGAGAAGCAGCGCGCGCGTCCTTGCGGTCGCCGCCTCCGTATCGATTTCGATGGTAAGCAGCGCGCCGTTCGCGACGGCGCGCAAGTTCTCGCCAAGCAGCTTCAGCTCGCTCGCCGCCGTCTCCTCGATCTGACGGCGGTCGGCTGCCAGCCGGCTCCGCAGCCGGGCGGTCCAGTCGTTCGGGTTCGAAGTCATGCTGGTACAGCGCTCCTTTCAACCGCAGCCGTTTCCCGCTCTCCGGCTCGCGGACGGTCACGTAGTCCCTGCCCTGGCGGGGCACCTCGAGACCGGTTTCCTCCAGCGCGGCGACCACGTCGGCGCGGCTCCGCACCCCGCCGCTCCCGATCCGCTGCAGGAGGTAGTCGCGGATCAGTTCGCGCGGGCCGGGTTCCACTTCGAGGCCGGCCCGGAGCCTCGCCGCCTCGATGTAGGCGCGGTGGCCGGGCTGCTGCGCCTTGGCCCGCGCCGGGTCGTCGGGGCGGCTCCAGCCGTGCTGGTGGTTGAAGGCGTCGCGCAGCGGGCCGAAGACCTTCTGCCAGCCGGGCGGCGCGATGTTCAGGCTGCGGCCCGTCTCAAGGTCGCAGCGCGCGGCGAGGACGTGCACGTGCACGCCGTCGCCCTCCTCCCGGTGGAGGACCGCCGTCCAGGCGTAGCGGTCGGGCTCCAGCCCCGCCCAGGCCGTCTTCTCGAACTCGTCGAGGACGGCACCGATCTGCTCGTCGGTCGGCTGGTCCTCCGGCGCCCACGCGATCACCCCCGAGGTGTACCCGCGGCCGAACGACAGCGAGTCGGCGACATCGGCCACGTGGTCGGGGTTCCCCCGCAGGACCTCGACGCCCGGGCGCTCCCGCCCGGCGGCGTCGAGTTCGCCGACGAGATAGCCGGCGGCCGCCCGCGCCGAGCCCTTGCCGTGACGGTTGAACCTAACGTGCATCACGGCCCTCTCCGGCAGGCAGGGCGAGGGCGCGCAGCGACCGGTCGATGGCCATCAGCCGGTCGGTCACCCGGACCGCCTCCATGACGGAGGCGTGGGTGTTCGCCCAGCGCGCGAGCTGGTTGAGGTTGTTGCCGATGCGCGCGATCTGCCGGCTCCGCTCCCGCTCGACCGCCATGGCCGGCGCGGTCCAGGTCTGCGTCCGGGCCATCGCCTGCCGGAGCAGTGCGGAGAGCGGCAGGCCGGCCGCGGCCGCCTTGGCCTTCCAGGCGGCGCGCTCGGCCGGCGACACGCGAAGGTGGACCTCCGCCGAGCGGCGCTCAGCCATGAGCGCACCGGCCAGGGGGTTCGGGGGACGGCGTCCCCCGGCCGCCCGCTCCTACGGCAGCGGCGCGGCAGGCGGGGGGTTCGAAGGGGGGCGCAGCATCCCCTCGCCAGAGCACAGTGTGGACACACTGTGTAAGCTGGCTTACGGTCAAGTAGCCAGCTGTCTCTGGCGCTCTGCTGCTCACCTCGGGGTCCTCCGCTGAGGCCCCGAACGGTGCCGCGAGCCGTCCGGCGAGCGTTAGCAGCCTATCGAGGGATAGGCTGCAAATGGACGGCCTTCCGGCCGTTCAGCCGGGGAGCCGCGCTCCCTCAGCTGCTGTCGGCGACGCTGCTGAGACCCGGCGCGGGGCGGAAACGCACCACCCGCCCTCGCGGAATGCCGACCGGCTCGTTGGTCCGGGGATTCCGGGCCACGCCCGTCCTGCGGGGGGCGGCGTGGAACGTGCCGAACCGCCGCAGCACCACACGGTCGCCGCGCTCCAGCGCGGCGCCGACGCCCTCAAACAACGCGTCCACGGCGTCGCGGATCACCCACCGCTCCAGGCCGGTCGCTTCCACCGCCCGGTTGACGAGGTCGTCCTTCACCATGCTGAGCCCATCATAGGCGACGCGCAACACTCGGTTTCGGCACCCGCCATCGAATAGTCTCTCGGACCACAGTGACGGGAGAGCCGGACTCCCGTGGTCATGTCGCCGACCCCCGCCGCTGGCGGCTCCGGTGGCGGTTGCCGCCGCCAGTGGCCAATCGGCCCCGTTCAGGATGGGAGATTGACTCCGCCGTCGCCGCCGCGAGTGTCCGCGCTCCCGGCCTTCCGAGGCCGACCGCCGTGCGCTGCGCGCTCGGTTCAAGTGGTCCGAGGCGGAGCTCTAGCGGTACCCGTCCACCGGAACGGGCACCTGTACCGGCCTCGGGGTCCGGTTGAAGATGTCCGGGCACTCGGTCCACCGCGGATCGGCCGTCATCATCTCCTCGATGCCCCGGATCAGCTTTTCGTTGCCTTCGCGGACCTTTGTGATCGCGGGGTCATTCTGATGCAGCCGTGCCGCGATGTGCGGGAACCGCCCCGGCTCCATCATGCCCGCGACGCGCAGCTCCGCCTTCTCGCGAAGCTCGGCGCCACAGGCCCGGGCGCGCAAGGAAACCCCGTCGGGGCCGGGAAGGTTGTAAATCAGGACCAGGGCGGCGACGAAGGCCACCGCCATTGCGAGGGGCCAGGAGCGTGGGAGTCGTGCCTTCTTCATGTCCAGACTCTTAGCCGGAGGGCATCTGAACCGCAAGCTCGCCCGGTTCCATCTCAACCGTTCCTAACGCGTCGGGCCCTGGGCCTTCCTGGGGATGACGCGCGTGTTGGGATATCGGTCAGAACCGAACTGATTCTGATTCCGGGCGGCGGGCAGTTGTGGCCAGGAACGCGGCCCAATGCTCCATGAGCGCCCGCCGCCGCTCGAACATGTCCGTGCGCTGGTAAGCCGCCTCGATGGCGTTCGTGTTCACGTGCGCCAGCGCCAACTCGCACACCTCGCGCGGAGCGTCCTAACACTCCGTCGCCCAATCCCGGAAGCTCGAACGGAACCCGTGCGGGACCGCTCCGATTCCGAGTTTCCGGACCATCGCCGGCATCGCCACCTCGGGGAGTAGGCGTTTTCTCGCCGACGGGAACACCAGCCCCGAGCCGTCCGAGAGGACGCGCGCCTGGCGGAGCGTGGCCAGCGCTCCCGTGGACAGGGAAACCCGGTGCTCCCGCTTCGCTTCATCCGCTCCGCCGGAACACGCCACTCGCGGGTCTCAAGGTCGATCTCCTTCCACACGGCTGCCGCATGGGCGCAATCATCCTGGAGCGCGATGAGGCATGGGATCCGAGCTTCACTAGGCCTTGGGAAACCCGCTGGAGCCGGAGTGCGAGGTACGCGCGCCGAAGGGCGCGGTGATTGGGATGATGAGCCGCGTGCGGGAGTCCTCGAAGTAGTCCACGAGGGCCGGGCCCGCGTACCTCATCATCCCCGCACGGCGGGAATCTATACCCCCACGACCGAACGGCTACATGTGCCCATGTGCCCTCGCCGAGAATAGGTTCTAGGTCGGGTTGGGTCTCACAGAGACGACGAACCCAATGATCGAGGTTACTCCTTTCGCACGCAGTTGACGACGATAGGGCATCTTGTTGTCCGCTCCACGACCGCAAAGCCCAGTTCACAGAGTCTCTTGCTGAAGCAATGGTCTCCGCCTAGGGCGTCCAAGTCGTCTTTCGAAAGGCCCAGGTCTCCCAAGAGGACAAGATCAAACTCCATCTTGCCAGCGGTTGCCATCCCACGGTTCTGTAGAGCCGGACGGAGTTCCGCAGGTGGTGTGTCGAAATACTCCTGATGACTCTCAATTTCCTGCATGAGCTCATCGGCCCGCCTTCTGCAAAGGATGCTAGACCCTGCCGCCGTCAGTCCGCCGCCGAGAGGTGCAACTGCCTGGCCATCCAAGTCTGTGACAACATTGGCGTTCTTTTTCCTGAGGGTGGCCCTTTCCTGATCTGTCCAGGCGTCACCCTGCACGCCATAGAGCTTCGTAGGCTCGGTTAGCGCACGCCAGTTCGCTTGTACGATCTTGAGCAGCTCCTGCCGAGACCATCCAAAGTCGTCGGCGGTTGGGTGCCGCCTTACATCGACAAAATACGCGTCCTCCTCGGTCAGGACTGCGAAGAGCAGGTAGTCAGAGCGCTCTACGAATCCGGAGTCACCTAACTCAGTGCTTAGATGGAAGTGGTGCATGCCGAAGTCCCATAGCATCCCATCTCGGCTTCGCTTACCGGTTGCTGATTCGATCCCCTTGTGCAAGAACGCGTTTACGTTCCTTCCTCTCACCATCAGGTACCTGATCTTGAAGACGGCAGACCAAGCGTCTGCTGCCTTCCTTTTTTGGTTCGGGTCAGTCTCCCTTGTTAGGCGGCCCAGCGACTCAGTCAACTCCTTGGAAAAGTGAACGCGCCGCGGCCTCGGGTAGATTCTACGATTGAGCATTTCGAAGTAAATGGCAGCGAGATCACCGACTTGCAGACTCTGGTCGTAGCTAACACCGCTCTTGTCGAACTGCTCTCTGATGATGCGGTCCAGATCCGCTGTGAGGTCCATTTCAGGTTACGCCCCGCCCTGCCGCGCCCACGAGGAAACCGTCGGTACGTTAGCGACTTTCCGGCGCCGCGCTCTCGACCAACACATCGCGTCGAACGTGTTCCTGAAACCCCTGCACCGAGTCGAAACAGCGAAACCCGGCCCGCGCCACGATGCGATGAGTGGCGACATCCTCATCAATCAGAACGGCTACCTTGCCCGTAAGCCCCTCCTGGATTCCACGCGGCCAAGCGAGATCCACGACGGCGAGCTGTTCTCCGGTCGTCTCGTCGGCGAGGTCCCACGAGAGTTCGCCCTCGGGGAGTTTCTGCTGCCGCATCCAATCCTGCAGGTCCTCAAGAGTCTCCCGTTCGTCCTCGGACTTGATCCCTCCCGGCGGCTCCACGATCAAAGCAGCAGCCGGTTTGGCCAACTGCGCGCCGGTCCAGCGATCATCGTCTTCGACGAAGCCTGCAAGGTGCCGATTCGCAGCAGCAGCCAACAGCGCGCGACGCTCGGCCAGGAAATCGGGGTACCGGTCCACGCACCAGAGGCGCGGATCCATCGGAATCCACTGCGACTCGAGGGCTCCGGGATGCTCGGAGGCAATGCGCGGGAAGTACTCCTGAGGCGGGTCTGCTCCCAAATGCAGGTTACACGCCTTCGTCAGGAAACAGAAGTTGGCAAGCGCATTGATCTGACGCTGCTCATATCCCGCATCCCGGAGGACTTTCTTGGGAAAGATGTGGTGCAACTCAAGGCGCGCCATAGTGCCGAGCATTCCCGTCTTGAGCCGCACGCCATCGCAGAAGTTCTGGGCTTCTCCCACTCGGGTGAGAAAGTAGAGGACCGGATAAAAGCGAGCACCAACCGTGGAGGCGTCGAAGTGCTGGGGTTCGACTTGGAAACCGCCGCGCCAGGCCCGCAGTTTCTCGATGAGCCCGTCGAGCCCACCGGTTTCCACGGCGTGGATGTCTTCGTTGATCTTCGTCTCGGTAGAACCGGAGAAACGTCCCCACATGCCGGCGTGCAGGTACCAAAAGAGCAGCTTGCCCCAGTCGCGCGGCGACAGTTGTCCGTGGCGCCGGTCGAGATACCGCGCCATCACCGGCACCGCGAATGGACCAAACAGGACTCGGGCGTGATCGAGTCCTGTTCGGTCCGCGATCATTCCAAGCGTGCTGTCAATCTGCTTCGCCGCGCGTTCCAAAGCGTTCCGAATCTGCCCGGAATCCCGGTCTCGGAGGTAGCTGAATTCGGCCCTTCCGGTAAGCACGGTGTTCATGGTTCGCAGGAGCCAGTCCAGCTTGAACTTGTATCCGTGCCTTTTCCAGCGGGCCAAATGGGATTTCATCTCCTCGCGGGCTTCCGGCCAGTCACCACAGATTCGCGAGAGAGCAAGATCGCCCTTGGACAACGTGGTGCCGCCACTGTTCACTTGGTTGAAGATGTCCACTACGATGTCGAGCGTCATCGCCTCCCCGACGAGCTCCTGCTGCGGCATTGGGATATCGCGAATGCCGAGAAGCGCGCTCAACCGATCGAGCGGTTCCTCCCACTCTTCAGGGTTGGGGACCGCTGCCTTCAAGGTCGGTCCGACCTTCCCGGCCTTCATCAGTCCGGTGACATCTATCCAGAGCGGGTCGTCCCGCATTTTCACTGGCTGGTGGAATTCGAAGACCTCGTTGCGGAGGTGAAACCGAAGCCCCGTCAGGGTGCGTTCGTCTCCGTCGAAAAACGGCGGCAGCGTTCCGCGTAGCACTCCATAGAGGGTTGTGAGTCGCTGTTGCCCGTCGAGGAGCAGTTTGACGGCCCCGGGCGGCAGATCCTTGTCACCGCGATGAGCCGCCGTCTCCGGACCCGTCACCCAGATGAGCAAACCGCCCACGGGATGGCGCCGGTAGAGGGAGGAGAAGAGAGCGCGGACCTGATCCCGGTTCCAGACAAACCCACGCTGGAACTGCGGGAGAGTCAGGGTGCCGGCATCGATGCTCGCAAGAATGTCTGAAATCTTCACTAGGGGTCGGGCGCGTCAGATCGCATGCAGGTCGCATGCAGGTCGGAGGATGTAGGAAACCGGCTGGCGCTTCGTGACGACCGTCTGCCGTCCAGTCGGTCGGGTACCTTATTGGAAGGCCGACCGTCTGCCAATCCAAGAGCACACACAGTCACCCCGCTCCGCCACTGGCCGCGGCGAAGGGAACACCAACTCCAAGCCGTCGGTTTCCGCGACCGGCCCCACCTCGCTCTACGTGTCCAGGACACGCGCCGCGCGCTCGCCGAACGCAACGCCGCGAAGCACCGCCGGTCCTAGCTGACGGCCCCGCCGACCCCCGGTGCGCGGGTTCCAGGCTATACGCGTCTCGCGATGCTGGCCGACCGACCCCCGCCCTCGAATCGTCATCCGGAACGTCCAATACCGACCGATGTCGCCACGCTTTCTGACCTCAGCGAGCGCAAACAGGACTCTCGGCTCGGCATCCCAGTCCGCTTAGATCTCCGTTCCGGCCTCCCAGTAGGTGCAGTTCTCGCCTTCGGCCCGAAACATGAGCAGCGCCGCATTCGCGAACAAATCTACGGCCTGCTCGTCGCCGTCGCGCAACAGATCGCGCATCTCCTCGACGAAAAACCGATCCATGCACACCATCAGCTCCTCTTCAAGGATGCACCCATCGAGACAGGTCGAGAACGAGAACTGGACGGCCAGAACCGCCGCCAGGATTACCGCTGCCATCTGCGCCGCCGCGCGAATGCGGCGGACCGGACCTTTGCCGCGGTCGAATCGAGTCCCGGCGTGGGCACCAGCGCAACACGAGGGACCATCGCCGAGAGGATCTCCCGGGAGTCTTCGCATTGAGAAACGGCGCTTGGATCCAGAACCCCGGTGTTTCTTGGACAGCAATCCATCACCGATTTGTGACGTGACCAAATGCCGGCAGCCTTAGTACCAGTGCGGCGATCCGCAGGCGCGGCGGACGTCGCGCCCGCAACAGCCTTCCCGCAGGGATCACTCGCGCCGCAGGCGCGGGCTGGGAGCGACCGCCGGCACGGGAGGGAAGAGTGGGACAAGCACTCTCCTCCGGGGCAGTTTTTCGACAGGAAAAGGCGGGTCGCTCCCAGCCCCGCCCCCTATGACCCCGAATTGCGGGGTCAGCGGGGCGAATTCCCAAGGGGGACAACGGGAATCGCGCTCGCGGCACTGGCACAAGCAGTGGCAAAAAGGGGGATCGGCTTAGTTGCGTCCGAAAAGCGGCCCCGATGAGGTCGAAACCTCAG
>JAPPGX010000189.1 GCA_028877265.1 Acidobacteriota bacterium
AGCCATCCTCAACCGGTAGAGCCGACCCTCATACCGGCACGACCGAACGCTTACGGAACGCTTACGAACGCTTACGAACGCCGCAGGAGACCGAGAATCATCCTATTGGTGCTTGCCACTCACTATCGGCTTCCAGCCGCTCCATTGTAGTCCTCAGTGGCCTGTGCAGCATGCGCAGGTGTGATGAGTCCACGCTCGACCGCGCGGGCCGTCGCCCGCTCGTAGGCCTCCAGGCATTCCTCTGAAGTCAGGTCGGGCCGCCATGTCTCGCTGCGCGCCTGCTCGAACATTGCTTCGGCCTGCGCCTGCCGGGCTGCAATGATCTGCTCGGGGACGCGTCGAGCTCTCATGTCCGCAACGAAAGACCGAAGCCGCGCCTCCGTGGCGGCGATCATGACCTCCGCCATGGCGCTCGGCTCGCAGCCCTCACGGTCGGTGTCCACCAATGGCTGTGGTGCAGGGTCTTCGGGCAACTCTGGCATTTGCACCTGGCCGGCGTCCATCGCCGCCGACGGTGTTGGCGCGGTGGGCGACGTGGCCTCGTAGGCGATCCACATCCCCCCAGCCACGAGGAGTGCGATGAAGCCGCCGATCACGCTTGTTCTCATGGTTTCCTTTCCGGGCTACCCCTGATCGTCTGACCCTACTCGCTCCACCTCTGGGAAGCAACACATCCTACGCGCCGCCGCTCTCGGGATTCGCGTTCAGCGGGATCGCCGGCCGCCGGGCCGGGCACTGCGTTTTCCGCGTCTGGGACGCCGCGCGGCCACCGGCCGTCCGCCCAGGGAGTCCCAATACTCGATCTTCGCCAGCACCACCCCAGCGCAAAACTCAGTGAATCCTTCCGGGTCGCGCCTTTTCTCGGCGGCCAGCAGCGAAGTCGCTTCTGCCGGGTTTTGATCCAGCCAATCCCAGGACACGACCGACTCACACGCCGCGCACACCAAACCCGCGTCTCCCGGCTTCGGAACCCGCCAGCGTCGCGGATGGCATTCACACAACACGTCCGCGCCGCCGAGACTGGTCCAGCATCATCTGGAGGGTTCTGGGAGCGTGCCGGGCCGCTGCCGGATTCGAGGGTGCGACGACAGGGACCGGGTGCCTTAGTGTCCCACGACGATCCCGCCGCGCCAGCCGACCTGAGAGCGGAACACGGTCCGCGATCATCGCCGGGCGTCGGAGAACTTCGAGCCAGGCCCGACACCGATCCGACTCCCCGGAGTAAGTTGCCCTCGCCGGGGTCATGATCCGGGTCGCATTCGGACGACACACGCTCAGACCCCCCTTATCTGCGTACTTACCTGCGCTCGATCTCGTCCGGGCCGTTGTCGAAACCCGTTGGCCCCGTCGCGGTTCGGCCGCGCGCCTGCGACTTCCGCCCTCCGCTCTTGGGCGTAGGGCGGGGCTGGGAGCGACCCGCCCTTTTCCTCCGGAAAAGCGGCCCCGAAGTCCGAACTTACCTGCGGACTTAGTTGCGGGGTTCGGGGTCGCTCCCAGCCCGCGCCTCCGGCGCGACTGATCCCTGCGGGAAGGCTGTATCGGGGAGACGAAGCCACTCGTGCTCCGGTCATTATGCCGTTCCGCGATTCCGCGATCCAAGCTCTCCATCGTCCTTGATGGTCGGGGAACGGTCGGCTCAATCCTGCGACAATACGCCGCCGCATGCGCCTCTCCTGGAACGAGATCCGCCCCCGCGCCGCGCTCTTCGCCCAGAAGTGGGCTGACGCCGGTTACGAGAAGGGTGAGATGCAGAGCTTCTACAACGACTTCTTCCACATCTTCGGCGTTCGGCGGCAGTCCGTGGCCCGCTATGAGGAGAAGGTGCGGCGGCTGGACGACACGACCGGCTACATCGATCTCTTCTGGCCGGGAGTCTTGATCGTCGAACAGAAGAGCGTAGGGCGCGATCTGTCCGCTGCCTACGAGCAGGCGGGGGGTTACTTCGACGCGTTGACCGAGGACGAGCGGCCTCAGTTCATCCTGGTCAGCGACTTTCAGCACTTTGAGCTCCACGACCTTGACCGGCGGGACGAGGTGTCCTTCCGCCTCGAAGAGTTGCCGGGCCATGTCGAGAAGTTCTCATTCATCCTCGGGGTGGCGCCACGGACGTTCCGCGACCAAGACCCGGCGAACATCCAAGCGGCCGAACTGGTCGGGAGGCTCCACGACTCGCTCCGGGACGCCGGCTATCCACCGCACGACCTCGAACGCTTCCTCGTCCGAATCGTCTTCTGCCTGTTTGCGGACGACACCGGGGTGTTCGAGCCCCGGGACATCCTTCTCGACTATCTTGAGAACCGGACCCGCGAGGACGGGACGGACCTCGGACCACTACTGGACCAACTCTTCCAGGTGCTGAACACACCGGAAGGGGAGCGCTTTGCAACGCTCGACGAGGATTTGGCCCGGTTTCCATACGTGGACGGCGAGCTGTTCGCGGATCGGATCTGGACTCCACCGTTCAATGCGGAGATGCGGGAGAAACTGCTGGTGGCCTGCCGCTTCGACTGGTCGAACATCTCGCCGGCGATCTTCGGATCGCTCTTCCAATCGGTGATGGACCCGGCGCAGCGCCGCGCGCAGGGGGCGCACTACACCACCGAGCAGAACATCCTGAAGGTCATCGAGCCGCTGTTTCTCGACGACCTTCGGGCGGAGTTCGACCGGATCAAGGCGCTCCGCCGAGGGCGGCTGCCGAGGCTCCGCGCGTTTCAGGAGCGGCTCGGCAGACTGACGTTCTTCGACCCGGCTTGCGGCTGCGGAAACTTCCTGGTGATCGCTTACCGGGAACTCCGCCGCCTGGAGCTTGAGGTGCTCCGGGAGTTGATGGGGAGCGACGAGAGGCAGGTCCTCCAGTTCGACGTGAGTTCGCTATCCCGAATCGACGTGGACCAGTTCTACGGGATCGAGCTTGGCGAGTTCCCGGCGCGGATCGCGGAGGTGGCCCTTTGGATGACGGACCACCTGATGAACAACGCGCTCAGCCTCGAGTTCGGTGAGTCCTACGCCCGGATTCCGCTGAAGCGTTCACCGCACATCCACTGCGGGGACGCGCTGGAGATGTGCTGGGAGGATGTGCTCCCGGCGAGGGACTGTTCGTTCGTCTTCGGGAATCCGCCATTCGGAGGCGCCAAGTACCAGTCACCGGAGCAGCGGGCGCAGGTCCGGCGGATCGCCGCGCTCGGCGGCACGGGCGGGACGCTCGACTACGTCACGGCCTGGTTCATTA
Organism: Acidobacteriota bacterium; assembly: GCA_028877265.1. Classification (GTDB taxonomy): domain Bacteria; phylum Acidobacteriota; class Vicinamibacteria; order Marinacidobacterales; family Marinacidobacteraceae; genus Marinacidobacterium. The sequence goes on from JAPPGX010000189.1 coordinate 3,230, forward strand.
CGGCGGGCGGCTACATCCAGAAGAGCGGTCCTGTCGGCGAGCGCGCCCGGATCGGCTTCGTGGCGACGAACTCGATCACCCAGGGGGAGCAGGTGGCGCAGCTCTGGCCGATCCTGTTTGGACGGTGCGGGCTGGAGATCGCCTACGCCCACCGGACGTTCGCCTGGGGTTCCGACGCGCGGGGAATGGCCCATGTGCATGTTGTGATCATCGGACTCGACGACCGAGAGGGGGTCCCGACCGCACGGCGACTCTTTTCCTACAACGACCCGAAGGGCGATCCGCATGAGGGTGCGCACGCGGCCCTGTCGCCGTACCTGCTCGACGCCGGGGGACTTTCCGATCCGCATTTGGTTGTGCGGGGAGAGAGCCGCCCGATCAATGGGATGGCGAACCTGATGATCGGGTCGAAACCTATTGACGGTGGCAACTACATCTTCAACCCGGAGGAGCGCGCGGCACTGCTCGCCCGAGAACCTGATGCCGGACAGTTCCTCCGTCCCTACGTTGGCAGTCGGGAGTTCCTGCAGGGAGGAGATCGCTGGATCCTTGCACTTCAGGACGCCGCACCGCAGACACTACGCGGGCTGCCCGAAGTTCGGAGACGCATCGCCGCCGTCAGAGCCTTGCGAGCGGCGAGCAAGAGCAAACCAACCCGCGATCTGGCCGCGACACCCACGCGTTATCACGTGAATGTTCTGCCCACGGGTCCGTTCTTGGTCGTGCCAGAGGTCAGCTCCGAGCGGCGGGAGTACGCGCCAATCGGATGGCTGGAGCCACCGGTCGTTCCGAGCAATCTTGTGCGGATTCTGGAGAACGCCTCGCTGCAGGATTTCGCGATCCTGACCTCCGCCATGCATATGGCATGGCTCCGCAACATTGGGGGCCGGTTGAAGAGCGACTACCGATACTCCATCGGTCTGGTCTACAACACCTTCCCGCTGCCGCCGAAGGACGCGGATCTGTCTTCGCTGGACCCGTTCGCTCACGCGGTGCTCGACGTCCGCGCCGCCCATCCCGGCGCGACTCTCGCCGACCTCTACGACCCGGACCTGATGCCGGTCGGTCTGCGCCGCGCCCACCAAGCGCTCGACCGTGCGGTGGACCGCCTCTACCGGCCCCGCAAGTTCGGTTCGGAGCGGGAACGGGTCGAGCACCTCTTCGCGCTCTACGAGCGGATGCGTGCGCCGCTGGCCGCCGCCGGCAAGAAGAAGAGCCGACGCCGACGCATCCGCATGGTCCGCACCTGAGCGGTCAGACGAGGGTGCCCCGGCGCGGCCCGGGCGCGCGATCTGCGTCTGCGCCTGTGGCAGCAGCGCAGACGGCAACCCACCTCCGGCCGTCGTGGATTCGGCAGGCCGCCGGTGGCCCCCCCCGGGGTGGGGGGGGGGCCCCCAACCGGGGGCCCCGGGGGGGGGGGGGCCCCCCGGGGGGGGGTTGGGGGGGGGGCCCCGGGGCGGGGGGTGTGGGGTCGCTGCGTCGCCGCGTGGGCCCCCGGCCCAGCCCCCAACCCCCGCGGGGGGGGCGGGTTGGCGCCAGCCCGCGGCGGCGCCGGGCTCGCCGGGGGCGGCGACCACAACGGTGCGCCGCTGCTGGTGAGAGCGCACCGGTGCGGGGGTTCGGGGCAGAGCCCCTGTCCGTCCGTTGCTCCGGCAGCGGCGCGGGAGCCGGGGGTTCGAAGGGGGCGCAGCCTCCCCTCGCCAGAGCCCAGTGTGGACACACTGGGTATGCTGGCCCACGACCAAGTTGGCCTGCCGACTCTGGCGCTCTGCCTCCGAATGGATGACCGTTTCGCGGTCTATCCGGGGAACTGCGCGAAGCGCTCGACGGAATCGATGCTGGCCGGAAGCCGGCGCTTCGAGGCCCCGTCCTGGAACGGCTCGATGGGTTCTTAGCCCATTACCGACTCGCCGCTGCTGATCATGTCGGCGCTCGCCACGATGAGCGGGTCCGGCTGCCCCACGACGCGCTCGTCCTTGTTTGTATAGGGCAGCGCGGTCAGGAAGTGCCGCATGCAGTTCAGCCGCGCGCGCTTCTTGCAGTCGGACTTGACAATCGTCCACGGGGCGTCGGCGGTGTCGGTGTAGAAGAACATCGCCTCCTTCGCCGCGGTATAGGCGTCCCACTTGCCGAGGGATTGGCGGTCGATCGGCGACAGTTTCCACTGCTTCAGCGCGTCCTGTTCGCGGGAGTCGAAGCGGCGGCGCTGCTCCTCGCGGGTGACCGAGAACCAGTACTTGAAGAGCCGGATCCCGCTGCGCACGAGCATCCGTTCCAGCTCGGGCGCCTGCCGCATGAACTCCAGATAGTCCCTTCCGCCGCAGAACCCCATGACCCGCTCGACGCCGGCGCGGTTGTACCAGGAGCGGTCGAACAGCACGATTTCGCCGCCCCGCGGCAGGTGGTAGATGTAGCGCTGGAAGAACCACTGGGTCTGCTCGCCTTCGGTCGGCTTCTGGAGCGCCACGACCCGCGCGCCGCGCGGGTTGAGGTGCTCGGTGAACCGCTTGATGGTCCCGCCCTTGCCGGCGGCATCCCGGCCCTCGAAGAGGAGGACGATCTTCTGGTTGGTCGCCTTCACCCAGTCCTGCACCTTCAGCAGTTCCACCTGGAGGCTGGCCTTGTGCTGCTCGTAGGGCTTGCGGGCGAGCTTCCGCTCGTAGGGATACTCACCCGTCTCGAACAACCGCCTGATGACATCGCGGTTCCGGTCGCCCGGCCCGGAGCCGGAGCCGCCATCGTCGTTCGCGACAACACTGGCCATCCCGCGCGCATCGTCCACAATCGATCCTCCGCCGTCCATCCCGGTCGCGTCTCGTTCCGCGGGGGCCACGCTATCACGGCTTCGGGAGGCCGGCGTTCCCTTGTGCTTCCGCTATCGAGGCGGGTCGGGTGTCGCGGTTTCGCTGCGCTGGGCTCCCCGTTCGGTGGCCCGGAACGCGCTCCACTGCTCCATGAGCGCCCGCCGCCGCTCGAACAGGTCCGAACGCCGGTAGGCGGCCTCCACGCGGTCCCGGTTCACGTGGGCCAGCGCCAGTTCGCACACCTCGCGCGGCGCGTCCGTCCGCTCCGCCGCCCAGTCCCGGAAGCTCG
>JAPPGX010000100.1 GCA_028877265.1 Acidobacteriota bacterium
GTACTGGCTGGCGCTCGGCGGGCCGTCGTGGCTCGGTCCGGTAACCCCGCTCGGGGGACTCTGCCTCATCGCCGCCTGGGGCTGTCTCATCGTCGCCGTGCTCCGCCAGACATGAGCGCGAGCGACGAACCGAAGGCGTTTCAGGACTACTACCCGACAGCGACCCAGCACTGCTACGGGTGCGGCGCCCGCAACCCGGACGGCTATCGCATCCGAAGCTTCGCCGAGGGAGACGAGGCGGTCTGCCGCTTCACGCCGGAGCCCTTCCACACCGCGGTGCCGGGGGCGGTCTACGGCGGGCTGATCGCCTCGCTGATCGACTGCCACGGCACCGGAACGGCCGCCTGGGAGGCGTACCGGGCCGCGGGCCGGCCGATGGACAGCGACCCGCCGCTCCGCTTCGTGACCGGGTCGCTCCGGGTGAGCTACCGGAAGCCGACGCCGCTCGGCGTGGAACTCGTGCTGCGGGCGCGGGCCACCGAGGTCAGCGACCGCAAGGTGCGGGTCGCGGTGGTGGTGGTGGCCGAGGGGGTGGTCACCGCGGAGGGAGAAGTGGTCGCGGTGCGGATCCCGGAGGCGTGGCTCGAGAGCCTGGCAACGGGCGCGGGGCCCTGAAGCGGGCCCCATCCGTCCGTTCGCGACAAAGCCGCGAACGGTGCTAGACTGGTCTGACTAGTCCAATATTGACAATGAACTTGACCCTTTCCACCTACGAGGCGAAAGCCCGCTTTTCCGAAGTCATGCGACTGGTCCGCGAGGGACGCACCGTGCACGTCTCCTACCACGGCAAACCGGTGGCCGAGATCCGGCCAATCCAGGAGGAAAGGAAAAAGACGCTGGAAGAGCACCTCGACGATCTGGAGCGCCGGGGACTCGTGTCTCCGCCCGCCGAGCCTGGTCCGTTCCGTCCGGGACCCGTCGTCCGCAGGCCAGGCGCCCTGCAGCGTTTTCTGGACGAGCGCGAATGAGCATCGCCTATGTGGATTCTTCGGTGCTCGTCGCCATCGCCCTGGGTGCAAGCGGAAGCGAGGCGGTAACCGAACGACTGGCGGGCTTCACGAGGCTGTACTCGTCAAACTTGCTCGAGGCAGAGTTGCGCAGCGCATTGGCGCGCGAGAGCGTTGGCTGGTCCCAGAAGCACACGGAAGGGATCCGCTGGATCTGGACCGATCGGTCACTCGGCGATGAGATGGAGACCATCCTCCGCATCCGGTATCTGAAGGGGGCCGACCTCTGGCACCTTGCGGCGGCGGTTTCCTTCGTCCCGGATCCCCGGGCGATGACGTTCGTGACGCTGGACGAGCGGCAGCGGGCGGTGGCGGCCGAACTCGGCTTCCGAGTCTGAGGGCGCGCGACGAGGCCGCCCGCTAGGCGGACTCGGCCGCTTCACCCGTGTAGAACGCGGTTACGCGCTTCGCCGCCATCCGCGCGGCGCCGGGGTCGGCGCCGGCAGCGACCGCCGCCCGTTCCCATCCCCGGCTGCTCCCCGCGCCGAACGCCCTGCCGTCCGCCGAAGCGGCGAACGCGGCCTCGTCCGGCCTCGGCGCCGCGGGGTCGGCGAGGTAGAGCGCCAAACCCAGGAAACCGAATTCCCACCCCACACCGGTCGCGCCGGGCCCGTATGTGTCCCAGTGGTCGGACGGCCGCATGGTGTGCGTGAGCGTCAGCCGCGCGCGACCCGCCCCCTCGTCCGAGACCGAGACCTCGACCCAACTGACGTCCTCGCCAAACTCCCAGGTCAGGGCGAAGCGCGACGGCCGTTCGCACTCCGTGATGACGCCGCCGGCGTTCCCCTCGACCTGGTAGCGGCCGCCCGCTTCGAGGTCGCCGCTCACCGGCGCAAACCAGCGCGGCAGACGTTCGGGGTTCGTCACCGCGTCCCAGAGGTCCGGGGCCGTCGCGCGGAAGGAGCGGGACAGCGTGACCGCGCGGACCGGCTTGCCCTCACGCTCTCCCAGGGAGACGGCGCGTTCGACGGCGGAGAGGTTGGTGGAAGGATCGAAGGTCACGCTTTGCGCTCCTAGTCCGCGAGCACGCCGAGCGGCTTCCGCCGCAGGATGTCCACGGCCGCGAGCGCCCCCACGCCGGCGGCGCCGAGCGCCGGGAGCGCGACCGCCAACAGGATGAGCGACGGGTCCGCCTCGAAGGGGAGCTGCATGATCTCGCGCACCACGAAGAAGGCGGTGGCCGAGGCCCCGAGCGCCGCGGCGGCGCCGGCCACCGCGCCGATGACGCTGTGCTCGAGCAGGGTGATCGCCACCACCCGGTTGCGTCCCGCGCCGAACACGCGGAGCACCGCGGTCTCGCGGCGGCGCGCCCCGATGTGGACCGCGACGGTGCCGATCAGGATCAGCAGGCCGCCGACCAGCGCGATCAGCCCCACGATCCGGATCGCGAGTGCGACGCTGTCCGCCACCTGCTGCATGGTGTCCAGCACGTCGCGGAGGTCCACCACCGAGACGTTCGGGAACTCGCCCACGACCGCTCCCTGGAACCGGGCCCGCTCCACCACGTCGTCCGGCCCCCGGACGAAACCCGCGTAGGACATGGGGAAGTGCGCCACGCTGTCCGGATGGAAGAGGAAAGTGAAGCCGCCGTTCCGCGCGTTCCGCCACTCCACGTCGCGGATCGAGGTGACCCGCGCGTCGAGGGTCTCGCCCATGATCTCGAAGCGCATCGTGTCCCCGAGCTGGACGCCGCGGTCCTCCTGCACCCAGTTCTCGATGGACACCTCGGCGCCCTCCGCGGGCCGCCCGCCCCAGAACTCGCCCTCGGTGACGACCTCGTTGTCTTCGAGCCAGTCGCGCGAGCTGACCGTGTATTCCCGCGACAGCCCTCCGGCACGCCGCACCGCCGCCCGGTCCTCGAGGTGCACGTCCCGGCCGAAGATCCCGTGGATCCGGGTCTGGAGCACCGGAATCAGGTTGATGTCGGGGAACCCCCGGGCCGCGGCGTTCGCGCGGACCCCGTCCACCTGGTCGGCCTGGATGTCCAGGAAGAAGAGGTCGGGGTCGTCGCTGCTCTCCTGGAAGGTGAACTCGCGCTGGACGTTCCGCTCGATGCCCACCGTGGCGAGCACCAGGAACACCCCCACCCCGAGCGCGACCAGCACCACCCGGATCTGGCGCGCGCCGCGGAGCACGGTGCGGACGGCATGGCGCACCGCGAAGGCGCGGGCCGAGGCGAGCGGCGTCAGGCCGCGGAGGATCAGGCCGCCCAGGATCCAGAGCAGCACCGCCACCAGCACGAACCCGCCGGTGACCGCGAGGGTGATCCGGAGCGATCCCGACTGCCAGCCCGCAAACCCGAAGAAGACGAGCACCGCCCCCGCCGCCACCGCTCCCTCGAGCCGCCGGGCGGCCGGGGATCCCCGCTCGTCCAGCATGTCCCCGCTCCGCAGCAGGCCCAGCGGACGGACCCGGCGGAGCGGCAGCAGCGGGAAGACGGCGGAGAGCAGCGAGACGAGGCCGCCGGTGAGCGCGCCCTGAAGCGCGGCCGCGGGGGTGAGCCGCGCGGCGACCTGGAGGCCCCCCACCTCCACCTCGGGGATGAAGAGCTGGAGCGCCGCCGCCCCGGCGGCGATGCCGAAGGCGCTCGCGAGCCCGGCGAGCACCGCCATCTGCAGGAGCGCGATGAGCAGGATCGTCCTTGAGGGCACCCCGAGACAACGCTCGATGGCCGCGGACGGCAGGCTCTGGCGGGTGAAGGCGCGCGCCACGCTGAAGACCCCGATGCCGCCGAGCAGCAGGATCACGAAGCCCGCGAGGCTCAGGTAGTCCTCGCCGCGCCGGATGCGCCGGGCGAGGCGGTCTCCGGTCTGCCGGAACGTTCGCACCCGGACGGGCTGGTCCTCGAGCGCCGCCCGGAGACCGGCCGCCAGTCCGCCGACCGCCTCCTCGCTCGCCACCGCGAACAGCACCTCCCAGCGGGCGCGTTCCGGGACGTCGAGCAGCCCGGTCGCCTCCAGGTCGGAGAGCGCCACCAGCACCCGCGGCCCGCGCCGGAAGAAGTCGATCCCGGCTCCCGGTTCCGCGAGCAGATCTCCGCGCACCTCGAAGGGTTCGCCGCCGAGGATGATCGGGTCCCCGACCTCGAGGCCCAGCCGGACCCGGACTTCCGGCCGCACCAGCGCCCCCCGCCCGGCGAGCAGTTCCGGCCCGAAGGGCGCTTCGGTCGCCTCCAGGTCGCCGTAGAGGGGGAAGGCGCCGTCCACCCCCTTGAGTTCGACCATCGCGCCGCGGAGCGGGTCGTCGGCCGAGCGTGCGAGCGTCGCGATCTGCGCCGAGCGCGACACCCCGGTGAGCGGGTGGCCGGAAGCGACGTCGTCGAAGATGACTTCGGTCTCGTCGGTGAAGCCTTCCCCGGTGGACACCGTCACGTCGGCGGCCATCAGGAAGCGCGACTCGCTGGTCAGCGCCGCCTGCAGGCTGTCCGCTGCCGAACGGAGCACCACGATCGCCGCCACCCCGATGCCGACCGCGACGAAGAAGAGCGCGAGCCGGCGGGCGGAGGACCGGAGTTCCCGGAAGGCCATCCGGACCGCGAACCGCATGGCGTGCCTGCGGCGTCTCCCCGTCAGACCGCCGCGAGGGCGGGTTCGGGAGCGCGCTCCGCGGCCGGCGCGTCATCGTGGAGCCGTCCGCCGCGGAGCAGCAGCCGGCGGTCGGCGCGCTCCGCCAGTTCCGTGTCATGGGTCGCGACGAGCACGGTGGCGCCAGTGCGGTCGCGGACTCCGACCAGCAGCTCCGCGATCCGGCCCCCGGTGTCCTCGTCAAGGTTGCCGGTGGGCTCGTCGGCGAACACCACCCGCGGCTCGTTCGAGACCGCCCTCGCGATGGCGACCCGCTGCTGCTCGCCGCCGGACATCTGGGACGGCAGGTGGTGCCCCCGCTCGCCGATCCCGAAGGAATCGAGGAGTTCCCGGGCTCGCTCCACGGCATCGCCGGCCCCCGCGATCTCGAGGGGCACCGCCACGTTTTCGAGCGCGGTCAGATTGGGCAGCAGGTGGAACGACTGGAAGACGAAGCCGATGTTCTTCGACCGGAACCGCGCGAGGCTCTCCTCGTCGAGGCCGGTGAGGTCGGTGCCGGCCACTTCCACGGTGCCCGCGGTCGGGTGATCGAGTCCGGCGAGCAGTCCGAGCAGGGTGGACTTTCCACACCCCGAGGGTCCCCGGACGCAGACGATCTCGCCCGCGGGGACCGACAGGTCGAGTCCGCTGAGGATGGTGAGGTCGCGGTCGCCGCTCCTGACCGTCTTCTCGATGCCGGTCGCCTGGATCATCGCTTCCCTTCAGGGAACGGCAGTCGCCGCCGGAGGTTCCGCAAGCAGGGGTTTCAGGGCGGCGAAGGCGTTGTCGGCGAGCCGGAGCGCCCCCTCGGCGGTGGGATGGATCCCGTCGCGCTGGTTCAGTTCGGCGACGCCCGCCACGCCCTCGAGCAGGCTCGGCAGCAGCGGCACTCCGGTGGCGCCGGCCACGTCCCGGAACGTCTCCGCGAAGCCGTCCTCGTAGTCCCGGCCGAGTTCGGGAGGCGCCGGGACGCCGGCCAGCAGCACCTGGAGGCCGCGTCCTTCCGCCTCCCGGATCATGGCCTCGAGGTTGTCCATCATCACGTCCACGGGGACGCCGCGCAGCCCGTCGTTCCCGCCGAGCGCGATGACCACGAGTTCGGCGTTCGGGTTCCGGTCGAGCACGAACGGGAGGCGCCGCAGCCCGCCGGAAGTGGTCTCCCCGGACACCCCGGCGTTCACGACGCGGTACGCGAACCCGTCGGCGTCGAGGCGCTCCTGCAGGCGCGCGGGCCAGGCCTCGTCGAGATCGATGCCGTAGCCGGCGGTCAGGCTGTCCCCGAAGGCGACCAGCGCGGGACGGGGGTCGTCCTCCGCCGGGACGGCGGCCGGGGGCGGGGCCGTCTCGGGCGCACGGGCGAGCTGCTCCCGGACATCGGGTTCGCCGCAGCCGGCGAACCCGAGGACCAATCCGGTGATCAGGAAGTGCGGCCGGACAGCGGACGGGAGCGCTCGTCGGAACATCGGAGAAGAGGCGGCGCCGGGCGTTCCCGCGGCCGGAACCCCGGTGAAACGGGGTTCCGGGGGGAGCGCGGGAAGGTCCCGGGAAGGCGCGAAGAATAGCCCCTGCCGTGGTGTCCTTCCCCGCCCTGTCCGGCGCGCCCGCGGCGAGGTCCGTAGAATCCGCGCCGACCGTGGCCAACCGCGACCCGAGCGTCCCCCGGACCGTGGTGTTCCTCTGCGTCGCCAACTCGGCCCGCAGCCAGCTCGCCGAGGCGCTCGCCCGCCGGATCGCGCC
>JAPPGX010000129.1 GCA_028877265.1 Acidobacteriota bacterium
GGGGGCGGGGGTGGGGGTTTATGTCGCGCGTGTGGGTTTTCTTGTCTTGGCGGGGGGGGTTGGGGGGGGGGGTGGGGGGGTGGGTCCCCGCCCCCGTGCCGGTCTGAAGACCGACGGTCCCAGCCGTTGCGTCATCACGGCGGAGTGAGGTCCGCGCTGTCGCCCGCCTGCGGCGGGCTGTGCCGGCTGAAGCCGGCGTTCCAAGCCGTTGCGTGATCGGGCCAATTGGCCCGACGCGCCCTGCGGGCCTGCGGCCCGCGATGCCGGTCTGAAGACCGGCGCTCCCCGGCCCCGGCCTACGTCCCGCTGCGGAGCGTGCGCTCCGCTTCGGACAGGCCGTCGAGATCCGGCACCACGAGTGTGCCGCAGCCCTCGGGGGTGAAGACCTCGAGCAGGACGCTGTCCGGGATGCCCGCCGGCAGCACGTGGGCCCGGGTCACCCCCGCGTCCAGCGCCTTCCGGATGCAGAGGGCCTTGGGGAGCATCCCGGTGCGGATCGCCCCGGAATCCTTCATTTCTTCGAGCCCCGCGAGGTCCAAAAACGACACGACGCTCGTTGGGTCCTCCGGGTCGGCGAGCAGGCCCGGCGCCTCGCCCAGCAGGATCAGCTTCTCGGCGCCGAGCGCCACCGCGAGCGCCGAAGCCACGGTATCGGCGTTGATGTTCAGCAGCGTCCCGGCCTCGTCGGCCGAGATCGGGCTCACCACGGGCAGCGCGCCGATGCCGAGCAGCCGCTCCAGCAGCCCGCTGTCCACCCGGTCGATGTCCCCGACGTAGCCGTAGTCCACCGTCTCCTCTCCGGCCCCCTCCTTCACCTTCACCGGCGGCCGGCGGTGCGCCCGGATCAACCCGGCGTCCACCCCGGAGATCCCGATCGCCGGGAGGTCGAAATCCCGGCAGGCGGCGAGGATGCGGGTGTTGACCTCTCCGTTCAGCACCATGGTGGTGACCCGGAGCGCCTCGGAGTCCGTGACCCGGCGCCCTCCGACGAATCGCGTGCGTACGCCGAGCTTCCGGGACAGCTCGGTGGACTGCGGGCCGCCGCCGTGGACCAGCACCACCCGGACGCCGAGTTCGAAGAGCAGCGCCACCTGTTCCACGAGGTCGCGGATGCTCGCTTCGTCCGCGACGGCCGCGCCGCCGGTCTTGATGACGAAGGTCTTGCCGCCGAAGCGCTTCAGGTAGGGAGCGGCGTGCCTGAGCGCCCTGATCCGGATCCGGTTTTCCCTGTTGCTCATGACAGCATCCGGTGGAGCGCCGCCATCTGCGTCCACATGCGGTTCTCCGCCTGGTGCACCACCGCGCTCCGCGGCCCGTCGAGCACCGCTCCCGTCACCACCACCCCGCGCCGCACCGGCAGGCAGTGGAGGAACCGGCAGTCCTCCCGGGCGGCGGCGAACCACCCGCCGTCCACCGTCCAGCCGGACAGCCCGGCCCGGAGCGCCAGGTCGGCCTCGGGGTCGCCGTAGTGCCGCGTCGAGGCCCACGACTTGGCGTAGACCGCATGGGCGCCTTCCATCGCCTCGGCGGGGTCGTCGCTCTCGCGCACCGATCCCCCTGACGCCGAAGCCAACTGGCCCGCCTGAGCCATCACGCTCTCCGGCAGCTCGTAGCCCTCGGGCCGCAGCACGGTGATCTCCATGCCCCGCATCGCCGCCATCCGCAGGGTGTCCGAAGCCACCGCGAGGGGCAGGGGATGCGGGTGATTCGTCCAGGAGAGCACGAAGCGGCCGCCCGCCGCCGGGATCCCGAGATCGTCGAGCGTCCGCCAGTCGGCCAGCGACTGGCAGGGGTGACGCGCCGCCGACTCCATGTTCAGGAAGGGCTTGCCGCAGAGCCTCCGGATGAGCTCGAAGCGCTCGTCGGCGAGGTCCTCGGCGAGATCGCGCTGCGCCGCGAACATGCGGACCCCGAGCGCGTCCCCGTAGGACGCGAGCACCGGCACCGCCTCCGCGATGTTCTCGGCGGTCTCCCCGTCCATCACCGCCGCCGGGTCGAACTCCAGCTTGTGGATGAAGCGGTCCGGGGCGATCACGAAGGAACCGCCCCCGAGGCGGGACATCGCCGCCTGGAAGGACGCCTGCGTGCGCAGCGAGGGATTCAGGAACAGGAGCGCGAGCACCTTCCCTTCGAGCGCCCGCGGTTCGGGCCGCTCCCGGAGCCGGCCGGCGAGCGCGACCAGCGCGCGGATCCCGGCCGCTCCCAGGTCTTCGAGCCGGTGGACCTCGCGCATCGCCGTGTCCCTCAGGCGGGGATGTCCGAAAGCGCCGCGACCAGCGCGTCCACGTGCTCGTCCTCGAGCACCAGGGGCGGCATCAGGCGGAGCGTCGCCGGGTCCGTCGAGGTCCCGGAGAAGATGCCGCGTTCGAGGAGCTCGTTCCGCACCTCCCTCGCCGGCCGCGAGCAGACGAGGCCGAGCAGGAAGCCGCGCCCCTGGATCCGCTGGACGGGGCCGACGACGCATTCGTTCCGGATCCGGTCCGAGAGCCGCCGCACCCGGGCGAGGAGGTCCTCCTCCCGGATCACCCGGATGACGGTCGCGATGAGCGCGCTGGCGACCGGCCCGCCCCCGAAGGTGGTCCCGAAAGACCCCATCGGCAGGCCGCCCGCGAGGTCCTCGCCGGCGAGCACCGCACCCGCCGGGAAGCCGCCCGCGAGCGCCTTGGCGGTCGTCAGCACGTCGGGGCGCACCCCGGACCACTCGCAGGCGAAGGGCTTGCCGCTGCGGCCCATCCCGCACTGCACCTCGTCGAAGACGAGGAGCGCGCCGGCGGCGTCGCACGCCTCCCGCGCGGCCCGCAGGAAGCCGCCTGAGAGGTCCACCGCGCCCGCCATCCCGAGAACGGGCTCCATGATCACCGCCGCGACCCGGGAATCCACCGCGGCGGCGAGCGCCTCCGCGTCCTCCCGGGGAACCGTCCGCACCCGGAACGGGGTCTCCGGAAAGGCGTACCACTTCGCGGAACCGTCGGTCACCGCCGAGGCCGCCGCCGTTCGGCCGTGGAAGCCGCCGGTGAGCGCCACCACCGTGTCCCGCCCGGGGCGAGCCCGGAAAGCCAGCCGGAGGGCGTTCTCGTTCGCCTCGGCGCCGCTGCTTACGAAGAACGCGCGGTCGAGCCCGTCGGGGGCGAAGTCCACCAACGCTTCGCCGGCGGCGGCGCGTTCGGGACTCGGGATCGCGGTGGTCTGGAAGAAGAGGCGGGTAGCCGTCTCCTCGAGGCACCGGAGGACCGCCGGGTGGCGGTAGCCGAGCCCGGCGACCGCGTGGCCGCCGTAGAAGTCGATGAGCTCCCGGCCGTCCGCCGTCTTCAGGACGACGCCTTCCCCCGAGACCACCTCTAGGGGAAGCTGGGGATAGACCGGGAACAGCGCGGGGGATTCTGCGGACATGCGGTTTACAGCCAGGCAGGGGTGGGGACCGTGAGTCCCGCGGTTTCGGGGAAGCCGAGCAGGAGGTTCATCCACTGGACGCCGCCGCTCGCGGCGCCCTTTCCGAGGTTGTCCAGCGCGGCGAAGGCGACGACGGTCTCACCGTCGGTGGCGCCCCCCACCACGGTGATCGCCGAGCCCACGGTCTCCTTGAGCCGCGGCGCGGAGGCGACCCGGACGAGCGGAGCCCCGGCGTAGAAGTCGCGGAACGCCGCGTCGAGGTCGTCGTCGGTGAGCGGCGACCGGCTCCGGGCGAAGACCGTGGCGTGGATCCCCCGCGCGAACGGCCCGGAGTGCGGAACGAAGCGGACCCGCGCCGGGCGCTCCCCAGGCACCGCCAGCAGGTCCTCCATCTCGGGGGCGTGGCGGTGCTGGAGCGGCTTGTAGGCGAAGAGGTTCGCGTGCCGGAGCGGATGGTGCGTCGTCTCCTTGGGCAGGCCGCCCGATCCGGTGCTGCCGGTGACCGCGGAGACGTGGAGTTCGGGCTCCACGAGCCCGGCGTGCCGCAGGGGTGCGGCGGCCAGGGCGGCCGCGGTGGCGAAACACCCGGGATGCGCGACCCGCCCGGGTCCGCCGCCGGTGTCATCCCCCGCCAGCTCCGGGATGCCGCAGGTGAACTCGGCGAGCAGCTCGGGTTCCGGATGGGGGATTCCGTAGATCTCCTGGTAGCGGGCCGGGTCGGAGTGCCGGAAGTCGGCCGACAGGTCCACCACCGGCAGGTCGCAGCCGACCGCGTCGGCGGCGGCAAGGAGGGCGGCCACCTGCGGCGCCGACGCCTTGTGGGGCGCGGCGGAGAACGCGGCGAGACCGGAGTGCTCCCCGGCGGCGGCGCCGAGCGTTTCGGGAAGATCGGCGGGGGCGACGAAGGTCTCCTCCGGAAAGCTGGCGGCGAGATTGGGGAAGGACTCCGCGATCGGGAGTCCCGCGTGGCTCGCCGAGACGGCGCCGGCGAGCCGCATGCCGGGATGCCCGGCGATCCAGCGGAGCAACTCCCCGGCCACGTAGCCGGAGGCGCCGAGCACCAGCGCTCCGACGGGGAGCTGTCCGTTGTCGTCCATCACGCGATCCCTCCCAGGCTCTCCGGGCCGATGGCCGCTTGCAGGCGGTCCAGGATTCCCTGTTGGCCCGACTTCGTGTGGCTCGCGACGAAGATCGTGTCGTCGCCCGCCACCGAGCCTGCCGCCTCCGGCCACGCCTCGGTGTCGATGGCGTGTGCGACCCGCTGGGCGCCCCCGGGCAGAGTGCGGACCACCACGAGGTGAGGCCCGGCGGAGGAGAATCCCTCGATGAGCGCCGCGAGTCCCGGAAGCTCGGAACGCCGCTCGGGCGCGATCCGGTAGCGGCCGCCCACCTTCCGGGCCCCGATGTCGCGGAGGTCGCGGCTCACGCACGACTGGGTCACCGAGTGCCCCTGCGCCTCGAGATACGCGACGAGTTCCGCCTGGGTGCGGGCCCGGGCCTCGAGCAGCGCCGCGCGCAGGAGGGCCCGGCGCTCGGCGGCCTCGTCGGGATACGTGGTGCTTGGTTTCATATTATGCTGCAAAATATACCATAACGCCGAGCGGCGGCCGTCCGTGCCCGCCTTTCCAAACCTCTGGGGAAGCGAATAATCTCTCCCGCATGGGTGGGCATCGTCCGGATGCCGCGTCGGAGCGTCATCCTTCGCCACAAGCTTCGGGATCCCCGGAGTCGGTTGCGCCGGCGTGCGCCACCTGGGGAACGGGCGCGAAGCGCCGCTCAGGTCACTTTCTCCACCGGCTGCGGCCGGGTAGTCCATGACCAGGGCACTTCTGGTCTATCCCGCCCAGCCGCCGACCTATTGGGGCGGCAACTACGCCCTGGAGATGGTGGACATCAAGTCGGCGTTCCCACCCCTGGGCCTGCTCACCATCGCCGCCATGTTTCCGCCGGAGTACGAGTTGCGGGTCGTCGACATGAACGTGGCTCCGCTTACGGACTCCGATCTGGAATGGGCCGACCTGGTCTTTACCTCCACCATGATCGTCCAGCGGGTTTCCCTGCAGACGGTCATCGAGCGCTGCAACCGCGCCGGCGTCCCGGTGATTGCCGGAGGCCCGCATCCCACCACGTTCCACGACGAGATCCCCGGCGTCGACCACTTCGTGCTGGACGAAGTGGAGGAGACCTTTCCGGGATTCCTGCACGACCTGGAGAGCGGGACCGCCAGGGCGATCTACCGGGAACCAAGGAAACCCGACGTCACCCTGACGCCCGTTCCCCGTTTCGATCTGATCGACCTGGACAGCTACTACTCGATGGGTCTTCAGTTCTCCCGGGGATGCCCGTTCAACTGCGAGTTCTGCGACATCACCAAGCTCTACGGCCGGGTGCCGCGAACCAAGTCACCGGCTCAACTGGTGACCGAGTTCGAGGCGCTGTACCGGTTGGGCTGGCGGGGACCCCTCTTCCTGGTCGACGACAACTTCATCGGCAACAAGCGGGAAGCGATGGAGCTGCTGCCGGTCATCGCCGAGTGGCAAAAGGCCCACGGCTACCCGTTTTCCCTCACCACGGAGGCGAGCGTCAACCTGGCGCACTTGGACGAGTTGATGGATGCCATGGTCGCGTCCGGTTTCGACACCGTGTTCCTCGGCATCGAGACGCCCAATCCCAAGGCGCTCATCAAGACCAAGAAACAGCAAAACACCTCGAGGAGCGACGAGAACTTCCTGTTCAACGCGGTTCGCAAGATCCAGCGGAAGGGCATGCAGGTCCAGGGCGGGTTCATTCTGGGACTCGACAGCGATGACGAGACGGTGTTCGACGCGCAGATCGAGTTCATTCAGCAGGCGGGAATCCCGGTCGCGCCGATCTACCTG
>JAPPGX010000114.1 GCA_028877265.1 Acidobacteriota bacterium
CGTTCCGCCCCACGACCGGGTGGTGGATGGCGTTGTAGGTGTTGATCGGGGCCTGCGCCGGCGCGGCCTGGGCGAGGACTCCTCGGGGAACCGCGAGAACTCCCAGGGCGAGGGTCGCTGCCAGGGCGGCGGGAACCACGGTCCGTGCCATACGTCTGCTCATCTGTCTGCTACCTCTCCGACCCGGAGTCGACTCCGGCGGCCGGCGAAACGTTCCTCAGTGCCGTTCTTTCCCGAACAGGCTGCGGGCGTGGTCGGGTTCGGGCACGGCCAGCGGATAGTTGCCCGAGAAGCACGCGGTGCAGTAGCGGTCGCGCTCCTCCTCGACCGAATCCTGGAGGGACTCGAGCGGTAGGTAGGCGAGGCTGTCCGCGTTGAGGTACCGCCGGATCTCCTCCACGCTCTGCTGCGCGGCGATCAGCTCCGAGCGCAGCGGCGTGTCGATCCCGTAGTGGCAGGGACCGGTCGTCGGTGGTGAGGACACCCGGAAGTGCACCTCGGTGGCGCCGGCGTTCCGCGCCATCTGCACCAGCTTGCGGCTGGTGGTGCCGCGCACGATGGAGTCGTCGATGAGGATGACCCGGCGTCCCTTGAGCACGGCGTGCACGGGGTTCAGCTTCACGCGCACCCCGAAGTTGCGGATGGACTGCCGGGGCTCGATGAACGTCCGCCCCACGTAGTGGTTGCGGATGAGCCCCATCTCGAGGGGGATGCCGGTGGCCTGGGCGTAGCCAATGGCGGCGATCAGCCCGGAGTCGGGGACCGGCACCACCACGTCGGCGTCCACTCCGGTGTGTTTCGCGAGGCTCTCTCCCAGCTTGATCCGCGTCTTGTAGACGTCCCGGCCGAAGACGCGGCTGTCGGGCCGCGCGAAATAGACGTGCTCGAAGATGCACTGGGAAACCGGCGCCTCGTCGAAGACCTTCAGCGAGTGGACCCCGTCGCCGTCGATCCGGATCAACTCGCCCGCCTCGATGTCGCGGATGTACTCGCCGTCCAGCAGGTCGAGCGCGCAGGTCTCCGAGCAGACCACGTAGCCGTCGCCGGCCTTGCCGAGCAGCAGCGGCCGGAAACCCCGCGGGTCGCGCACCGCGTAGAGCGCGTCCTCGGTCAGGAACAGGAGCGAGAAGGCCCCCTCGGCCTGGCGCACCGCCTCGGCCACCGCTTCGAGCTCCTCGGTCTGGCCGGACTTGGCGAACAGGTGCACGAGCACCTCGGTGTCGCTCGTGGTGCGGAAGATCGAGCCGCGCTGGACGAGCGCGTGCCGGAGGATGTGGGCGTTCACCAGGTTGCCGTTGTGGCAGACCGCGATGTGCCCGAACTTGCACTCGATCTGGATCGGCTGGATGTTCTTGGGACTGCTGTCGCCCGACGTGGAATAGCGGGTGTGCCCGATCGCCGCCCGGCCGGCGAGGGCATCGAGCTTCTCCACGTCGAAGACGTCTGCCACGTGCCCCGGGCCGTTGACCCCGACGAGGCCGTCCCGGTCCGGGGTGGCCGCCACGATCCCGGCCGCCTCCTGCCCGCGGTGCTGCAGCGCGTAGAGCCCCAGATAGGCGAGGCGCGCCGCTTCCGGATGGTTCCAGATCCCGACCACCCCGCACTCCTCGTGGAACCGGTCCGCACCGTCGTCCCTGCCGGGCGGACCGGGGCCCAACACCGGAAGCTCGATCTGGCTCACCCGCGCATCCTACGCCAGCGCCATGCGGCCCAAGCTGTTCCGGAACGTGTCCGCCAGGCCCTCGAGATCGAGGGAAACCGCCGGGCTTCCGTTCACCCGGATCCGGAGCGCATCCCCGCCCACGGCCCCGACCTCCGCAAGCGGAACCCCCTCGCGGGCAGCGAGCCCGGCGAGGGCCTCGGCATCGCCGGGACGGACGCTGAGGAGCGCCCGGGCCGGCCCCTCCCCGAACAGCGGTCCCTCGAGCCGGTCCGCGCACTCGAGCTCAAGCTCGGCGCCGAGCCGGGAGCCGTCGGGAGCGAAGAGGCTTTCGATCGCCGCCGCCGCCAGTCCTCCCTCGGAGAGGTCGCGCGCCGAGGCGGCGAGTCCCGCCGCTCCCGCCGCGCGGAGGAAGGCGCCGAGCCGCACCTCGGCGTCCAGGTCCGGCTTCGGCGGCCGCCCGTCGGTGCGGCCGTGGTGCTCCTTCAGGAAGGCGCTCGCCCCAAGCGCGTCCCCACCCCCGGGCCCCGCCAGGAAGAGGAGATCGCTCGCAGCCGCAAAGTGCTGCGCGATGCGCCTGGTCGCGTCGTCCAGCACCCCCACCACGCCGACCACCGGGGTGGGAAAGATGTTCTGCCCCTCGGTCTCGTTGTAGAAGCTGACGTTGCCGCCGGTGATGGGAACCGCCAGCGCGTCGAGGGCTTCGGTCATCCCGGCGATGGCCTCGGTGAACTCCCACATGATTTCGGGCCGCTCCGGATTGCCGAAGTTGAGACAGTTGGTGGCGCCCACCGGGGTGGCGCCCACCGCGGCCAGGTTCCGGCAGGCCTCCGCGACGGCCAGCGCGCCGCCCCGGCGGGGATCGCGGGCGGTGTAACGGCCGTTGCCGTCGAGGGTCATGGCGATCCCGAGTTCCCTGCCCTTGATCCGGACCACGCCCGCGTCGCCGCCCGGACGCACGACCGTGTCGCTGCGCACCATGTGGTCGTATTGCTCGTACACGAAGCGGCGGCTCGCCAGCTCCGGGGATCCGGCCAGCTCCCGGATCGCGGCGTTCCAGTCAGTGGGTTCCGTCAGGTCGGCCGGCGTGACCTCGGGGCAGGGCCACCAGGACGGCCGCGCGGCCGGGCGATCGAATGCCGGCGCATCGTCGGTGAGCGCCCTGCAGGGCACTTCGGCGGCGACCTGCCCTTGGTGCCGGACCCGGAGGAGGCCGTCGCCGCTCACTCTCCCGATGGGAGCCGCGTCGAGGTCCCACTTGTCGAAGATCCGGGTCACCTCCGCCTCGCGGCCGCTCCGCACCACGAGGAGCATGCGCTCCTGCGACTCCGAGAGCATGATTTCGTAGGCGTTCATGCCGGTCTCGCGCTGGGCGACCCGGTCGAGGTCGATCTCCACGCCGGCGCCGCCGCGGGACGCCACCTCCGAGGTGGAACAGGTGAGCCCGGCGGCCCCCATGTCCTGGACCGCGATCAGCGCGTCCCCCCGCATGAGTTCGAGACACGCCTCCATGAGCAGCTTCTCGAGGAAGGGGTCGCCGACCTGGACGGTGGGCCGCTTCGCCTCGGCCTCCTCGTCGAACGCGGCCGACGCCATGGACGCGCCGTGGATGCCGTCGCGCCCGGTCTTGCTGCCGACGCACCAGACCGGGCTTCCCGGCGCGTCGGCACGGGCGCGGAAGATGCGGTCGGCAGGAGCGATGCCCAGCGCGAAGGCATTTACCAGCGGGTTCAGCGAGTAGCAGTCCTCGAAGAAGACCTCCCCCCCGACCGTCGGAATCCCCATGCTGTTCCCGTAGTTGGCGATCCCGGCGACCGCCCCGGTGAAGAGGGCCCGGTTCTTCGGAACGCTCAGGGGACCGAAACGGAGCGAGTTCATGAGCGCCACCGGCCGGGCGCCCATCGTGAAGATGTCCCGCAGGATGCCGCCCACTCCGGTGGCGGCGCCCTGGAACGGCTCGATGAAGGTGGGGTGGTTGTGCGATTCCACCTTGAAGACGGCGGCGAGGCCGTGGCCGATGTCCACCGCGCCGGCGTTCTCTCCCGGTCCCTCGATGACCCGGGGCGACTCGGTGGGGAAGCGGGCGAGATGGCGGCGCGAGGACTTGTACGAGCAGTGCTCCGACCACATCGCGGAGAACATCCCGAGTTCGGTCGGGTTGGGGGGTCTGCCGAGCAGGGCGCCGATCTGCCGGAACTCCTCGGTGGAGAGCCCGGAAGCGAGCGCCGCCTCCAGCGTTGCGGCGCCGCTCACGACTCCGTGAACCGGTGGAGGCTCTCGAAGAGACGCCGTCCGTCCACGCCGCCGAGCGCCTCCTCGTAGGCCCGGTCGGGGTGGGGCATGAGGGCGGCGACGTTTCCCCGGGCGTTCCGGACTCCGGCGATGTTGTTCCGGGAGCCGTTGGGATTGGCCGCGTCGCTGGCCTCGCCGCCGTCGTCGCAGTAGCGGAAGATCACCTGCTCGTCCGCCTCGAGCGCTTCGAGGACGTCGTCGTCGGCCCGGAAGTTCCCCTCCGCGTGACCCACCGGCATGCGGAGCGTGGCGCCCGGTTCGAGCCCGCAGGTCAGGGGAGACGAGTTTGCTTCGACGCGCAGCCGCACGTCGCGGCACACGTAGGAGAGCGACTCGTTGCGCAACATGGCCCCGGGGAGGAGGCCGGCTTCCTGGAGGATCTGGAAGCCGTTGCAGATCCCGGCCACCGCCCGTCCGCTCTCCGCCATCCGGATGAGCGGCTCCATGACCGGCGAAAAGCGGGCCAGGCCGCCGGCCCGCAGGTAGTCGCCGTGCGCGAACCCGCCCGGCACTACCGCCGCGTCGAACCCGTCGAGCGAGCCCTCCTTGTGCCAGACGAGTTCGGCCGGCTGGCCGGTGACGGTCTCGATGGCGTGGTGCACGTCGCCCTCGCAGTTCGTCCCCGGGAAGACGAGGACGGCGAAGCGGGCCATCAGTCGAGCTCCGTCAGTCGAGCAGTACCTGGACGCTGAAGTCCTCGAGTACCGGGTTGGCGAGCACCTTCGAGGCGATGGCCGCCGCGCGCTCTTTCGCCTGGGAGGGCGTATCGGCCTTCACTGCCAGATCGAACATCTTTCCCTGCCGGACGGTTTCCGCGCTGAGGCGGGGGTCGGCCGCGATCGCCTTCCGGATGGCTTCCCCCTGCGGGTCATAGACCGAGGGACGCAACCGGACCAGCACCCGGACCCGGAACGTCAATTCCCCTCCTCGCGGAAGACCCGCTCGAAGACCGCGTCGAGGTGGCGAAGCTGTACGTCGAGGTCGAACGCCGCATCGAGCTCTTCGCGGCTCAGGCGGGACGTGATCCCTTCGTCCTCGTCGAGCCGTTCGCGGAGCGTGCCGCCGTGCTCCCAAAGTCGCATGGCGGCGCCCTGCACCATCCGGTAGGCGTCCTCGCGCGAGATCCCCTTCGCGGCGAGGTCGAGCAGCACCTGGCCGCTGAACACCATGCCGTTCATCCGGTTCAGGTTCTCCAGCATGGAGTCGGCGCGCACCACGAGTCCGTCGAGGATCCGGGTCATGCGCAGCAGGATGTGGTCGGTGAGCAGGAAGCTCTGCGGAATCGCCATCCGCTCCGCGGACGAATGGGAGATGTCCCGTTCGTTCCAGAGCGCGATGTTCTCGATGGCGGGAAGGGTGTTGGCGCGGATGATCCGGGCGAGGCCGCAGACCTGCTCGCAGCCGACCGGGTTCCGCTTGTGGGGCATCGCCGAGGAGCCCTTCTGGCCGCGGCCGAAGGGCTCCTCCAGTTCGCGGATCTCCGTGCGCTGCAGGTTCCGGATCTCGGTGGCGATCTTCTCGAGGGTGCCGGCGAGGATGGCGAGCGCCGCCGCCAGCTCGGCGTGCCGGTCGCGCTGGACGACCTGGGTGGAGATCGCGGCGGGACGGAGGCCGAGCGCGTCGCAGACGCGTTTTTCGACGCTCGGTGGCAGGTGGGCGAAGGTGCCGACGGCGCCGCTGAGCTTGCCCACCGAGACGGCTTCCCGGGCCGCGGTGAGGCGGCGGTGGTTGCGCCCCATCTCCGCCCACCAGAGGGCCAGCTTCATGCCGAAGGTCATCGGTTCGGCGTGCACGCCGTGGGTGCGGCCGACCATGACGGTCCGGCGGTGCTCGTCGGCGCGGCGCTTCAGAACGTCGCGGATTCCCTCGACCCGGCTCAGGATCAGGTCCGCCGAGCGGACGAGGCGGGTGGCGAGCGCGGTGTCCACCACGTCGGAACTGGTGAGTCCGAAGTGGATCCAGCGGCCCTCGGCCCCCACGTGTTCCGCCATGGACTGGGTGAAGGCCACCACGTCGTGCTGGACGGTCTTTTCGATCTCGTGGATGCGGGCGATGTCGAAGCCGGCCCGCTCCCGAATCGCGGCCGCGGCCTCTTTCGGGACGATCCCCTCGGCCGCCATCGCCTCGGCGGCGGCCACCTCCACCTCCATCCAGGAAGCAAAGAGGGCTTCGTCGGTCCAGATCGCCCCCATCTCGGGGCGGACGTAGCGATCGGTGAGCACCGAATCAGAACAGCGTGGGCGCTCGCAGCGGTACCGGGTTCAGGAACCGGTTGACCCGGGGCATCGCCGGGGCCTTCGGAGCGGTGCGCGCCGGCCGGGTCCAGAGCTCTTCCGTCAGGTCGTGACGCCGGGCAACCAGCAGCCGCACCTCGCGCCGTCCGCCGGCATCGAGGGCCGTCCGGGCCGTCCGCAGTGCGAGTTCGGGAGTGTTGGTGTTCTCCGAGAGGTGGGCGAGCACCACCGTGTTCACCGAAAGGGGGAGCCGCCTGCGGAGATACATGGCAAGGGCGCCGTTCGAGAGGTGGCCCCGGGTGGACGCGATCCGCTGCCGGATGGCGAACGGATAGCGGCTCTCGAAGAGCTGCTGTTCGTCGTAGTTGGACTCGATGAGCAACACCGAGGCGCCTTCGATGGCTTCTTCCATCTCCTCGGAGAGGTGGCCGAAATCCGTCGCGTGGACGAGGACGGCGCCGCCGCGCTCGAACCGGAAGCCGATGGGGTCCACCGCGTCGTGCGGCGTCCGGAACGGGGTGGCGGTGATCGTTCCGATACGGCGGCTCTCACGCGGGACGAGGGGAAGCCAATCGGGAGTCTCGGCCCCGTTCCGCGAGATCAGGCAGTTCCAGGTGCCCTCCGTGCAGGCGACCGGGATCCCGTGGCGCACCGCGAAGGTGGTGGCGCTCCGGCAGTGGTCCCCGTGTTCGTGGGAGACGAGCACCGCGGCGATGTCGGACGGCGTGCGTCCGGCCTCCGCGATCCGCTTCTCCAGCGCGCGGCAGGAAAGCCCCGCTTCCACGAGCAGGGTCGTGGGCCCCCCGGAGACCAGCGCCGCATTGCCGGAGCTGCCGGAACCAAGGACGCGCAGGCTGATTTCCATGACGAAACCCGGGTCAGAAGAGGGTGGCGGCCACCGTGGACGGGAAGGCCCGAGCGTAGCACCCGCCCGCGCCTTGGGTCAACGCCCGAACCCCAAGATATTGGGGGTGACGGGGACACGCACCACAACGGGTTGTGGCGCACCGGCTTGGAACGCCGGTCTCCAGACCGGCACGCGCGGCGCTCCGCGCCGCGCACGGCGCAACGTCGCCCGGAGAAGGCGGTTCCCGCCTCGGCGCGAAGCTCAGGAGCGGAGGTGACGCGACGGCTGGGAGCGCCGGTCTTCAGACCGGCACCGCTGGCCGGAGGCCAGCGCAACGCGCGTCGCCGCCCGGACGTTATGGTGGTCCCCGAATGGAAAACCTCTACGGCCTCTCCCACGCCGAGCTGATCCAGCTCGCCGAAGACTTGGGCCTCCCGCCCTACCGCGGCCGCCAGCTCTTCCGCCACCTCTACCGGCACGGCCAGACCGACTTCTCGGAGATGACCGACTTCTCCGCCTCCCTCCGGGCGGAACTCGCCTCGCGCTTCCGGATTGCGCACCCCCGGGTCGCGGAGTCGTCGCAGTCCGGCGATGGCGCCGTCAAGCTGCTGATCGAACTCGAAGACGGCCTGCTGGTCGAGACCGTGGCCATCGGCAGCCGGCGGGACGCGGCGGGGGGGAAGTCAGGGAGAGCGCAAGGGGCCGGCGGCGAGGCGTCGGACCTGACGGTCTGTGTCTCCACCCAGGTCGGCTGCCCCCTGGCGTGCACCTTCTGCCGTTCGGGCGCCATCCCTTTCCGCCGGAATCTCACCGCGGGCGAGATCGCCGCCCAGGTACTGCTCGCGGAACGCGCCGCGCCGGAGGCGGCGAGGGGACGGCGGAACGTCGTCTACATGGGAATGGGCGAACCCCTCCTCAACACCGACGGAGTGACCGCTTCGCTCGCTCTCCTGGCCGACGCCGACGGCTTCGGCATCCCACCGCGCCGGATCACCGTGTCCACGGTGGGCCTGCCGGAGGAGATCGGCCGCCTGGGCGCCGCGGCGCCGCAGGTGGGCATCGCGATCAGCCTCCACGCCGGCGACGACGAGACGCGCGGCCGCTTCATGCCCATCGGGCGGCGGCACCGCATGCCGGAGATCTTCGAGGCGCTGGAGAACCTGCCGCCCTCGAACCGACGCATCACGATCGAGTACGTCCTCCTCGGCGGCGAGAACGACCGTCCGCGGGACGCCCGCGAGCTCCTGCGGCAACTGCGTCGGCTGGCCGCGTCCGGGATCCGCCCGCACGTGAACCTGATCGCCTTCAATCCCTGGGAGGACCCGGCCCCCGGCCCGCCCCACCGGCCCGGTACCGAGGAAGACGCCGAACGTTTCCTGGGGAAGGTTTCGGCCGCGGGATTCGTCTCCACCCTCCGCCGCAGCCGCGGCCGGGACGTCCTGGCCGCCTGCGGCCAGTTGGCCGCCACGCCCGCCTGAATCGGCCGGGCGGCGAGTGGTGCCGGGGTCAGACCCGATCCGGCGTCTAGCCGCTCAGAACGACGCCGTCACGTTCAGCGAGACGGTGCGCGGGGCGCCCAGGAACGCGGCCTGGCCGCCGATGGTGGCGAGGTAGGCCCGGTCGAGCAGGTTGTTGCCGATCAGGGCCACTTCGAGACCCTGGAAGCGCTGGCTGATCCGGCCGGCCGACCACCGGAAGTAGGCGTCCAGGAGCCAGTAGGCGTCCGCGCTCCACGACCCGTCCAGCGTGATGCCGCGCGGTCCGGTGTACTTCGCCGAGATGCCGGCGCCGACCGGTTCCCCGCTGTGATCGGCGGAAACCACCACCAGCGTGCGGGGGACGCCGACGACCTGACTTCCGGGCCGGATTCCCTGGGCCCCCGAAACCAGGGGATCGCCGGTGCCGACGTAGGTCGCGTCGTTTCGGGTCCAGGCGGTGTAGAACGACGTGGAGTCCGTGACCCGGAGAGTCGCCGACAGCTCCAGCCCGCGGGAGTCGATGCCGCCCGCGTTGAAGTACGAGCCTCCTCCGGCGATCAGGTAGTTCGGGCCGGCAGCCGTCTGGGGTGAGAGGAAGAAGATCCGGTTCTGGAAGTCGATCCGGTAGTAGGTGGCGGTGGCCGCCAGGCGATCTCCTGTGTAGCGGAGCCCGAAGTCCAGGTTGTCCGCGGTCTCGGGCTCGAGTCCCTCGAGACTCCGGCCCGGCACTTCGAGCAGGCGGTCCGACAGCGACTTGAAGTTCTGCGCATACCCGGCGAAGAGTTCGAGCCCGCTGATCGGCGCGGTGTAGGTGAATCCCCCCGAGAGGAGCAGATCCGAATCGGAAGAGATGGACAACTCCGCCGTCTCTCCGAAATGGTCCCTTCGGCCCACCTCGACCAGGTACTGGCGGACGCCCGCGTTGATCGCCAGCGGGCCGGCGAAGAGCGTGTCCTCGACGTACCACTTGATGATCGACTGCGGGAACTCCCAGTCGTACTGTTGCCAGTAGGGGTTGTCGTCGAAGCGGAAGGACACCCGCGCGTCCGTGATCTTGTGCCAGTCGCGGCCGAGGTCGCGCTGGCCGTCCTCGGCCCAGAGCCCGGCGCGGAGCCGGTTGCCGCCCATCGCCAGTTCGCCGAACCAGTCCCCGTCGAGGGTGAGGCCGACGCGTTCTTTCCCGTAGTGGCTGTGCCGGTAGGACTGCACCGGGATCGCCTCATCCGGATAACACGCGGGGTCGAACTCCGGGCCGGCGCCGCCGTAGGGGAATTGGATCGAGGAGACGCACCCGGGCCGGGGCGTCAGCGGGACTCCCTCCGGATCCACGAAATGGACCTGGCCGAGCGGGGCGCCGCCCCGCGCGGTGGACCCCGGCGTCAATTCGGATTCAGGACCGCCACCGTCGTCGGTCACGTCCACCAGGTACGGGGGCAGCCAGTCGCCGCGGCCCGACTGCCGGTGGTAGTAGGCGCCGCCGGTGATCGACAACACGTCCGTGGCGGCGAAGTCGGCCTTCAGGTAGCCGAATGCGTTCTGGCGCGGAATGGCCCACCCGAGGCGGTACAACTGGTTGACCCACGGCGTATCGGTCCAGGTGTCGGTCAGGCGGTCCCAGCGCGGATCGCTTCGGTATTCGGCCTCGGAAGTGAGCCGCTGGTAGGAGGCGTTGTCGGTGTCGTCGTACGAGACGTACGCCGACAGGTCGAGCCGGCCAGCCTCGGCCTGGACCTTGCCGGCGAGGTGGTCCCGCTCGCTGCGGGCGAAACCCTGCACCCAGTCGCTGCTCTCCTGATGCACCGCGGAAACCCAGGCGCGGACCTCGCGGCCGAACAGGTGTCCGGTGTCCACGCGCAGGTAGAACCGCTGGCCGTCGTCCGATCCGAGGTCCACCGCCGCCGTGAACTTCCGCTCGTGCTCCGGATCGTCGGTGGTGAAATCGAGGGTCCCGCCGAGCGCCTCGATGGAACGGGAGGCGATGTCCGCGGTTCCCTGGGAGACGGTGACTCCGCCCATGTTCGCCGGATCCACGAAGCGGTTCGCCTTGGAGCCGCTCCAGTAGTCCGAGGTGCCGTTCGGCATGCCGTCGATCGTCGTGCCGATCTGGGCTTCGTCGAGATTGACCTGGAATCCGCGCATGGAAATGCTGGTGGACCAGTCGTCGGTGCCGTAGGGGTCCCCCTCCTGGATGGAGACGCCGGGGACGTTGTCCACCACGGCCAGCACGCTCGAGATCGGGGACTGCTGGGCGACCATCGGTTCCGCCACGATGTTCGTGGCGAAGCTGCGCGGCTCCTCGGCCACGACAGTGATGGATTCCATCAGGCGGCTGATCTCGAGCATCAGATCGAGGCGAGCTACCGCGTCCGCCTCGACCGAGACCGGCTCACCGCGAGGTTCGAAGCCGGACAGGGCGGCTTCGACCAGGTAGTCGCCGGCGGGGACGTTGTCGAACGCGAAGCTGCCGTCGGCCGCCGTGATCTGCGGTCCTCCGGCCGCCGGCCCGGCCCCGATCAGCGACACCGTGGCCCCGGGAAGCGCGCTGCCGGTCGAGTCCACCACCCGGCCCGCGATGGAACCCGTGGGTTGGGCGGCGAGGAGCGATGGGAGAAACGCCAGGAGCGTCATCAGGCCGGCGTCTTGGAATCGCCGGGCGGTGTGTCTGAGCATTGTTTTCCTCATGCCTCCGGCCAATGTGCGTTCAGGAGTTATGCCTGAAAATCGGGTACTCAACAACCGATCTTCAGGGATAACCGAGCTGGGCCGACCGGAAGGTCGGCGTTCCAAGCGAGCCACCGGGGGAAAGTGTGAAAGGGGGCTGGCCCCCTTTCACAGGAAAGACAGCGCGAATGGGAACTCGCCCGCCGTTTCTGAGTGCGCCGCCGGGATGGAGGCAAGAAGCCACTTAGAGCGAGTTCCCATTCGGAGGCACGAAGTGCCGTTCGGTCGGCGGACGGGGCCCCGGCTCACAAGGATTCATGATCTCCATGCAACGGCCTGCTGGCCCCGTCCGTCGGCCGACCAGCGCGCGGCGCGGGGCGCCGCGCGTGCCGGCTAAAGCCGGCGTTCCAAGCCGTCGCGCGCTCAGTCTTCGGCTTCGAGTTCGTCGGAGGCGGCTTCGGCGGCGGCGGCCTTGGCGCGGCGCCAGGCGGTGATCTTGTCGGCGACCTCGGGATCGCTGAGCGCCACGATCTGGGCCGCGAAGTGGGCGGCGTTCTGTGCGCCGCCCTTGCCGACCGCGACGGTTCCCACGGGGAAACCGGGGGGCATCTGGACGGTGGCGAGCAGGGCGTCGAGCCCGCTCAGGGACGCCGCCAGCGGAACGCCGATGACCGGCAGGATGGTTCGGGCGGCCATCGCCCCCGCCAGGTGGGCCGCCATCCCGGCGCCGGCGATGATCGCGACGACCCCGCTGTCGCGCGCGCTCTCCGCGAGCGCGGCCGCCCGGCCGGGTGTGCGGTGCGCCGAGTAGATCCCCATCCGGCACGAAACGCCAAGCGACTGCAGGACCTTCTTGGCCTCCCGCATGACGTCGGTGTCGGAGGGGCTGCCCATCACGATGAGGACTTTGGGGTTGCCGGTGGAACTCATGTTGTCTCCTTACTGGATTGCGATGTTTGCTATGTCGCGGCGGAATGCCTTTTTCTCCCAGGTAATCGAATCGGCGCAGCGGTAGGCGGCGCTCCGCGCGCCCTCCCAGTCGGCGCCCAGTCCGGTGACCGCGATCACGCGGCCTCCGGCGGCCTCGACCCCCTCCGGGCCGGCCCGGGTGCCGGCGTGGAACACGAAGGCGTCGCCGGTCTCGACCGCGTCCGGCAGTCCCTGGATCGGGACGCCTTTCCGGTAGGCCCCGGGGTACCCGTCCGAGGCCAGGATCACGGTGACGGCCCGCTCGGACCGGAACCGGACCGCTCCCTCCGGAAGCCGGCCGGCGGCGGCCCCGAAGAACAGCGGCAGGAGGTCGCAGTCGAGCCGCGGCATCAGCGTCTGCGCCTCGGGATCGCCGAACCGCACGTTGAACTCGAGCACCTTGGGCCCGTCCGCGGTCAGCATCAGCCCGGCGTAGAGCACGCCCCGGTACTCGCGCCCCTCGGCGCGGAGTCCGGCGATCGTGGGCTCCACGATCTCGCGGCGCACGCGGTTCATGGTCGCCTCGGAGTCCCCGAGACCCGGGCTCAGGCTCCCCATGCCCCCGGTGTTGGGCCCCTCGTCGTCCTCGAAGCGCCGCTTGTAGTCCTGGGCGGTCCCGCAGGCGACCACCCGGGTCCCGTCGCTGATCGCGAAGACGCTGAGCTCCGGTCCGCTCAGCCGCTCCTCGATGACCACCGCCTTGCCGGCGTCGCCGAGGCCTCCCTCAAGCAGCCCGACCGCGTCCCGCTCGGCCGCGTCCGGATCCCCCGGCAGGAACACGCCCTTGCCGGCGGCGAGACCGCTCGCCTTGATGACCGGCTGCTCCCCGTAGTCCCCGGACCGAAGCGCCCGGCGCGCCGCCTCCGCGTCCCGGACCACGGTATGGCGGGCCGTGGGAATCCCGTGCCGGCCCATGAAGTCCTTGGCGAACTCCTTCGAGGCCTCGAGGAGGGCGGCGTCCGCGCGCGGCCCGAAACACGGAATGTTCCGCTCGGCGAGCTGGTCGGCCAAGCCTGCCGCGAGAGGCGCCTCGGGCCCGGCGACCACCAAGTCCACACCTTCGCCGGCCGCGAGGTCGGTCAACCCGCCCACGTCCTCCGCGCCCACCGGCGCGAGGCGCGCCAGCCGGCCGATCCCGGGGTTCCCGGGCGCCGCGATCAACTCCGTGAGTTCAGGACTCCGCGAGATGCTCCACGCCAGCGCGTGTTCGCGCCCGCCGCCACCGACCAGCAGGACCCGCATGGCGTGGCGGTGTCCCCGCGGTTTACCGGGTGCGACGCCGGCGCTTGCGGGCCCGCTTGCGCGCGGCGGCCCGCTTGGCGCGCAGCTTGTCGCCGGGCTTCACATAGAAGGAATGGCGCTTGATTTCCTTGATGATGTCCTCGGCCTGGACCCGCCGCTTGAAGCGGCGGAGGGCCACATCGATCGTTTCGCCTTCCTGGACGACGATTTCCGCCAAGGGATCCTCGGTTGTGACTGCCGGTGTGTCTGCTCTATCGAATTGGGAAAACCCGGGCGCTTCCGGCCCGGGGAGAACCGGGAACGCTAGTCCCCGCGGCCCCCCATGTCAAGGAGGCCGGGGGGCCCGGAAGGCGCCTTCGGGTCAGGGCTACTCGTCCAGCAGTCCGGCGTAGGAATAGAGCACGGTCGCCACCGACTTCTCGCCGCCGATCATGCCGTACACCTCACCCGCTCCCTCGATCACCCAGAACTCGTTGGCGGCGTGGGCGCCGCCGCCGTGGCCGACCGCTCCGCCCACGATGGGCATCGCGAGATCGGTCCCGCCCGGCAGCGTGCCGTCACGGCCGCTGAAAAGGTAGGCCGGCCAGTAGCCGCCGCCCAGGATGGAATCCTCCGCGACCGGGTCCCGGTAGCGGACCCCGAAGATGGAGAACATCTCCCGCACCGAGTCCGCGAGCGCGTTGTTGTAGTTGCTCTTCGACCAGGGCACGTCGCCGATGATCGTCATCTCGACGTCCTCGTAGCCCTGCTCGTCGAGGTAGTCGCGGATCTTCTGGACCATCTCGAGCCCGTCCATGTTCGGGACGTAGCGCATGTTGTGCTTCGAGGTGACCCGGTTCGGCAGGATGGCGCCCGCGCCGCCCGGATACATGTTGCCGGACCAGATGCCGTCCATGTTGAAGGAGATCCCGTAGCGGGCGTTCTTCAGGTGCTGGAGGGGATCGTCGGTCATGAAGCGCGCCACCCCGATGTTCTCGGCGGCGATCGCGAGGTCGAGGTTCTCCGCCGAACTGCGGAACATCTCCTCTTCCGCGGGGGACAGCGGCGCGGCGCCGTCGTAGAAGCCGGGCACCAGCACCCCGTTCCCGTCGTCGGTGATCAGCGAGTCGATCATCTTCATGTGCCGCAGCACTGGCGAATCGGTCGAGCGCTTGTGGATGCCGTGGATGTTCGACGGGACGGGTCCGCGTCCCCAGCTCTCACCACTGGTGGTCAGCTCGATATAGACGCAGCCCTCGGAGCCTCCGGAAAAACCCGCCGCCCCGCTCCGCGCCTGGCGGCCGGTGCGGTACATCGCGTCCGCGTGCCGGAAGAGCTCCGGGTTCTCGCGGACGAACTGGCGCAGGCCGATGGACATCCGCTCCTCGTCCCCCTCGGCGATGAAGATCAGGTTCACCGGCATGGAACCGGTCACCTCGTAGATCGCGTGCATCCCGTTCCACATGGTCATCTGCGGACCCTTGGAGTTCGTGGTGCCGCGGCCGATCATCACCTTCTTGAAGGGGCCGAACTCGGTGAACTCTCCGTCGAACGGCGGGAAGACCCAGGCCTCCGGCTGGGTGATCGGCATCGTGTCGTACATCCAGTAGATGAGGAGCGTCTGTTCCTTGCCGTAGTCGCAGTCGGCGTACACCACCGGGTTGCCGGGCTGTCCCCACTCGGTCATCGGGACCTCGTACACCTGCGAGTGCTGGCAGCCGAGCTGGTCGAAGAAGCCCTTCACCATCTGGGCGGATTCCGGGATGCCCTCGCCGGAGTTGGAGATGCTCGGCTGCTGGATCCAGCGGCGCAGGTTCATCACGTGCTCGTCGGCGTTGTCGTCGATGTGCTGGAAGACCCGCTGGAGCTCCTCGGGGACCCGGGACAGGTCCGGACTCAGCGTGGTGTCTCCCTCCGGGCGGACGCCGAGATCCACGGTGGTCGGGACCGGGTCCGCTCCCATATCCGATCCGCCGCCGCAGGCAGCCAGGAAGGATCCCGCCGCCATCAGCGCGATCAGGGTCCAGACTTTCCGGTTGGGCATTGCCTCGTCTCCTTCACCGTCGCCTGGCGGCCAGCCGCGGAAGGGCTCCGCCGGGACAGCATTCGGAACATACGCGCCCGGCTCGGGCACTGTCAAAGGGGCGGTGTCTGCGACGCCCGATTCCGCGCGGCGCGCGCCGTCAGCCGCGCCAGCCGGATGATGTCCGGGACGCTCGCCCCCCGGGAGAGGTCGTTCACCGGGGCCGCGAGTCCCTGGAGGATCGGTCCCGTCGCGGAGGCCCCGGCGAGGCGTTCGACCAGCTTGTAGGCGATGTTCCCGGCGGCCAGGTCGGGGAAGATGAGCACGTTCGCGCTTCCCGCTACCGGACTCTCCGGCGCCTTGCTCTTCCCGATGGAAGGGACGAGCGCCGCGTCCACCTGCAGCTCGCCGTCCACGGGCAGCCCGGGCCGGAGTTCCCGCACCCGCTGCGCCGCTTCCGCCATCCGCCGCGCGTCGGGGTGATCGGCACTGCCCCTTGTGGAAAACGACAGGAAGGCGATCCGGGGGTCCATGCCGAGCTGGTCCCGCGCCGTCTCCGCGGACAGGAGCGCGATCTCGACCAGCTCCCCGAGACTGGGCCGCGGTATCACGGCGCCGTCTGCGAACAGGAGCGGAGCCCGGCCGTCCGGAAACTCCATCACGAAGGCGCCGGAAACGCGGGAGACTCCCGGCCGGGTGCCCACGGCGAGCAGGCCGGCGCGGATCACGTCCGCGGTGGTGGTGGCGGCGCCCGCGACCGAGCCGTCCGCCTCTCCGGCGGCGATGAGCAGATTGGCGAAGACCAGGGGGTCGCGGGCGGTTTCGAGCGCCTCGGTCCGTGTCATCCCGCGGGCGCGCCGCTTCGTCCAGAGCAGTTCGGCGGCCTGATCGAGAGCCGCTCCGCGGGGCTCCACGGTCCGGACGCCCCCCAGGGTGGCGGGTCGCGGATCGTCGGGGGGCGCGGCCGGACGCCCGACCAGCAGCGGCTCCAGTTCCGGGTCGTCCCGAAGCGCCCGGACCGCCTCCGCGACGCGCCGGTCTCCCGATTCCGGGAATGCGATCCGCGGCCGCCGCGTGACTTTTTCCACGGAGTGCTGTGTGTTACGGGATAGGATACCGGGACCAAGCGGCGCCCGGATTCTCGGGACCCGCAACCCCGGAAGCGGGGATTGACCAGGGTCTCGAACCGGGCGTCATTACGGTTTCCGCGGCAAGAGCAGACTCCGGCCGGACAACGGCCCCTGCCCGCCCGCGTGGCGGCATCCCCAACTCCGGGGATCGCGGAGACCCAGACATCCCGGGAGAGGGAGGAAGCAAATGGAGATAACGGAACGAAGCGTAGGTGACGTCACCGTACTGGATCTGGACGGAAAGATCCTGCTCGGTGAAGGCGATGAGGTCCTCAGGCACACGGTGCGCAGTCTGATCGCGGGCGGCACCCGCAAGCTCTTGCTGAATCTGGCGGCCGTCCCGCACGTGGACAGCGCCGGGCTCGGCGAGCTGGTCCGCTGCCACACGCGCATGGTGCAGGCCGGGGGGAGCGTCAAGCTGCTCAACCTGACCGCGCGCATGCAGGACCTGCTCTCGATTACGAAGCTGGCCACCGTATTCGAGTCCTTCGAGTCGGAAGACTCCGCAGTCGGGAGCTTCTGAGGGAGGCGCGGAGGGTCCCGGCGCAAATGGAAAGACGGTCGATTCGTATCGCCCTTCATTTCTGAACGACGCCTGACGGGGCCTGTCCGCGCGCTCCGGCTCCCGCTGTGCGTTGCCTCTCCGGGTGACGCGCTCGCGGAAGGGATCGGATTCGGGTGACGGCAAACCTGCGACGCCAGATCGCTCTCGGGCGAGTTGCGCCTGAGACTCGTCCCGCCGGCTCCCGCCGGGGGACCTACCGCCGACGAATCCGCTGATCCCTTCCGCGCCCAACCAAGTCCCGCCCCCGCGGGCGGGCGCGAAGGAGAACAATGGCGATTTCCATAGCCAACGAAAAGGCCGGGAAAGGAACTTCCCAGAAGGCCGCGTCCGCTCCCAAGCCGGACGTCGAGAAGATCATGGCGGACATCCGCCGGGTTGCCCGTGAGCGGGCGGAAGAAGGAGCGAAGAGCGAACGTGAATTCAAGGCCGACGTCAAGAAGCGGATGCTGTCGCCGCTCGGATCGCGCGGCTTCAGCGAGGAGTTCGCGGAGCGGATCCGTTCCCGCGACACCTCCCGCTGGAACATCCGGCTCTCGAAGCAGGCGTTTCGCGGTTCTCCGTTCGGTCTCATGCGGATGGTGCGCTGGCTCCTCACGCCGCTCACCCGCCTGCTCGTCAACTTCCACCCCGCCGTGGAACAGGCTGCCCGCCAGGCCGAGATCAACGAATACCACCGCCGGCTCCTGTGGGCCACGAACCGGGATCTCGAACTGACGCGTCTCGAGGTCAACGTGATCAAGTCGGAACTCCGCCGGCTCGGCGTCCACGCCGATTTCTCGTTCAGCTCCGGGGCCGGGAGCTCCGAGGGGGCGCAGCGGAGCGCCGGATCCGGACGGGGACGGTCCGACAACCGGGGCGGCCGTTCGGACCGGGGCCGCGGCGACCGGCGGCGAACTGACGGCGGCCGCTCGGATCGGGAGAGTGGCAGCCGCCGGGACCGGCAGGGATCCGGTCAGGGATCCCGCCAGACCGGGGGAGCGCCGGCCCGTCAGAACTCCCGGCAGGGTTCCCGTCCGAACCGCGGCGGAGGACGCCGAAGCGGGAACGGCGCATCGGGAGAGAAGTGAGGTGCGGCTGGTCTTCGTAACTCCGCGGTTCGGGGCGGGAGACGCCACCCGGCCGGAGTTGCTCGCCGCGGAGTTGGCCCGCCGGGCGCCCGGCGGCTGGCGAACCACGGTGGTTACCACGACCGCGGCGGGAGAATCGGAAGAGACGTTTCGGGAAGGGGAGTTCCAGGATCAGGGAGTCCGGGTGGTCCGATTCCCGGCCGGAGACTCATCGGGGGCGGAAGCCCAGGGCCCGGCCGGCGCCGGCCACCTGACGTCTCCCGGCCTGCTCCAGTACCTTCGGGATCGGCCGGGCGACTACGACCTGGTCGTGCTGTTCGGCGCGTCGTCCGTTTGTGCGGAAGCCGCGAGACTGGACCCGGGGCGAACCGTTCTGCTCCCCTTTACCGATGAGGGGGCGGATACCCCCGGAGGGTCGGACATCTTCGAGCACCCCGCCGCTTTCGTCTTCGGCAGCGAGGCCGAGGAGATCCGGGTTCTGAAGCGCTTTCAGGTGCACCGCCGCATGCGCGAAACCGTTCCGGGGACGCTGCTGCTGCCGCGCACCGCGGATGCGGCGGCCTTTCGGCGGCGCACCGGGTTGACCGGGCGCTATCTGCTGGCAGCTGGACCGCTGGAGCCGGGCCGCGGCATCGAAGAACTGCTGCGGTTCTTCTCGACGTTCAAGGACCGCCATGCGGATGCGGCGCTCGAACTCGTCCTGATCGGGCCGGCGGCCCTCAAGATTCCGGAACGCCCGGACATCCGGGTTGCCCGTCCGGCGAGCCCGCGGGAACGCCTCGACGCGGTGGGCGGCGCCGTTGTGGCCGTGATCCCCGAGCGCCTCGCCGCCTTCTCGACGACGGCGGCGGAGCCTTTTTCCCTGGGTGTCCCGATTCTGGTGAACGCCTCGGCAACCCAACTCGCCGAGGAGTGCCGCGCTTCGGGCGGTGGTCTCTACTACCAGAACTACGACGAGTTCGAACTCATTCTCGAGCTCGGCCTGCGGGATCCGTCCCTCTTCCCCCGGATGGGTGCGGCCGGCCGCGAATTCCTGGAGTCCCGCCACGATTGGGACTCGGTGCTGGCCCGCTACGATCGGGCGTTCCGCAGCTTCGCTCGTCCCTCGCGGGGCGCCGCCGGCCCGCCGCCCGCCGTCGAGGCGGTTCCCCCTCTGGAGCCACCAGTTGTCCCGAGCCCCGCGGACGCCGTCGAAGCGGCGGATCCCGACGCCGCGGGAGAGGAATTGACGGAGACGGCGGTCCCGCCGGAGTCGGGCGAACTTGAGCCCGCCGTTCCCGAGCCGGAGATCGCTGCCGAGTCTGAGGATGAGACAACCGGGGAGGCCGCTGCCGAGTCTCCGGAAGAGACGACCGAGGAAGCCCCTGCCGACTCTGCTCCAGCGGAGGCGGCCGACGAGGTTCCCGAGGTGGAAGCGGCGCCGGAGACCGAGGCCGCGGAGGAGGCGCCGGCCGCCCCCGCGGAAGCGGCGGAGCCTCCGGAACCCGACGGCGCGGGCGAAGAGGAGGACAGCGAACCCGGAGACGATTCCCTCCCCAGCTTCTTCCGCGGCTCGATCCGGGACTGACGATTACGGGTTAGGACGAGGCGAGGGAGCGGGCCGCTCGCCGGAGCGCTCGGGCCGCGTCCCGGAACCGTTTCTGCGCCATTTCGATGCCCTCCGGCCGATTCGCGCGCAGCCAGAGTTCCCGGAACCGGCGGGCGAGTTCGCGCTGCCGGTCGGCGAGCCCCGCCAATTCCCCGGCCAGGCGGCGGTCGTCGGGCGAGCCACACCGTTCCGACTGACGGAAGCGGAGCGTGGCGAGGCCGCGTTCGGCCGCGAGCAGCGAAGCATCCAGCGCAAAGCGCCAATCCGCGCCCGAGCGCCCCGGGGGCAGGCCGCGAGACTCGGTCGCGGCGGCGAGGCGGCGAAGCGCTTCGAGTGTCGCTTCCAGCGCTTCGCGCGTCGGCACCCGGATACCCCTTCGCAGGCGGGTCTCGAAGAAGACGGTCTTGAGCGGCGAATGGTTGAAGTGCGGGAACCCGGTGTCGTGCAGCCTTCCGAGCCGGGTGGCGAACTCTCCGGAGAACCCGGACGTGTCCGCCGCGACGTGTTCGGAGAACGCCGCGGCGAGTTCCCCCTCGGGACGGTCCTCGCTGCCCCAGGCCGCTTCGGCGCCCGCCGCGATCGGGAAGAGCGAGCCCCCGAACAGGTTGTAGTGGCCGCCGTCCCCCCAGTCGGTGACGATGAACCCCGAAGCCCCGAAGCGCTTCGCGGCGCGGGCGTGTCCCCGAATGTTGGGAAGGGAGGTGTCAAGGCGCGGAAACAGGCTCGTCCAGGACGAGGTGCCCGCCACGGTCAGGAAGTCGCGGCCCGCGTCCCGGAAGCGCCGCACCCGGTCGAAGTCGTGATCCGGCTCGTACCACCAGTCGGCCAGCGTGATGGAGGAATCGAGCAGGTCGAGCGCTTCCGGGTGGTCGGCGATGACGTCGGCCCAGATCATGGGGCGTTTCCCGAGCTCGCGGGCCATTCCCGCGACCCGGTTCACGTGCCCCGCGAAGACCGCCGCCGGACCTTCGCGGCCTGCCCGTTCGCTCGAGAGCCCCTTCCCGAGATCGACCGGTTCGTCGCAGTTGAGGTGCGCCCACCCCGAGGCGAAGTTGGGCAGGTATTCCCGGAGCAGGTCCCGGAGCAGGGGGTACGTTCCCGGGGCCTGCGGCGAGACGGACCACAGCCGGCCGGATTCCGCGAGGTGCCGGTAGGGAGCTTTCTCCAGGATGCGGCGGAAGTGTCCGAACGTCTGAAGGCAGGGGACGAGCTCAACGCCGCACCCGCGGGCCCACGCGTCCAGCTCCCGGATCTCCGCCGCCGAGTACCCCCCCGAATCCGCACCGATCTCGGGATGCTTCTCGAACTGGAAGGTGTGCTCGGTGTAGAGGAACAGTTCGTTGTAGCGGAGGCGGGCCAGGACCTCGACGAGCCCGCGGATGGTCTCCGGGCGGGGCACCTTTCCGCGCGAGATGTCGAGCAGGAAGCCGCGGCGGCGGAGGGCGGGCGCGTCCCGGAGGTGAACGGCGGGAACCCGGCCGTCGGGGGCGGTGAGCTGGGCCAGCGCTTCGGCCCCGTAGCGGAGTCCGGCGGCGTCACCCTGGAGTCGGGCGCCTGCCGTATCCACCCGAAGCTCGAAAGCTTCCGGATCCGTACCGGTTTCCGCGAGGACCACGTTCCCGAAGGGGGTTGCTGGAGCAGCGGTGACGCCGAGATCGAGGGAGGCGCGTTCGCCGAGGCGGCTGGCCAGGAACGCCGCCGCCTGCCGTTCCGCGGGGGAGCCGGAATCGAGGGCGAGCTGAGAGCCGCGGTCCAGTTGAAGGAATCCCGGCAGGCGCTCCACCCGGCGCGGCGAGGGCAGCAGCCGCGCGACGGGATCGTCCAGAGGGGGCATTCACCCACTCTACCGTTGGTATCTTTCAGACGCCTTGAACTCCTGGGAGATCGCCGTGCGTGCCGCCTCGTGGGCGGAACCCGGCATGGTGATCGGGCTCGGGACCGGCCGGGCGGCGGCCGGCTTCGTGCGTGAGCTCGGAGCACGGGTGCGCAGCGGTTTGCAGGTCCGGGGCATCCCCACCTCGCGCGCCACCGAGTCGCTGGCCCGTTCGCTGGACATCCCGTTGGTCGGATTCGACGAGGTGGCCGGCGTGGACCTGGCGGTGGACGGCGCCGACGAGGTGGACCCGGACCTGAACCTCATCAAGGGACACGGCGGGGCGCTCGTGCGGGAGCGGGTGGTGGCGGCCGCGGCTTCCCGATTCGTGGTGCTGGTGGGCCCGGAGAAGCTCTCGCACCGGCTCGGCGCCCAGCGGTCCGTCCCGGTGGAAGCGATCCCGTTCGCGGCGCCCCAGGTGCGGAGGGCCCTCGAACGGATGGGGGCCGAGGCCGCGATCCGCTTCGAGTCCGAGGGGAAGCCGTTCGTCACCGACAACCGGAACCTGCTCGTGAACGCCGCTTTCGGCGAAATCGCCGATCCCGCGGCGCTGCACTGGCAGATTCGGGACATTCCGGGGGTCCTCGATTCCGGGCTCTTCGCCGGAATGGCCGACGAGGTCCTGGTCGAAGGCCAGCGGACGCCTCCGTCCGTCGGCGCGGCGGCTTCGTGACGGGCGTCGCGATCTCGTTTCGCGAGGTCACGAAGAGCTTCGACGAAAAGCTCGTTCTGGACCGGGTGTCGCTCGACGTGTCGCCCGGCGAGGTCCTGGTCCTGCTCGGCCGCAGCGGCTGCGGCAAGACGACCCTCCTCCGGCTCGTCAACCGGCTGGTGGACGCCGATGCCGGCGGGGTGTACGTCGGCGGGCGCGAAGTCGCCGATTGGGACCCCGTCGAACTCCGGCGGGGGATCGGGTACGCCATCCAGGGGGTGGGACTGCTGCCCCACCTCAGCGTGGGCGAGAACGTCTCCCTCGTGCCCCGGCTGCTCGGCTGGAACCCCGACCGCCGCCGGGAGCGCGCCGCGGAGATGCTGCGGCTCGTCGGCCTCGATCCCCGGGAGCACGGAGGCCGCCGTCCGGATCAGCTCTCGGGCGGACAGCGCCAGCGGGTGGGCGTCGCGCGCGCCCTGGCGGCCGATCCGCAGGCGCTGCTCATGGACGAGCCCTTCGGCGCCGTGGATCCGATCGGTCGCCGCAGCCTGCAGGAGGAGTTTCGGTCGCTCTCCCAGGAACTCGGCAAGACGGTGCTCTTCGTCACCCACGACGTGACGGAGGCCTTCCGGCTGGCCGACCGGATCGCGGTGGTGGCCGACGGCGGTATCCGCCAGGTCGGCACTCCGGGCGAGATCCGTGACTCCCCCGCCGACGCGCTGGTGCGCGGCCTGATCGAAGGCGCGGCATGAGCTTCCTCGAGTTCCTCGCCGGCCGCTGGACCGAGATCCTCGGCCTCACGCTGGAACACGTGGTGCTGGTGGTGATCTCCACGGTCGCCGGCGTGCTGATCGCGGTGCCCCTCGGGCTGGCGATCACCCGCATCCCCGCCCTCGGCCGCCCGGTGCTCGGATTCGCGGGGGTCATCCAGACCGTGCCGTCGCTCGCGCTCTTCGGGCTCCTCATCCCGCTGCCCCTCATCGGCGGCATCGGCAGCCGGACCGCCATCATCGCGCTCGTCCTCTACGCGCTGCTGCCCATCCTCCGGAACACGGTGACGGGCGTGCGGCAGGTGGATCCGGCGATTCTGGACGCCGCGAACGGGATGGGCATGACCGACTGGCAGCGGCTCACGCTCGTCGAGGTCCCCCTCGCGCTGCCGTCCATCTTCTCCGGGATCCGCATCGCGACGGTGGTGGGGGTGGGCCTCGTGACCATCGCCGCCGCGGTCGGCGCCGGCGGGCTCGGATCGCTGATCTTCCGGGGTCTCGCCATGCTCGATTCCCGGCTCCTCTTCGCCGGGGCGATACCCTCGGCGATCCTCGCGCTGCTCGCGGACGCCGGGCTCGCGATGCTCGAGGCGCGGCTCGTGGCGTCACGCGGAGCCCCGACGTCGTGAAGGAAACCATGCGCCGCCGCCGTTTTCTCGCGGGGACCATCGGCGCGCCGGCGGCGTTCCTGGCCTCCGGGCCGGGCGGCGCGGGGTGCGCCCCCGGCGGTCCGTCGGCGGTCCTCGGCGCGAAGACGTATTCGGAACAGATCATCCTGGGCGAACTGCTGGCGCGGCTGCTCCGGGCTTCGGGACTGGCGGTGACCGAGCGGTTCCAGATGCAGACGTTCGTCCTCCACAGCGCCATCGCGAACGGGGATCTCGACTGCTACATCGAGTACACGGGAACGTCCTACTCCGCGATCATGCACGAGACGTTCGTGGCGGGGCAGACCGCGGAAGAGATCTACGAGCGGGTGAAGGAGCTCTACCGGGAGCGCTTCGACCTGCGGCTCGGCCCCCCGATCGGCTTCGCGAACGACTACGTCATCGCCGTCCCGCGCGACTTCGCGAGGGAAAGGAACCTGCGGACGATCTCCGATCTGGCCCGGATCTCGGACTACCTCTTCGTCGCCGGCTACCCGTTCTTCGAAAGGGCCGACGGGCTCCGCGGGATGATGGACCACTACGGTTTCACCGAGATGCCGGAGTCCATCGAGGTCGAGGTTGACATGGTCTTCCAGGTCATGGAGGCCGGTCAGGCGGACGTGGCGGTGGGGAACTCCACCGACGGCCGGATCGCCAAGCTGGACCTGCTCGTCCTCGAGGATGACCTCGGCTGGTTCCCGCCGTACGAGTCCGCCCTGGTCTACCGTCCGGACGCCCACCCCGCGGTGGCGGACCTGGCCGAGCGGCTCGGCGGCGCGATCAGCACCGAGACCATGCGGGCGCTCAACCGCCGCGTGGACGTGGACGGCGAACAGCCGGCGGACGTGGCCGCCGACTTTTTCGCGACGCTGACCGGCTGAAGGCTTGGAACG
This sequence comes from Acidobacteriota bacterium, assembly GCA_028877265.1. GTDB lineage: Bacteria > Acidobacteriota > Vicinamibacteria > Marinacidobacterales > Marinacidobacteraceae > Marinacidobacterium. Next base: position 24,571 of record JAPPGX010000114.1, read on the forward strand.
CTGGCTTCAGCCGGCACAGCGCATCGCTCCTGAGCAGGGGTGGCGCGCCGGCCGGGAACGCCGGCCTTCAGGCCGGCACCGCCCGCCCGAGGCGGGCGAAACGCAGGACGGTCACTGCTCTCGCGGCGCGCACACCGAATCCACCACGGCTCTCAGTGCGAGGAACCCCGGTCATCCCGGCCGGCGCGCTCCCGCCGCAGCCGCCGTCGTCCCTCGAGCACGAGCAGCGTCAGGCCGATCCCGACGATCCCCACCGCGATGAGCGCGCTCCGCAGGACGATGCGCGCGGTGGCGGCGAAGACGCTGGTCCCGTCGGTCCGCACGACGACTTCGAGTCCCTCACCGAGGAACCGGTCGAGCGGGCGGCCCCAGGAGAGCACGTTGCCGCGCTGCAGGGGACCGTCGCTGTTGTGCTCCATGATCCTGCCCTCGGTGCGCACGCGGATTTCGACGACTTCTCCCGCGCGCGGAGGGGCCGCCGGCCGCGGTGCGACGCTCATGGCGAGGTCGAAGCCGCCGTCCCCGTTTTCCCGGAAGGTGCAGTCCCGGCGGAGGAGGGGCGCCGCGCAGAGGGCGGTGACGGCGTCGAACCGCACTTCCGCTTCGACCTGTCCGCGCCGTCCGTCGCCGGTCCGGACGACGGTCAGCCCTTCGGCGGAAAGCTCCCTCGCGAGGGCCAGCGACGCTTCCCCCGCTCCCCCGTCCGGAAGCAGGTCCGGCGAGAGACGGATGATCGCAGTGCCCGATCCGTCGAGGGCGAGCCGGTGGTGCTCTTCCCACGCGGCCGGCGCGCACCCGAGGCCGGCCGCCAGGACCAGCGCGGGTCCGGTCCGCCCGTAGAATCCCGGCCACTTCCCATGGCCGAAGCGACGCTGCTGCTGGTGGACGGCAACAACCTGCTGTTCCGGTCGTTCTTCGCGATGCCCCGGCTGACCCGCTCGGACGGCCTGCCGAACGGCGCCCTGCACGGCTACGTGGCGACGCTGAGGAAGATCCTGCGCGAGGAGGCTCCTGAGTACGCCGCGGTGGCCTTCGACGCCCCGGGCCCCACCTTCCGTCACGAGGCCTATCCCGAATACAAGGCGAACCGGCCGGAGATGCCGCCGGAACTGGCGCAACAGGTGCCGTTCACGCGGGATCTTTCGCGGGTGCTGGGAGTGACGGTGGTCGAGATCGCCGGGGTGGAAGCGGACGATGTGATCGGAACCCTGGCGCGGGCCGGAAGCGGCAGAGGGTACCGGGTGTTGGTCGTCTCCGGCGACAAGGACCTGCTCCAGCTCGTGGACGACCGGATCAGCGTCGTGCCGCCGGCGGACACCGCCCAGCGGCTCGATCGCGCCGGTGTGGAGGCGAAGCTCAGCGTGCCTCCGGAGCGGGTGCCGGACTACCTCGGACTTGTCGGTGACTCCGTGGACAACATTCCCGGGGTTCCGGGTATCGGTCCCAAGACCGCCGCGACCCTCATCGCTTCCTTCGGTGGGGTCGAGGAGATCCTGGCGCACACGGGCGAGATCTCGCGCAAGCGGACGGCGACCCTGCTCGACGAGCACGCCGCCTCGGCGCGGCTTTCCCGGGAGCTTGCCCTGCTTCGCCTGGACGTGGACGTTCCCGAAGCGGGGGAGCGACTCCAGGGGCTTCGCTACGAAGGCCCCCAACTGGAACACGCCCGCAAGCTCCTCGAGGAGCTCGAACTCCGCACCCACGCCCGGGACCTGTCGCCGGCCCCGCCGGCGCGCCTCCCCGATGTACGGACGGCCGCCGGACCGGAGGATGTGGTTCGCCTCCTGGATCGCGCCCGGGACGCGGGACGGCTCTCGGTGCATGCGACGTTCGGTCCGGCGCGCGGCCGCGACCCGGCGCCCCTCACCGCACTGGGGCTCGCCTCCACTGCCGGAGAGGGAGTTCTGGTGGTGGTCGGCGAGCGCCTCGGCGAGCGGGATCTGGTGGAGGCGTTCCGACCCGCGCTCGCGGATGGCGTGGCGCTCGTCGGGCACGAGGTCCAGCCCTTCGTCCGCTGGTGGCTGGAGCAGGGCGGAAGCCTGCCCGGGGTAGCGCATGACTCGCAGGTGGCGGCCTGGCTCCTCAACACCACCCGCCGGGCGCAGGGGTTCGGCGACGTGCTCCGCGACTATGTCGGCCTTTCGCTACCGGAGGCGGAAGCGCCACCGGCGAGCCTGTTCGGCACCGCCGCGCCCGACAGGCGCATCGCGATCGCGGCGGCCTGGCAGCACCGTCTGGCTGAAAAGCTGGACGACGTCCTCGAAGCCGAGAAGCTCACGGGTGTCTTCCGGGACATCGAGATGCCGCTCCTGCCGGTGCTCGCCCGTATCGAGACCCGCGGCATCTGCCTCGACAGCGAGACCCTGCGCGGCCTCAGCAAGGACCTCCAAACCCGGCTCGAGGAGTTGACGGCTCGGATCCACGAACTGGCGGGGACCCCGTTCGACATCCAGAGCCCCAAGCAGCTCGGGGAGATCCTCTTCGACAAACTGCAGCTCCCCCAGACCGCGAAGACCCAGAAGACCAAGCGGGCCTCGACGCGCGCCGGCGTTCTCGAAGAGCTGGCGGGCTACCACGAGGTGCCCCGTCTGGTGCTCGAGTACCGCGAGGTCGCCAAACTGAAGAGCACCTACGTGGACCCGCTGCCCGAACTGGTGGCGCCGGGGACCGGGAGGCTGCACACCCGGCTCCACCAGGCGGTCGCCGCCACCGGACGGCTCTCGAGTACGGACCCCAATCTCCAGAACATTCCGGTTCGCTCCGACCTCGGCCGTCAGGTCCGGAAGGCGTTTGTGGCCGCTCCGGGAAAGCGCTTGCTGTCGGCGGACTACTCCCAGATCGAACTGCGCATCCTGGCGCACCTGAGCCGCGACCCCGTGCTCATCGAGGCGTTCCGGTCCGGGGAGGACATCCACGCCCGGACTGCCAACGAAGTCTTCGGCGACTTCGGACTCAGCCCGGGGGAAGCGCGCCGCCGGGCCAAGATCGTGAACTTCTCGGTCATCTACGGCAAGACTGCGTTCACCCTCGCCAAGGAAATCGGCGTTTCCACGGGAGAGGCGAAGGCCTTCATCGATGCCTACTTCGACCGCTACGCGCGGGTCCGGGACCTGATCGAATCCATCCGCGAGGAAGCGCGCACGACCGGCCGCGTCACGACGCTCTTCGGCCGCCAGCGGCACATCCCCGAGATCCGCACTACCCAGCGCGCCCGCCGCGAGGCCGCCGAACGCATGGCGGTGAACGCTCCGATCCAGGGGACCGCTGCCGATCTCATCAAGATCGCGATGCTCGGCGTGGACCGGGCGCTCCTGCCGACCTCGGGAGTCGTCCTGCTCCAGGTCCACGACGAACTGCTGATCGAGGTGGACCCGAGCGAGGCGGACGCCGTCGGCGAACTCGTCCGCCGGGAAATGGAATCGGTCGCGGAGCTTCGCGTCCCCCTGGTCGCCGACGTCACCATCGCGGACTCCTGGGAACACTGAGGGGGTTCGGGGCCGAACGCGGCTACGCGTACATCGCGCGCAGGACATCCCGAATGTCCGGCGCGCCGCGGAGGATCCCGGTCTCGGCGAAGGAGATGAAGTCCGGCGGAATACCGTGGACGGCTTCCGCCAGGGAGCCGGCGATCGCGGCCAGGGTGTCGGCGTCCCCACCCAGGGAGACCGCGTTCCGGACCGCCTGCTCGAAGTCCGCCGCCTCGAGGGCGCACACGATCGCCTCCGGCACCGTGCGTTGACAGGTCTCGTTGTACTCGTAGGTCTCGCGGATGGACGCGATGTCCCGGGAGAGGTCGTATCCGTAGGTCTCGGCGATTGCTGCCGCGATCGATCCGGGCGCTGCTCCCTGGAAGGCCAGCCAGATCGCGTGGGTGGTGGCCCGGGCGCCCTTCATTCCCTCGGGATGGTCGTGGGTGATCCTCGTGACCCGGTCGGCGGCGGCGAGCGCGTCGGCCAGGGGCCGGTCGCGGTTCAGGAAGGCGGCCGGCGAGATCCGCATGGCCGCGCCGTTCCCGTAGCTTCCGTAGGGGGCCGGCGTTTCCTCGTGGATCCACCGGCCGAACCGCCCACCCCAACTGCAGTCCGGATAGCGGCGGCACCAGGCCTGCATCGTGGCCGCGGGACCCTGTCCGTTCAGCAGGGTGTCGGCGACGGCGGCCGTACAGACGGTGTCGTCGGTGAAGTGGCACCCGGGCCCGAAGAACTCGAACTCCGTGGAACGGAAGTCCCCGAACTCGTAGCGGGAGCCGACGAAGTCGCCGATGACCGCGCCGTACATCGGGGTTAGCCCTTCAGGTAGATACGGTCGGGGTCGAGTTCCTCCCGGAGCAGGCGGAGCATCGCCTCGTCCGGCGCCTCGGTGGCGCCGAGTGAGGAGGACACCTTGAGATCCCAGCCGGTGGCCTCCCGCACCTGCTCCAGCGTCACGCCCGGGTGGACCGATTCGAGCGTCATCTCCCGGGTCCCGGCGTCGAAGCCGTAGACGCCGAGATCGGTGATGACCCGGGCGGGCCCGCCGCCGGGAGCGCCCATCGCCCGGCGGCTGGTCCCGCCCTCGGCCCACCCCACGGTGGTGCGGAAGTCCAGTCGCTCCACGAACTTTCTCCGGTCCTGCCGGGCGATGACCACGGTCCGGCGCGCGTTCAGGGCGATGTCGGGCGCCCCCCCGGCGCCGGGAAGCCGCACCCTCGGATGGTCGTAGTCAGGCCCTACCACCGTGGTGTTGAGGTTCCCGTAGCGGTCGATCTGGGCGGCGCCCAGAAAGCCCAGGTCGGTGCGCCCGCCCTGCAGGAAGTAGAGGAACGTCTCCGCCATGGGGAGCACCTGGGCGGCGCCGCTGACCAGGCACGGATCGCCGATCGAGATCGGCAGCCGGACGGGCCGGGCGCCGAAAACGCCGGACTCGTAGATGAGGTGGCAGCGCGGCGCGTGGAGCCGGAGCGCGAGCTGGACCGCCAGGTTGGGAAGTCCCACCCCGACGAACACGCAGTCCCCGTCCCGGACCTCGCGGCAGGCGGCGAACACCATGATTTCCGCCCGCGTCGGCGCGCCCGCCCCGCTCGTCACCGGTAGTCCCCGTAGTCCACCGGGCCCGCGAGGCGCGGACCCGGGCGGAGGCGGTCCTGCGTCACCTCGCCCAGCCGGGTGAGATAGGCGGCCCGGTCCGGAAGGCCGTGCACCCATTCGTCGAGATACCGCTCTAGCTCGGCGGGATCGCGGGTGATGCGGTCCCACGCCAGGTAGGCGGCGTTGTCCCGGTCGTAGTAACCCTGAACGAAACTGGGGTGGGCGCTCCACGGCTCTTCCACGACCGCGTCCACCACGACCGAGGGGATCTGGGTGCGATTGGGATCGGCGCGCACCACGTCTTCCGGGACGATCTCCTCGACCACCACGATCACCCGGCGGGCGGCGAAGGCCGCTTCCCGCTGGGCGCCCACCAGACCCCAGATCTGCGTATTGCCCTGGGAGTCGGCTCGCTGGGCGTTCACGATGGCCACGTCGGCATGAAGCGCCGAAACCGCGTCGAGCGTTTCCCCGGTGAACGGGCAGACGACCTGCTTCAGGTGTGGATTCACCCGGGGCAGGTCGGTCCCCCGGTAACCGCGCAGCGGGAAGAAAGGGAGGCCCGAAGCGGCCGCCTTGTAGCGGCAGAGCAGCCCGAAATGGGAGTACTCCTCGATTTCGAGAGGCCCCGGATAGGCCCGTTCGACCGCCCGCCGCACGGCGTGCAGCGAGCCCACGCCCGGGTTGCCGAGCCAGCCGAAGATGAGTTTGCGGGCGGCGCCGGCGGCCACCATCTGGTCCATGAGCAGGTCCGGCGTCAGGCGCACGAGAGCGAGGTCGCGCCGCCGCTGGCGGATGATTTCGTGTCCGGCGGCGAACGGGATCAGGTGGGTGAACCCCTCCAGCACGACCGTGTCCCCGTCGCGTACGAAGCGGCTCACCGCCTCCTGCATGGTCAGGACCTTGGACTCGGACAGGTTGCGTCGCCTCGTCGACGGATTATCCGCCTGCCGGAACCCGCTGAGCGTCCCCGGCTACCGGTGCTGCCTGAGCCACGCGCGTAGCGCTTGCGTCTCTTCGCCGGCCGCCGGGTCGCGTTCTGTCTGCCAGAGCCGGGTCTGCACCACGAAGCGGTCCATGTCGTCCGGCGGCGTTTCCTGTTCGAGAATGCGGCCTACCTGACTGCGGAAGAAGCTGCCCCAATGTGGCTGGCGGCCGTCGACGTCCGTGAAGCCGTACTCCCTGGCCAGGCCCCAGCTCGAGAAGAGCCCGCCGCTCTTCCCGCCGACGTTCGGATCGGCGGCGAGGGCCGCCACCGCGCGCCCGACGAAGGCGGGCGTTTCGGATTCGGCGAAATAGGGATCCTTCCCGATCGCCTCCCGCCAGTTCTCTTCGGTCACCCCGAAGTGGTCGAGCACGGCCTCGGAACGAAGGAACCCGGGAGTGAGAGCGAGAGCGGTCACCCGATGCGCGTGCAGGTCGGCCGCCATCGCGGTTGCGAGCCGGATGACCGCGTTCTTCGCGAGGTCGTAGAAGAGATTGCCGCGATACCCGAGCGTGTCGCCGTCGGTCACCTCCACGATCAGCCCGGAGCCCTGTTCCACCATGAGCGGCGCGCCGTGGCGGCTCGTGATGACGTGGGTGTGGACGGCCCGCTCGAGGAGGGTCTGCCCCTTCGAGATCGAGAGCTTCCAGAAGGGCGATCCCCACTCGGTGAGCGCGTCGCCGCCCCAGATGTCGTTCACCAGGACGTCCAGACGGCCGGAATCGGACCGGACCCGCGCAAAGAGTCGTTCGACCTCCTCCTCGACGGTGTGGTCCGTCCGCACCGCGATCCCCCGGCCGCCCTCGGCGGTGACCCGTTCCGCGGTCTCCTCGAGCGTCTCCGGTCGTCCGGGTGTCGCGGGCCGGCCCCGGACGCTGCGGCCGGTGCAGTAAACCGTGGCCCCCGCGGCCCCCAGCATGCGCGCGATCCCGCGTCCGGCGCCGCGGGTGGCGCCGGCCACGACGGCTACCTGGTCGCGGAGGGGTCTGTCGGGCATGCGGCGGAGGAACTAGGAAAACGCGGAGAGCAGGCGGCGGCCGATCTCCGCGAGGTCGTCACGGGGGATTGTGAGCGGGGGAGCGAGCACCACCAGGTCCCCCTGTCCCTCGGGTCCGCCGACCGGGTACACCAGCAAGCCACGTTCCCAGGCGGATGCGGCGAACTGCCGGGCCGAACGCCCTCCGGCGCTTTCCGGACGAAGCGCGATGCCCGCGAGCAGCCCGCGGACCCACCACCCCTCGACGGCCGGTTCGCCTCCGAGGGGTTCGAGAGCGGTGCGGAACGCGTCCTCCAGGGACGCCGCGCGCGCCACCAGCTCTTCGTCGCGGATGATCCGCAGCACTTCCCGGACGACCGCAGCGACCACCGGATGGTGCGAGAACGTGAACCCGTGCCGGAAATCCGGCGCCACCGCCTCGGCCACCTCGGGCTTCGCGACGACCGCCCCCCCGGGGAGGAAACCGGAGGTCAAGCCCTTGCCGAGGACCACGATGTCCGCGTCCACGCCGGCATGCTCCGACGCCAGGAAGCGCCCGGTCCGGCCGCACCCGCTGAGAACCTCGTCCGCGATGAGCAGGACGCCCGCTTCGGCGGTCGTGCGGCGGGCCGATCGCAGGTAGTCCTCCGGCGGCGCGAATCCTCCGGCCGACGCGCCGAGCACCGGCTCGACCAGGACCGCCGCGGCGCTTCCCGCCGCGCTCTCGACCGCTCGGTCGACTTCGGAGGCGCAGGCGACCTCGCATTCCGGATACCGGAGGCCGAGCGGGCAGCGCGGGCACCAGGGCGCGGCCACGAGCGGCATGTCCGCGAGCAACGGGAGGTAGGGAGCCCGGAGCGCGTCCCGTCCCGATACCGCGAGCGCTCCGAGGGTGTTGCCGTGATAGCCGGGTCGTTGCGAGACGATCCGGTGGCGCTCGGGATGGCCGCCGGCCAGCGCGTGGGTGCGCGCCAGCTTGATCGCGGTCTCGACCGCCTCCGTGCCTCCCGGGGTGAGGTAGACCTTGGCGTCCCGGTAGGCCGGAGGCAGCGAATCGACGAGCAACGCGGCGGCCTCCTCCATGGCCGCGGTGGTGAACTGGGCGCCGTGCACGTACGCCACGTCGGTGAGCTGGTCTGCGGCGGCCTGGACAACCTCCGGCCGTCCGTGTCCCACGCTGATCGTGAGCGCGCCGCCGCAGGCGTCCAGCCAACGGCTGCCGTCGTCCGCCTCGATCCAGGCGCCGACCGCGCGTTTCGCGACTCGATAGGTGCGCTCGAGATCCCGGTAGAAGACGGAGCTGTCCGGATACCGGAAGAACGGGGCTTCTTCGGGGAACGCGGTCATGGTGCGGCGCCCGCTTCCAGCAGGAAGCCGGGGAGGTCCCCGATGGTTGGCAGCAACACGTCCGGGGTCGCCGACCGGAGCATTGCCTCGTGACTGAAGTTGCTCACGATGGCGGCGGTCTGCGTGCCGGCGCTCTTTCCCATGGCGACGTCTTCCGGCCGGTCCCCCACGTAGAGCGCGTTCCGCGGATCCACGCCGAGCCGGGAAAGAGCGAGGAGAAGTCCCTCGGGATGGGGCTTCTTGTTGCGCGTGTCCTCGAAAGCCACCAGAGCGCCGAAGCGATCCCCAAGTCCCAGTCGGTCGAGGTCCTCGTGAAACCGCTGCCGGTCGGCGCTCGTGACCACCCCGAGCCGGAGTTCCCGGCCCGCGAGGGCGTCCAGGGTCTCGGAGACGTGCGGCAACAGATCCACCAGGTGGCTGCGCTCGAGGTACTTCTCGCTCCAGATGGCGCCGGCTTCGCCCCAGCGGCTCTCCGGAATCCCGAGCTGCCGGTAGGTCTCGTGCCAGTCGGGCCGGTAGGTGGCCTGGTAGCGCGCTTCGTCCATCCGGATTCCGAAATGCTCGAACACCGAAAGCGAGGCGTGGCGGGTGGTGGCGAAGCTGTCCACCAGGGTGCCGTCCCAGTCGAAGAGGACGGCGGAGACGGTGGGCATGCGACGCGGGAGCGGAGCGAGCCTACCCCAGGAACGAGCGGCCCCGCGTCCCTTCCCGACGGGTAGAATCCGCGCCGATGCTGACGTGCCGCGCCTCCTTCCTGGAGACCGGAATCCCGGCGATCGGCCGCCTGGAATTGCTGAGTGCCGACTACGGTCTCGCGGCCATCCTGTTCTGCGACGAACGCCGTTCCCGCGCTTCCGCGGCCTGGCGCCGGCGGAACGTCGGGTCCGCGGTCCCGGCAATCCCCGGGGAACACGACCTCTACGCACGCGAGATTCGCGAATACCTTGCCGGCGACCGCCGCGAGTTCACGATTCCGCTGCACCGGACCGGCACCCCGTTCCAGCACGCAGTCCTCGATGCGGTGGCGAGCGTGCCGTACGGCGCCCGCGCCACTTACCAGGACATCGCCCGCGCGGTGGGGAACCCCGCGGCCTGCCGGGCGGTCGGCGCGGCGAACGGCGCGAATCCCCTGCCGCTCGTCATCCCCTGCCACCGGATCGTCGGCGCGTCGAACAAGCTGACCGGATACGGCGGCGGCCTCGACGCCAAGCACTGGCTGCTCTCCCTGGAATCCCCGGCCCGGCTCGCCCTGGCATCCTGAGCGGGTCCGCTTTTCTCTCCCCAGACTGACATGACTTCTCTCCCGATCCCTCGCGCTCCGGCGGACCACCCGTACCGCTGGGCGGCCCTGTTGCTCGCCCTCTTTCTCCCCGCCTGCGGAGGTGGCGGCGATGCGGTTTCGCCCGAGTCCGAACCCGCCGCCGAAACGACCCCGATGGAAACCACCATGCCTCCAACCGATCCCGAGTCCGACCTGCCCACGCCCGGCCCGTCCGCGGTGCTGATGCGCACGAGCGCCGGCGACCTGACCATCGAGCTGTACCCGAACGAAGCGCCGGAGACCGTCCGGAACTTCCTCCAATACGTGGAAGACGGCTTCTACGACGGCACCATCTTCCACCGGGTGGTGCGCGGGTTCGTGATCCAGGGCGGCGGCTTCACCGCCGACATGATGGAGAAAGACACCCGCGCGCCCATCGAGAACGAGGCCACGAACGGTCTCATGAACCTGAGGGGCACGCTCTCGATGGCGCGGACCATGGACCCGCACAGCGCGACCTCGCAGTTCTTCATCAACACCAAGGACAACGCCATGCTCGATCACACGGCAACCACCACCAGGGGATGGGGCTACGCCGTGTACGGCATGGTGATCTCGGGCATGGAAACCGTGGACCAGATCGAAGCTTCCCGGGTCGTGAGCCGCGCCGGGCACAACGACGTGCCGGAAACGCCGATCGTCATCGAGTCGGCGACCGTGGTCGCCCGCTAGGCCTGTTTCTTCAGACAGGTCCGCAGACAGCGATCAGGACTTCCGGCCAGCCGCTGGCGCTCGCGAGCGGGTAGGGGGCATGCCGCGCCTCGCCCTCGCCGGGAAGCCGGAGGATGTTGCGCACCTGGTGCAGCTTGCGCGCCAGGATCGGGGAGAACGCCGCGAGCGCCCCCAAACGCCGCTGGTGTCCGTCCGAAGCGGGCGTCTGGCCGTACCACGCGAAGCGGTCGAACCCGGTTCGCAGCAGAGCCTCGAACTCGCCGCGCGCGTATTCGCGGACGTGGAACGGATTGTCGGGGCGGTCTTCGAGCGTCCGGCCCGGGCTGATGACCTCTCGTTCCGGTGTCGAGCAGAGGAAGATCCCTCCGGGAGCGAGCACGCGCCGGGCCTCCCGGACCACGGCCCGGTCGTCCTCCACGTGCTCGATCGTTTCGAAGGACGCGTAGAGATCGAAGCTCGCGTCCCGGAAGGGCAGGCGCGAGGCGTCCGCGAGGACCCCACGGAGAGCGCCGGCGCCGGAAGCGGGAAGCTCCGCCTCCCGGAACGCCTCTTCCGAAAGATCGGCCGAGACGACCCACCGAGCATCTCCGGCACTGATGATGCCCGATCCATACCCGGCGCCGGACGCCAGATCGAGCACCCGCTTCCCCGCGGCGTATCCGGCCGCCCAGCGGTAGCGGGCCACGTGCTGGTTCCGGAGCCAGGGCGAGGCGAAGCGGTGCAGCGCGAGTCGTTCCACGGGACGTCCTGTTCTATCTTCGCCGAGCGAGCGATGTGAGCCGAATGAAGAGCGACGACCGCGGGGTGAGCGCCTGTTTCCCGGCGTTCAACGACGCCGGGTCCATCGGCTGGGTAGCTCACCGGGCGCGCGAGGCGCTCGAGAGCGCGGGACGGGACTTCGAGATCCTGATCCTGGACGACGGGAGCGTCGATGAGACCGCGGAAGTCCTTGAGCGCCTGGCCAGGGAGATTCCGGGACTGAAGACGCTCCGCCACGAGCGGAACCGGGGCTACGGCGCCACCCTCCGGGACCTCTTCGCGGCCGCCCGTTTCCCTCTGGTCGTCTATACCGACGGGGACGGCCAGTTCGACCCCGGGGAACTCACCCGCTTCTTGGACGCGGCCAGCCCGGACGTCCAACTGGTGAACGGCTTCCGGCGGGAGCGGGCCGACGGGCCGCTCCGGAGGATGCTCGGCCCCCGCTTCCATCGGGTGATCGCGGGAACGTTCGGACTTCCGGCGCTCCGGGACTGGGACTGTGACTTCCGCCTCTTCCGTCGCGACCTGCGGATCGAGGCCTCGATGACCTTCGACGACGGAACGGCGGTGGTGGAGTTCCTCGCCGCACTCGGAGACCGGGACGTCCGGTTCGCCGAGGTGGAAGTGAGCCACCACGAGCGCCGCGCCGGCGAAAGCCAGTACTTCCGGCCGCGCTCGGTCGTCTCCGGCCACCGGAATCTGCTCCGGCTCTGGCGCCGGCGTGGATCTCCCCCGATCCGGCTGGGAGCGTGGTGGAGTGCCGGTGGAGGTTCCTAACGCAGGACTGCAACCACGCCCGCGCCCTCAAGTACCACCACCACCTGGCCGTCCGCCCGGAGGTCGCCGAGACTCTCCCTGCTACCCCCCGGCCAGCGCACCACGACGTCCAGGATCGTCTCGCCGTCGCCGGCCCCGAGGTGCACGCGCGGATCGTTCGACGACAGGAAACTCCCGCTGCGGTGCGCCTCGCGGACTCGCCGCACCCCGTCTGCGGTGGAAAACGCCACCCGGGCCCCGGTCCCGTCACGTGGCGCCCGGGTCCCCACAGGCTGTAGCGTGACCCCGCGGCCCCCGCTCGCGTTCCGGAACAGCGCCGCTTCCTCATCGATGTTCACGACCACCAGATCGGGTAGCGCGTCGCCGTCGAGGTCCCCGAACGCGACCCCCCGGCTCGAGCGTTCCGGCCCGTCCCACTCGTCTTCGAGAAACGTCCCGCCGCCCTGGTTCCGGAAGATCTGGTTCTTCATCAGGTAGCGCGTGCCGCTGCCGGCGGCTTCGGCGTCCGGGTAGACGTGTCCGTTGGCGACGAAGAGATCGAGCCACCCGTCGGCGTCCAGGTCGATGAACCGGGTTCCCCAGCCCAGGTAGAACCAGCCCGGCATCCGCAGCTCGTTCCTGGTGGTGCTGTCCTCGAAGAAACCGCTTCCCGCGTTCCGGTAGGCCGTGTTCGTGTCGTGGGAGAAGTTCGTCACGAAGAGATCGAGCTGGCCGTCCTCGTCGAAGTCGCCGGCGTCCACCCCCATCCCCGCCTGGGCGAGGCCGTCCACGTTGTAGGCGGTCCCGGAGAGGAGCGCCTGTTCGCTGAACCTCCCCTGGCCGTCGTTCACGAAGAGGTGGTTCGGCACCGAGTCGTTCGCAACGTAGAGGTCGGCATCCCCATCCGCGTCCAGGTCTCCCGCGACCACCCCCAGGCCGTAGCCGGCCTCGGCCGCGGCAATCCCCGACCCCGTGGTGAAATCCTCGAACGTCCCGTCGCCCCGATTCCGGAAGAACCCGTCTTCCGCCGGAATCAGCCCGGAGGGACCGCAAAAGACCGGAAGCCCGAACCAGACGCAGCTCGCCGCGGCGCCCGGGAGCGGGAGGGACTCGATGGAGTCTTCCGTGTAACCCAGCACCAGCAGGTCCAGGTTGCCGTCGCCTTCGGCGTCGAGGAACGCCGCGGAGGTGGAGTAACCGGGGTGCGAAGCGCCACCGGCGGCGGGGACGCGCTCGAAGGTGCCGTCCCCCCGGTTTCGGTAGAGGACGTTTTCGCCCAGATTCGTGACGTAGAGGTCCGGGAAGCCGTCGTTGTCGACGTCCGCCGCCGCGACTCCGTAACCCCAGCCGGTGTCGCCGACGCCCGCGGCCTCGGTCTGGTCGCTGAACCGGAATCCCCCCTCGTTCCGGAAGAGCCGGTTCGGCAGTCCGGGGCCGGGAGTCCGGTCTTCCAGCGGGGCGCCGTTGACGAGGTAGAGGTCGAGGTCGCCGTCCTGGTCATAGTCGAGGAGGCCGGCGCCCGCCCCGAGGGACGAGACGATGAACCGCTTTTCCGGCTCTCCGCTCACGTTCCGGTAGTCGATTCCGCTGGCTTCGCTCACTTCCTCGAGACGGATCTGGCCGCCGGTGGCACTGAACCCGGCCGACCCCGGCAGGAGGAAGAGGATCGCGAGCGCGGCGGGGATCTCCCGCCGGACGCGGGGTCCTCCGAACGTCACCGGTTCCGGCCGAGGCGCGTCGCCGCTTCGAGGAGTTCGGCGTTGTCCGGCCAGTCGGAAAGCGCGGCTTCGAGTACGCCGAGCGCCTCCTCCGGCTGGCCGCTCGCTGCCAGCGACTCGGCGTAGAGCAGGTGGTGCACGGGTTCGGCGGCAGCCAGGGCCAGCAGCCGGCCGGACTCCTCGACCGCGAGGCCGGGCGCCCCGCCGGCGATCAGATGGGCGATCAGCGCCATCTTGGGCTCGCGGGCCCCCGGGTTCGCATTGACCATCGCCTTCAGTTCGTTCGTCCGATCGGAGAACCGCCGGAGTTCGGCGAATCGCTGGAGGTGTCCGCGGCCCTTCTCCGCCTGGGCGGGATCGCCGCTTCGCGCCAGCAGGTTCCCTAGGTGGAGGTGGGGTTCGGGGAGGGTGGGAGCGGCGGCGATGGCCGCTTCCAGCCGGCGGGCGGCTCCGTCCGGTTCGTCCACCGCCGCCAGAGCCTGTCCGAGCGTCGTCAAACCGCCCGCGAGGCGCTCCGGGTTCGGCAAGGCGCCCGCCTCCTCGACCGCCGGTGTCAGCACCGGGATCGCCTCGGCGCTGCGCCCGGCCTCGTGGAGCAGCAGGCCGAGACGGAACCGGGCCCGGGAGTGGTGCGGGTTCAGCCGGATCGCCTCCCGATAGGCTCGCTCCGCTTCCTCTCCCTCCTGGAGATAGTGAAGTACGTCGCCATTCGCAAACTGCGCTTCCGCGTTCTCGGGAGCTGTCCGGGCGGCCTCGGCGCATGCCTCCCGGGCCTCCTCGAGCCGCTCTTCGCGCGAACGCAGGAGACAGGTCTCGAACAGCGTGCCGGGATTGCCCGGCTGGAGCCTCAGCGCGGCCGCGAGGTGGGGTTCGGCCATCTCGTACTGTCCGAGCTCCGAATAGAGCGCGCCCAGATGGTGACGCGCCTCAAAGGAATCGGGATTCGCCTGCGCCGCCTGCTGTAGCGTCGAAATACCCTCCGGCCTCCGCCCAGCCTGCACAAAGAGCACGCCGAGGGGCGCCAGCACCTCGGGTCGCCCCGGGTACTCGCTCCGAAGTTCCTCCAAACTTCGAATCGCTTCCTCCCGTTCTCCCATCCTGCCGAGCAGGACGGCCAGGTCCCGGCGCGCCTCGGGGTGCCGGGGATCCAGCGCCAGGACCTCGCGGAGGGCCGCTGCGGCTTCGGGAAGCCGCCCGAGGGCGGTCAACGCGCTCGCGCGGAGCAGCGGTCCCGTCGTGTTTTCCGGAACCAGCCGGCCGAACTCTTCGGCGAGCGCGGCCGCCTCCGGGAAATCGCCGAGCCGCAGCCGGGCCACCGCGAGCATCCAGACTGTCTGTGGATTCGTGGGATCGGCGTTCCGCGCCCGCTCGAGATGCGGGAGCGCTTCCTCGATGCGCCCCTCTTCGACGAGTTGCCGAGCGGTGACGAGAGGGTCCGTTTGCGCCGCGACCGTACTTCCCGGCCAGAACGAGGCGAGCACCACACCGGCGACGACCAGGTCTCGGAACCAGCCTCGGGCAGTCTGGTGGCGCTTGGTTGGTCTGGGGGTCACGGCGGGAGACCGGAGTATCGCAAGATCGACTTCCCGCGGAGCGGGGAAGCACAGGGCCGCGCCCGTACGGCGGTACTTTGCGCGCCGGTATCGCGGGGACTACCATGATCCGGTCCATGAAGTCGAGATTTGGCGGGGCGCGGCTGCTGTGTGCGGCGCTCCTTGTTTCGGGAGTTTTCGGGGTTGGGCTCGCGGGCGCGCAGGAAGAGCTGAGCGAAGAGGAAAAGATCGCCGCTCTCCCGGAGCCCTGGCGGCTGTGGTTTGAGGAAGAGGTGCCCTATCTCATCACCGATCGTGAGAAGCGCGTCTTCCTGAACCTGACCTCGGAAGCGCAGCGCTCGGCGTTTGCCGACGCCTTCTGGCGCAAACGGGATCACAATCCGTCCACGCCGGAGAACGAGTTCAGGATCGAGCACTACGAACGGCTCGACTACGTGAACAACTGGTTCGGCCGCTCGACCTTCCGCGAGGGCTGGCAGACCGACCGCGGCCGCTACTACATCCTGCTCGGGCCGCCCCGTTCCATCCAGAACTACGAGGCCCGGGACGAGATCTACCCGACCGAACTCTGGTTCTACAACAACTCGGAGTTGAAGCGGTTCGGGCTTCCCGCCTTCTTCTACCTGCTCTTCTGGAGGCGCCACGGCGTCGGGGAATTGCAGCTCTATGACCCCATCTCGGACGGACCGACCGCACTCCTGACCGGCTACCAGCCGGAGCGGCGCGATTTCCGGGACGAGGTGGAGCGCGCCTACGAGATCCTCTACGAGTTCGACCCCGAGATCGCGAACGCGGCCATGTCTTTCCGGACCGACGAGCAGGACATCACCCGGTTCCAGGCGGTGCCGTTCGGCTCGCTTTCCTTGCTCGGGGACATTCACGAAGTGCCGTTCCGGGGGCTGGATGACAGCTACGCCGACCGGCTCGACTTCGAACGAGGCGCGATCGAGGCCGACTACCTGTTCACCTACGTGCCCGGGTACGGAGCGGTGGCGGTGCTTCCCGGTCCCGAGAACGCCTCCTTCCTGCACTGGGTGGTCCAGGTGGACGCCCAGTACACCTCCTTCATCCGCAACGAGGATCGCGGCAGCTACGACACCTCGTTCATCGGCACCGTCGAAGCCGTCCTCCGCGACGATCCGGAACAGGTGGTGACGGAGTTCCGGAAGGAGTCCTTCGTCTCGCTGACCGATGAACAGGCCCGCGGGACCTTGCAGCGCCCCTTCTCCTGGTCCGGGGTGCTGCCCCTGATTCCGGGAGATCACACGCTCCGGATCGTGCTTCGGAACCGGGCGTGCGCCTCGCGCGACGAGGAGGATTGCGCGAAGAGCTACACCCTGGTGGAAACGGATGTCAGCGTGCCTCCCCGCGACGGTACCCCGCGCCTCAGCGACCTGGTCCTCGGACGGCGCATCGAGGCCGGCCGGGCGCAGTACCGCCCCTTCCGCATCGGTTTCTCCGGCGTGGTCCCGAATCCGCAGGCGGTGTACACGATCGGCGACAATTTCGTCGCCGCGGTGGCGCCGGAGAGCGCGCCCGACGGCGCGTCCGTCCGTTTCCGGATCGTGAGCCGCGAACCGCTGAACGACGGCGACGTGATGTACACGAGCGACCAGCCGGCTGAGCCGGACCCGGCGACCGGTCTCGTGGCTCTCGACTTCTCGCTCCTGGACATCGGAGCGGGCCGCTATGAACTCCAGGCGGAGTTGCTCGACCGGGCCGGGGGCACGCTGTCTTCACGCCGGGCGGAGTTCTCGGTGTCTCCCCGAGGGGGCCTGCTCGAAGCGGGCTTCCACGGCACCATGCTTCCGTTTGGTCCGGAGAACCCCGGCTTCACCAGCCTTGCCGTCGCCGAGCAGTTGATGGCGCTCGGACGGAAGGACGAGGCCCGGCCGGTGGTCGAGCGGGCGGTCGCCATGGCGCCCCGTCTCGGACGCGCGCGGGAACTCCTTGCCCAGCTCGAAGTCGAGGCGGGCAATCCGGCGAGGGTCGTGGAGTTGCTCGAGCCCGTGTACGAGCAGGTCCAGGACCGCTACGGCCTGCTCCGGGTGCTCGGAGAGGCGTACTTCCACCTCGCCCGCTACGAGGAAGCGGAAGACCTGCTCGCGCGGGCCATCCTGCTCGAGAACCCGGACACCCGGAGCCTCAACCTGCTGGGACTCGCCCGCTTCCAGGTCTCCGACTTCGAGGGCGCCCGGGAGGTGTTCCAGCGGTCGCTCGCGCTGGACGCGGAACAGCCGCAGGTCGAAGAGGCGCTGACCCGGGTTACCGAAGCCGAGCGCGGCGCCCAGTCTCGGGAACAGCGGCGGAACCAGTAGAGGCGCTCGGAGCGCCGGCCTCCGGCCGGCATCGCCCTCCCGGCGCACGAGGCCCGTCCCGCCGCCCGCCTTCGGCGGGCTGTGCCGGCTGAAGCCGGCGTTCCAAGCCGCTACTCCGAACCGAGAGCGACGATCGGATCGAGCCGCGCGGCCCGCCGCGCCGGGCTCACGCCGGCGATCACTCCGGTGAGGAGCGCCACCACGAACGAGATCAGGCCGGCAACCACCGAGACCTCGACCGCCAGTCCGAATGAACTCTCGACTACCACGGCGGCGACCGCCCCGATCACGACACCGAGGACGCCCCCCGCGGCGCCGAGGAGCACCGATTCGGTGAGGAACTGACTGCCGACGTCCCCGGTCTGGGCCCCGACCGCCATCCGCAGCCCGATCTCGCGGATCCGCTCCCGTACCGAGAGAAGCATGACGTTCGAGATCCCGATCGCGCCCACGATCAGCGAAACGAGCGCGATGGCGAGCAGCAACGCGGACATGGTCCGGCTGGACCGCTCCAGGGTGGCCGCGAGTTGCCGCAGGGTGGTGCGTTCGAGGTTGGGAATGTTGCCGGCGAGGGTTTCCGCCACCTTCGGGTGCAGCCCCTTGCCGAGCACCTCCGACGCCTGGGTGGTTACGGTGAAGTCGTCGGCCTGGGTCTCGCCAATGCCATGCCGCTCGCGGAGCAGGTCGGTGATGCCTCGCGACACTTCGGTGACTCTCCCGGACGACGCCGCGGTCACGGTGATGGAGTTGAGGTTCGTGGCGTTGAGCAGCCGGTGAACGGTGGTGAAGGGGGTGTACACCGCGTCGAATTCGTCGTCACCGGGCGCGCCGGGATTCATCCAGTTGGTGCTCACCACGACGCCGACCACCTCGAACGCCTGGTTCCAGATCGTGACCTCGCGTCCGACCGGATTCTCGTTCTGGCCGAAGAGCTGGTCCCGGGCGACGCTGCCGAGCACCACCACCTGGGAGGAGCGCCGCAGTTCGCCGGCGCTGAAGAACCTTCCGTGCTGCATCGCGAAGGAGCGGCGGATCTCCACGAGGTCCACGTCGGTCCCGTGGAGTCGCGTGAACCACCGGCGGTCGCCGGCGAACACCCGGACGCTCTCATGGATGCCCGAAGCGACGTGGGCCACTCCCGGTAACGACGCGATCGCCTCCGCATCGTCGCTCGTCAGGGTGGCGGCTGCACCGAGACCCGCGGCCGAGTCCCCGAGCCGCTCCGCGGCCGTCGGGTGGTCGTGTTTTTCCATGGGGTCGTTCTCGGGGTGCGCGAGCGCGACCGGCTCGATCTTCCGGAGGAACCGCTCCAGCGCGCCCGGCGGCAGGGCGGCTCCGTGCCGTGCCGGCGCTTCGGCGCCTCCGATCGGCCGCTCCCCGCGGGTCCGGTAGTTCCCGGCGGTGATCTCGATCACGTTGAGACCCGCGGCGCGAACCTGGTCCCGGATCGCGCCCTGCGCGCCCCGCCCGAGGGCGATGGTGGCCATCAGCGCGGCGACCCCGAACGCGAGTCCGAGGAGAGTCAGCGCGGTCCGGAGCGGATAGCGGCGAAGGCTCTGGAAAGCGGTCTCGACCGCCGTGCGCCGTTCGGCCGGCATTTCGCGCACGAGGGTCTGGATCTGCTCCCGGCTCAGGGGAATTCGTTTAAGCATCGGGGGTTGCTCCGTTACCCGAGATTGCCTCGTCCGTGAGAATGCGTCCGTCGCGCAGTTCGACGCTCCGGGAGGCGTACTGCGCCACCTGCCGGTCGTGGGTGATCATGATGACGGTCAATCCGCGCTCGGAGTTCAGGCGGGCGAACGTATCGAGGATTTCCCGTCCGGTCCGGGTGTCGAGGTTGCCGGTCGGTTCGTCGGCCAGCAGCAGGCGCGGCCGGTTGGCCAGCGCCCTGGCGATGGCCACCCGCTGCTGCTGCCCGCCCGAGAGCTGGCTCGGCGCGTGGGTGGCGCGGTCGGAGAGCCGGACGGCTTCCAGCGCTTCCGACGCCATCTGACGCCGCTCTTCGCGGCCGGGCCGCTTGGCGCCGTAGAGCATCGGGAGTTCCACGTTCTCGAGGGCGCTCGCCCGCGCGAGCAGGTGGAAACTCTGGAAGACGAAGCCGATCTCCTCGTTGCGGATGCGCGCGCGCTCATCGGCCCCCAGCCGGGCCACGTCGCGCCCCATGAGCCGGTATTCGCCGGAGGTCGGCTGGTCGAGGCAGCCGAGGATGTGCATCAGGGTGCTCTTCCCGGAGCCCGACGGGCCGAGGACCGACAGGAACTCGCCCTTGTCCACCGAAAGCGTCAGCCCCCGAAGGGCTTCCACCCGGTGCGTCTCGCTCAGGACGTAGGTCTTGACGAGATCACGGACCTCGATCGCAGCCAACGGCGGTTCCTCCGGAATGTGGTTTCTGGCGTCTCAGGGATTGCATCGTGCGCCCGAAGCGTCGGACCCGGCTCCCATCAAGGAAGCCGGGTCCCCGCCGCACTGTCGTCGTTGGCTCAGTCCTCGTCCATCCCCGTCTCGGCCGGGGCGTCGGGGAGCAGTCCGGCGTACGCATAGACGAAGGTCGCGATCGACTTCTCGGCCCCGGCCATGCCATAAACCTCGCCGGCGCCCTCGATCACCCAGAACTCGTTGGCCGCGTGCGCGCCGCCGCCGTGGCCGGCGGCCCCGCCCACGATCGGCATCGAGAGGTCGGTTCCGTCCGCGAAGTCGCCGTCACGGCCGCTGAACAGGTAGGCCGGCCAGTAACCGCCGAGGATGGTCTCGCCCTCGATGGGGTCCCGGTAGCGGATGCCGAAGATGTCGTAGGTGCGCAGCAGCGAGTCCGCCGCCCGGTTGTCGTAGCTGGACTTCGACCACGGGACGTCGCCGATGATCGTCATCTCGACGTCCTCGTAGCCCTGCTCGTCGAGGTAGTCCCGGATCTTCTGGACCATGTCCAGGCCGTCCATGCTGGGGACGTAGCGCATGTTGTGCTTGGAGGTGATCCGGTTGGGCAGGATCGCGCCGGCGCCGCCTGGGTACATGTTGCCGGCCCAGACGCCGTCCATGTTGAAGGAGATCCCGTAGCGCGCGCTCTTCAGGTAGGTGAGGGGGTCGTCGCTGATGAAGCGGGCCACCCCGATGTTCTCGGCGGCGATGGCCATGTCGAGGTTCTCGGCGGCGCTCTGGAACATCGCCTCCTCGGCGTCGTTCAGCGGGTCCGCGCCGTCGTAGAACCCCGGCACATGGACCCGGTTTCCGTCTTCCGAGACCAGCGCCGAGAGCATCTTCACGTGCCGGAGCGCCGGAGCGTCGGTGGAGCGCTTGTGCGCTCCGTGGATGTTGGAGGCCACCGGGCCCCGTCCCCAGCTCGCGCCGCTGGTGGTGAGCTCGATGTAGACGCAGCCCTCCGAGCCGCCGCCGATGCCCGCGGCGCCGGAGCGGGACTGCCGCCCGAAGCGGTACATCGCTTCGGCCTCCCGGAAGAGATCCGGGTTCTCGCGGACGAACTGGCGAAGACCGATGGACATCCGCTCCTCGTCGCCCTCGGCGATGAAGATCAGGTTCACCGGCATGGTGCCGGTGACTTCGAGGACGGAATGGAAGGCGTTCCACTGGACCATCTGGGGGCCCTTGGAGTTCGTGGCGCCCCGGCCGATCATCACCTTCTTGAAGGGGCCGAACTCGCTGAACTCGCCGTCGAACGGCGGGAGCACCCAGGCCTCGGGCTGGGTGATCGGCATGGTGTCGTACATCCAGTAGATGAGCAGGGTGCGTTCCGCCCCGTAGTTGCAGTTCGCGTAGACCACCGGATTGCCGGGCTGTCCCCACTCGGTCATCGGGATCTCGTAGACCTGGGACTGCTGGCAACCGAGCTGGTCGAAGAAGCCCTTGACCATCTGGGCGGACTCGGGGATGCCCTCGCCGGAGTTCGAGATGCTGGGCTGCTGGATCCAGCGCCGGAGGTTCATCGTGTGTGCGTCCACGTTGTCGTCGATGTACTGGAAGACCTGCTGCAGTTCCTCGGGAACCTGCGACAGGTCCGGGGCGATCTCGGTGTCGCCGCCTGCGCGGACCCCGAGCACCTCGGTTGCGGGGGCCATCGGGTCCTCCGTCTCCGGCGCTCCACAGGCGAGCAGGCCGAGCCCGGAAGCGAGGATCAGAAACGGGCCGAATCGGGTTGCCTTTCGCGTCATCGAAATCTCCTTGATGCGTCGAACGGAGCCTGGGCCGCGCTCCCGCTTCGGGGGGCGGCCAACCCCGGACGATATGTCCCGGCGCGCCGGCCTGTCAAAGGGCGAGGCATGCCCCGAAGATGGCCGAAACAGGCCGGCGGCGCCATCACGGCGCCTGGCCGATCCGCGCGGGCTAGTCCTCGTCCATGCCGGTCTCGGCCGGGATATCGGGGAGCAGTCCGGCGTAGGCGTAGAGGAACGTCGCCACCGTCTTCTCGGCCCCGGCCATCCCGTAGACGTCGCCGGCGCCCTCGATCACCCAGAACTCGTTGGCGGCATGGGAGCCGCCGCCGTGACCGCCGGCCCCGCCGACGATCGGCATCGAGAGGTCGGTTCCGTCCGCGAAGTCACCGTCCCGGCCGCTGAACAGGTAGGCCGGCCAGTAGCCGCCGAGGATGGTTTCTCCCTCGATGGGATTCCGGTAGGGGATGCCGAAGATGTCGTAGGTGCGCAGCAGCGAGTCCGCCGCCCGGTTGTCGTAGCTGGACTTCGACCACGGGACGTCGCCGATGATCGTCATCTCGACGTCCTCGTAGCCCTGCTCGTCGAGGTAGTCCCGGATCTTCTGGACCATGTCCAGGCCGTCCATGCTGGGGACGTAGCGCATGTTGTGCTTGGAGGTGATCCGGTTGGGCAGGATCGCGCCGGCGCCGCCTGGGTACATGTTGCCGGCCCAGACGCCGTCCATGTTGAAGGAGATCCCGTAGCGCGCGCTCTTCAGGTAGGTGAGGGGGTCGTCGCTGATGAAGCGGGCCACCCCGATGTTCTCGGCGGCGATGGCCATGTCGAGGTTCTCGGCGGCGCTCTGGAACATCGCCTCCTCGGCGTCGTTCAGCGGGTCCGCGCCGTCGTAGAACCCCGGCACATGGACCCGGTTTCCGTCTTCCGAGACCAGCGCCGAGAGCATCTTCACGTGCCGGAGCGCCGGAGCGTCGGTGGAGCGCTTGTGCGCTCCGTGGATGTTGGAGGCCACCGGGCCCCGTCCCCAGCTCGCGCCGCTGGTGGTGAGCTCGATGTAGACGCAGCCCTCCGAGCCGCCGCCGATGCCCGCGGCGCCGGAGCGGGACTGCCGCCCGAAGCGGTACATCGCTTCGGCCTCCCGGAAGAGATCCGGGTTCTCGCGGACGAACTGGCGAAGACCGATGGACATCCGCTCCTCGTCGCCCTCGGCGATGAAGATCAGGTTCACCGGCATGGTGCCGGTGACTTCGAGGACGGAATGGAAGGCGTTCCACTGGACCATCTGGGGGCCCTTGGAGTTCGTGGCGCCCCGGCCGATCATCACCTTCTTGAAGGGGCCGAACTCGCTGAACTCGCCGTCGAACGGCGGGAGCACCCAGGCCTCGGGCTGGGTGATCGGCATGGTGTCGTACATCCAGTAGATGAGCAGGGTGCGTTCCGCCCCGTAGTTGCAGTTCGCGTAGACCACCGGATTGCCGGGCTGTCCCCACTCGGTCATCGGGATCTCGTAGACCTGGGACTGCTGGCAACCGAGCTGGTCGAAGAAGCCCTTGACCATCTGGGCGGACTCGGGGATGCCCTCGCCGGAGTTCGAGATGCTGGGCTGCTGGATCCAGCGGCGGAGGTTCATCACGTGCTCGTCCACGTTGTCGTCGATGTGCTGGAACACCCGCTCGAGTTCTTCGGGGATCTGCGACAGGTCCGGGGCGATCTCGGTGTCGCCGTCAGCCCGGACGCCCAGCGTCTCGGTGGTGGTGGCCATCGGGTCCTCCATCTCGGGCGCTCCACAGGCGAGCAGGCCGAGCCCGGAAACGAGGATCAGAAACAGGACGATTCGGGTTGCCGTTTGGGTCATCAGGGTCTCCTCCATAAGTCGAACGGGCCAACTCTGGAAGATACGCCCCGGCCGGGCAGGCGTCAAAGGGCGACGGGCGCCGCCGGAGCGAATCGCGGACACGGCGGGAACCGCCTCCTGCATCGCCGGCGTTCCCCGCATACGCTTCGCGAATCCGCCGCTTCGCCGCCCGCTCCCGTCTCCCGCCGCTGGTTCCGGCGGCGCTCCTCGCCTGGGCCGCCTGCAACCCGGCGCCGCCGCCGACGGATCCCGTTCCCCGGACGGCCGACGAACTCGCCCACCGGTACGTGCGGCTCGCCTTCGCGCTCCACGAGCGCGATCCGCTCTTCCTGGACCTCGTGTTCGCGGAGGTTCCTCCGGCGAACGAGGACCTTGAACTTCGGGAAATCGCCGAGCGCGCCGGGCGCCTTGCGGACCGCTCCCGCGAGATGGCGCGGACCGGGGACGAGTTCCGGGTGCGCCGCATCGAGGCGTCGCTGCGTGCGATGGCCTTCCGCGCCCGTTCGCTGCTCGGGGACCGCCGCCCGGTCGCCGAGGAGCTCCGGGAGGTTTTCGGGCTTTCCTGGACGGATTTCGACGTGGACACCGATCGCCTCCATTTCCGGGTGGACCGCTCGCTGGCCGGTGTGGCTCCCCTCAAGGTCCGCGTGCGCCGTTACTACGAGCGCTCGGACGAGTCCGGGGAGTCGGCGGATGGCCGGCTGCGCGAGGCCCTGGCCACGTGCCGGAGCCTCGCGCTGGGCGAATCGGCCGCGTTGGAGCTCGAGCCTCTCGCCATCCGGTGGATGGAACCGGCGGAGGCGCTCGCGCTTCCGACCGGTCCCTCCCCGTTCTACCGCTACTCCGGGGAAGGGGCGGGCGCGCTGTGGCTTCCGCTGGGTCTCTCGCTCAGGTCCTCGGAGTTGAGCCGGCTTGCGTGTCACGAGGGTGTGCCCGGCCATCATCTGCAGGCGGTCGTCGCCGACCGTGAGTTCCAGGCCACCGGCTGGCCTGAGCTCGGGATCGTCCCGCTCTACGGGCCCCGGACCGCGGTGTTCGAAGGGTTGGCGGCCACGCTCGAGGGGCTCGTCCCGGCCGCTCCCGCCGACGAATCGCTCCGCGCCCTGGAGCCGGTGGTGGCGCGGGTGCTTGCCGGGTACCTGGACGGCGAGCTGACGCGTCTGGAGGCGCTGCGCGCGCTCGACTTCGAGGCCCTCGTTCCCGATCCCCACGGCCTCCTTGCCCATGCCGACCGCTTCGGCGGTTACGCTCTCGTCCGCCCTTCCGTGGACCCCGCGTTTCGCGGCGCGCTGGAGAGCCTGATCGACCCCGGGCTCTCACCGGACGGTCGTCTCTCCGGGATCGTCAAAGCGATCCGCGAAGCCATGAGTCCGGCGGAGTTCATTCGACTGTTCTCCCCTTCTCTTCATAATTGACCGCAGGTTGACGCCTTGCTGATTCGCCCGGTACGCCTCGTCGTGCTCCTCGCCTTCGCCGCCTGCGGGGCTCCCGACGAAGAGCCGCCTTCCGAGGGGATGGAAGGCATGGCCGGGATGGGCGGGATGATGATGGCGCACGGCGATCACGCTCCCCGCTATGGCGGCTACGTCTTCATGCACGGCGATCTCCATTTCGAGGTCGTGCTGAGCGCGGAAGGCGAGCACCGCATCTATTTCTCCGACGCCATGCGGAGCGAGTTGCCGGCCGCGGTGGCCGAGGACGTGCGGGTCACGATTCGCCGCATGGGAGAGGCGGGCGAGGAGCTCGAACCTCTCCGGCCCCGGATCGACGAGTTCGGCGAAGCCTGGATCGCGGGCGGCGATCCCATCGACACCGAAGACACGGTGGCGATCGTCTACTTCCGGTTCGAAGGCTCGCCCTACGAGATCGAGGTCCCCTTCATCATGGAGCCGCCGACCGTGGATCCCCACACCGGGCTGCCGATCGCCGCTCCGCCACCGGACCCCGAAGAGCCCCCATAAGGGCCGCGGCGGCGGGCCCTCGGCGTTCGCCCGTTACTCGGAGCGCAGCGCGACGATCGGGTCGAGCCTTGACGCGCGCCGGGCCGGATACCAGCCGAAGAAGACCCCGACGCCCATCGCCAGCACGGCGGCCCCGCCGATCGCCACCGCCGGGATCAGGGTCCGCCACCCGAACAGGGCTTCGACGAGGGTCGAGGACATCCCCCCCAGTGCGACCCCGAAGAGCCCGCCCAGCGCAGCGAGGCCGATGGCCTCGGCCAGGAACTGCCACATCACGTCGCGCCGCCGCGCTCCGACCGCGAGCCGCAACCCGATTTCCCGGGTGCGTTCCGTGACCGCGAGCAGCATGACGTTCATGATGCCGACGCCGCCCACGATCAGCGAGACGCCGGCGAGCGCGCCGAGCAGGAGGGTCATCGTCGAAGTCGCGCGGTTCAGGGTGCCCACCATCTCCTCGGAGGTGACTTCGTCCAGTTTGGGCATGGAAGCGAGCACGAAGGCGGCGGCCGTGGTGTAGAGCCCCTGGGTCAGTGCTTCGGTGGCCTGGGTGCGCACGACGAAGTCATCCGGCAGGCGCGTGCCACGCCGGAAGGAATGTGGAGCGGCCGATTCCGCGGGTGGCGCCGCGCGGGTCAGCTCGTGCCGCTCGCGGAGCAGATTGGCCACGTCCCGAGCCACGCGGGAGGCATCGCCGGCTCGCTGGGTGGCGATCGCGACGGCCTGCAGGTAGGTGCGCCCCAACAGATCGGCGAGCAGGGTGTGGGGGACCATCGCCGCTTCGGCCAGCTTCCGGTCGGACGACTGGTAGATCCCCACCACCTCGAACTCCCGTTCCCGGATCACCACCGTCCGGCCCACTCCCGAGTGGCCGGGAAAGAGTTCAGCTTCCACCGGAGAGGAGAGCAGCACGACCGCGCGCCGGTTCCGGACGTCGCTGGCGGCGAAGTTGTCTCCGTCCTGGATCCGCACCTGATAGATCAGGGGTCCCTCGTCCGAAACACCGTGGACCTGCGCGAAGGAGTCACCGGTGTCCGCGAGCAGGGCCGTCCGTTCCTCCACGACCGGGCTCACCATCGCCACGTCGGTGATTCCCCGAATCGCCTCGGCGTCTTCCGGCGTCAGCGTGTCCGCGCGGCCGAAACCGGAGGGGATGTTCACCGCGTCGCCGCCCCGGATGTAGTTGCCGGCCCGCACGACGATGATGTTGGTCCCGGCGGAACGCACGTCGTCGGCGACGGCCGCCCGGGCGCCGGAGCCGAGCGCGGCCATGGTGATCACCGAGGCGACGCCGATCACCAGGCCGATCAGGGCGAGCGCGGTCCGCAGGGGATTCGCCGTGAGGGCGGCGCCGGCGGTGCGGAACGGGAGCGGGGCTTCCACGGCATGCGGAGTCTAAGGGTGGCGGAAGCGGCTAGGGCCGGAGCCTACCCCCCGCGAGTTCCTCGGCGAACCGCGTGGCGGGCCAGATCTCGATCCCGTCGTTGGTCCGGGCGGCATCGATCTCCGTTCCTCCGGCTACGAATCGGGAAAACGACGAGCGCGGAACGGAGCCATTCAAGGTTCGTCGGGTTGACAGAACCCTACGAGATTCAAGAGAATTGGCTGTTCGGCTCCAATAAATCGAATATTGGGGCGAAGTTTATGGATTCCGGCACCTCTAGGTGCCAGAGCAATCATCCCATTTAGAACGACTTAAGCGGAGATAGACGCCGGTTGCGGCTTCTGGTCCGACCGTTGCTCTTCCTGACTGACATCTTTTCATTTCACATGCTTCCGACCCCACAGGAGGACCAAGCAGCATGAGGAAACTCATTCTCTTTACGCTGCTGGTGGCGTGGCCGAGTGCGGCCCTGTCCCAGCAGATCTACGGACGCCTCGAGGGCGCCGCGAACGACGCCCAGGGACTCGTCCTCCCCGGAGTGACGGTCACGCTGGAGTCCGCGGAGCTCGTTGCGTCCCGGTCGGCGACCACTGACGTGGACGGTTCCTACCGGTTCGCGCAGCTCGTCGCGGGCAGCTACAACATGACCTTCGAACTCGGCGGCTTCCAGACCGTCGTCTTCGAGGACATCACCGTCGTCGGCGGTTCGACCTTCGAGATCAACGCGACGATGGACATCGCGACCGTCGCCGAGACCGTCACCGTGACCGGCGAGTCGCCGGTGGTGGACGTGAAGACCACCGGCGTTTCGGCATCGTTCGACACCA
>JAPPGX010000093.1 GCA_028877265.1 Acidobacteriota bacterium
CCCCCGCCCCCCCCCCCCCCCCCCCCCCCCCCCGCCCCCCCCCCCCCCCCCCCCACGGCGCAAGCCCACGCGGAAGGGAGGTGACTCCCGTCTTGGCGCGGAGGTCAGGAGCGTCCCGTTTTCAGCGCACCGCACTAGAATCCCCCGCCATGCAGGTGAGCTTTGAAGGCCGCGGGGCCCGCTGGGAAGGCGCCGCGGAAATCGCCGAACGGGCCGAAACCGACAAGCACCAACCCTGGTCCCTGAGGGTGGTCTCCGGGAGCGAAACGGTCGAGGGCACCGTGCTGGTGACCGACCTGGCGTCAAGCGCCGCCGACGAAGCGGCCGCGAGCAGCGGAGAAGACGTGAACGCCATCCTGGGGCGGGCCTTTTCGCGTTCGCTGGTGGCGGAACTCGGCCTCCGCCCGCTGGCGTCCGGTTTCCGCTTCGTCGTGGATCACCGCTGGGTGACCGGGTACTAGGGGCGCCAGGAGCCCGGCGCGGGCGCCCGGACCCGTAGCGGACGAAACCGGGATCGCATGCGCCGCTCCGAACTGGCCGCTTTCCTGCGGGAGCGGCCACGCGTCGGCGACGGCGCCCTCGGCACCGCGCTCTATGCCGGCGGCGTCGCCGCCCGGCGCTCCTTCGAGGATCTGAACCGGTCGGATCCCGGCCGGGTCCGCGCCGTCCACGCCGCCCATCTGGCCGCCGGCGCCGAGGTGATCAGCACCAACACGTTCGGAGCCAACCCGTGGAAGCTGGGCCGGCACGGGCTCGCCTCCGAAGTGGCGAAGATCAACGCGGCCGGCGTCGCAGTGGCCCGGAGCGCCGTCCGGCCCGGCAACCTGGTGTTCGGATCGGTGGGGCCGAGCGGGGAAGTCGTCGGCCCCCTCGACGAGGAGAAGGCTCCGGAGTTCGCCGCCGGATTCCGGGAACAGATCGTCGCGCTGGTCGAGAGCGGCGCCGACGCGATCCTGATCGAAACCTTCACCAGCCTCGCGGAAGCCCGATTGGCCCTTTCGGCCGCCCGGGAGGTGGCGCCCGACATCGGCGTCGTGGTGCTGATGACGTTCTCCGAGCAGGCCACGACCCTGTTCGGGGTGGCGGCGGACCAGGCGGCCCAGACGCTCGAGCGGGGCGGAGCCGACGCGGTCGGCTCGAACTGCGGGGTGGGCCCCGACACCACCCTCACCGCGCTCGAGCGCATGCGGGACGCCGTGAACCTCCCGCTGATCGCCCAACCGAACGCCGGTATTCCCGAGCGGATCGAAGGGCGTTTCCTCTACCCGTCGTCTCCGGACTACGTGGCTCACTACGCCAAGCGGTATCTGCGCCTCGGGGTCTCGCTGATCGGCGGTTGCTGTGGAACCGGCGCCGAGCACATCGGCGCGGTGGCCGGGGTGGTCCGCGCGGCATCCGCGGGTGTTCGCGCGGACCGGGTGAGGGCCCCGGCGCCGCCTCCCGCCGCCGCTCCGGCGGCAGACGGGCCGGTCGAGGCCCCGGCTGTGCCGGTACCGGAGCGCTCGGGCCTGGCCCGCTGCCTCGCGGAGGGCCGGTTCGCGGTGTCGGTCGAGATGGATCCGCCGCGCGGCGCCGAGCCGGACAAATTCCTCGCCAGGGTCCGTGACCTGGCGGAGGCGGGCATCCGCTTCGTGAACGTGGCGGACGGGCCTCGGGCCACCGCCCGGATGAGCGCCATCGCGTTCGCGGCGCTGCTCGAGCGGGGCGGCGAAATCGAGACCATCCTCCACTACCAGTGCCGCGACCGGAATCTCATCGGCATCCAGTCGGACCTGCTGGGAGCGCACGCCCTCGGCATCCGCAATCTGCTGGCGGTCACCGGCGACCCGCCGAAACTCGGCGACTATCCCCATGCGACCCCGGTCTTCGACGTGGACTCGGTCGGCCTCGTTCGCATCCTCCGCGGCCTGAACCACGGCCTCGATCTCGCGGGGAACCCGCTCGGGGCAGCGCTTCCGTTCCACATCGGGGTGGGTGCGAACCCGGCGGCTGCCGATCTCGAAGGCGAGATGGGGAAGTTCGAGAAGAAGGCCGAAGCCGGCGCCCAGTACTGCCTCACCCAGCCGGTGTACGAAACCGGCCTGCTCGAGCGCTTCGTGGACGACGTCCGCGGCTACGGCATCCCGGTTCTCGCGGGGGTCCTGCCCCTGGTCAGCTCCCGAAACGCGGAGTTTCTCCACAACGAGGTTCCCGGAATGAGCGTCCCGCAGTCGGTACGGGACCGCCTGGCGGCGGCGCCCACCCGGCAGCGGGCGCGGGAGGTCGGTGTCTCGGTGGCGCGCGAAATGGTCGCCGCGGCGCGGGATCTCGCCGCCGGGGTCTATGTGATGCCGCCCTTCAATCGATTCGACCTGGCCATTCGGAGCGTGACCGGACTGATTTGAACACGGCAGGGGGGAGCAGTGGCAGAATCTCCCGAATGCGCCTGACCATGACCGGGGCGATCCTGATCGCCTCCACCGCCGCTGCCCAGGAACAGGAGATCTTCCAGTTCGAGGGAGGGGTGGACCTGGTTTCGGTACCGGTGGCGGTCTCCACCGAGGATGGCGAGTTCGTCACCGGTCTCGGCGCCGAGGACTTCCGGGTCCTGGAGGACGGGGTCGAACAGGAGATCCTCGTCTTCGGAGCGGGACTCGAGGAATCCTGGGTGGATCTGCCCCCGGACCAGAAGGAAGAACTCTCCCAGAAACAGGTGATCGGGCTGCTCCTCGATTCGTCGGGCAGCATGGAGGAGGACCTGCCGCTCCTCCACGAAGCGGCGATCAAGTTCCTCACCAACATCCCGCGGACCGAGAACCTGTTCGTCATCAGCTTCGACGAGAACATCTGGCTGTCCGAGTACTCGAGCGACGACCAGCGCATCATCTCCAACCGGATCTACGACATCGAGGCGGAGGGCTGGACGGCGCTCTACGACGCGGTGGCCACCTTTCTGGATCGCGTGTACGACTACGACGGCCGGAAGACGCTCGCGGTGCTCAGCGACGGCGCCGACTCCCGGTCCACCCTGATGTTCTCGGAGGCCCTCGATCTCGTGAAGCTCGGGGACACCACGATCCACTCGATCCAGTTCGGGGACCGCAGCCGCCATGCCCAGGTCTTCGAGCACGGCCGCTTCCTGCGCGCCATTGCCGATGCTACCGGTGGTTCCTACGCCCTGGCTTCGTCCCTCGAGAAGCTCGACGAGCTCTACGACCGCATCCTCGACGAGCTCTACAGTCAGTACACGATCGGCTATGCCTCGTCGAACACCCGGCGCGAGGGACGCTACCGCCGAATCGAGGTGGAGGTGACGGCGCCGGGCCTCGACGACGTGGAAGTGCGGGCCCGCCGGGGCTACTACGGGCCCTACGAACCCTCGAGCGAACCGGAAGTCGGCGACTAGACTCCGCGCCGATGTTCGCCGCGCTCGAGGAGGTCATCAGGGAGACCGCCGTCAACGCCGGAGCTCCGGATTTCTCCGTGGTGTCGGAGATTCCCCCGTCGCCGGACCAGGGGGATCTCGCGTTCCCCGCGGCCTTCGCACTGGCGCGCACCCTGCGCCGGCCGCCCCGGGAGATCGCCGAGACGCTCGCCGAGGCACTCTCCGAGCGTCCGGAAGTGCGGCGGGTGGAAGTGGCCGGTCCCGGGTACGTCAACGTGTTCCTGAACCGGGAAATGTGGATCCGGGAGTCGCTCGCCGGAACGAACGCCGACGTTCCCGACGGCATCCACGTCGTCGAGCACACCAGCATCAACCCCAACAAGGCGGCCCACATCGGGCACCTGCGGAACGCCGCGCTCGGGGATTCCTTCGCCCGCATTCTGCGTTTCCTCGGGCACCGGATCGAGATTCAGACCTACACCGACGACACCGGCGTCCAGGTCGCGGACGTGGTCCTCGGCTTTGTTCGGCTCCGCGGGGCGGACGCGGAGGACGTGCGCCGGCTCGCCGGACAACCGCGCTTCGACTATCTCTGCTGGGATCTCTACACCGAGGTGTCCCGCTGGATCGAAGAGGACCCGGAAGGGCCCCCGGCGCGCCAGCAAGCCCTCCACGGACTCGAGCGCGGCGAGGAACCGTGGGCCGGGATCGGGACCATCGTGGCAAGGGCGGTCGCGCGCCGGCACCTGGAGACCATGGACCGGATCGGGGTCCGCTACGACCTCCTGCCGTGCGAGAAGTCGATCCTTCGCCTCCACTTCTGGGAGCGGGCATTCGAGCTGCTCCGGGATGCCGGCGCCATCCGCCGGAGTGATTCCGGCCGGAACCGCGGCTGCTGGGTCATGGACACCGATCTCGCCCAGGACGGCGAAAAGGTCATCGTGCGTTCGAACGCCACGGTGACCTACGTGGGAAAGGACATCGCCTACCAGATGTGGCAGCTGGGTCTGCTGGACCGCGATTTCCGCTGGCGGCGGTTCCACGAGTATCCCGGCGGCAGCCGGGCCTGGATCAGCACCTCCGGGCCGGAGGAGCCCGACACGCCCAGCTTCGGTTCGGCGGCGCTCGTCCATCACGTCATCGACGCCCGGCAGTCCTACACCCAGCAGGTCGTGCAGCAGGCGGTCGCCAGCCTGACTTCCGAAACCGACCGGTCCCGGACCCGGCACCTTTCCTACGAGATGGTGGCCCTGACCCCGGGCACGGTCGCGGCGCTCGGGCTCGGCTCCGCCGCCGGGGACGGTGCGGTGGAGGTCTCCGGCAGGAAGGGCGTCGGCATCAAGGCCGACGATTTCCTCGACGCCCTGCTGGGACGCGCCGCCGAGGAAGTCGCGGCGCGCAATCCGAACCTGCCGGCGGAGGAGCGGCAGGCCGTAGCGCTCGCCATCGCGGTCGGGGCGCTGCGCTACCTGATGGTGCGGGTGACCAAGAACCAGCTCATCGTGTTCGATCTCGAAGAGGCCCTCAGCCTCGAAGGAGCCACCGGGCCGTACCTGCAGTACGCGGCGGTCCGGGCGGCGAAGATCCTGGCCCGCATCGGGCGCGCTCTTCCTGAGGGCCCGCCCCATCCCCCGCAGGATTTCGACGACCTCCTCGCGGAACGGGACCCGGAGGAGGCCGCGGACCTCTGGATCCTGCTGCGCGGCGCCCTCGGCCTCCGGGAAGCGGCCGCGGCGGCCGCCGCCAGCGAGGACCCGCAGGTCCTCGCCCGCTGGGCCTACGAAGGAGCGCAGCGCTTCAACGGCTTCTACCACCGCTACCGCATCGCCGGCGAGCCGGACGCCACCGCGCGCGCGCTGCGCACCTACGCGGTGGAGACCTTTCTCGCCCAGCACCGGCAGGGACTCGCCCTGCTCGGAATCCCGGTTCCGGAACGGATGTGATGCCGCCGCGCCTGCTCCACCCGATGCTGCGTTTCACGCGGACCGCGGCCATCGCGGCCGCGGTCGCCTGGGTGGTCATGGCGCATGGGGCTCAGGTCTACCGGATCCAGGGGTCGAGCATGGCGCCGACGCTCCGCTCCGGAGAACGGGTGCTGGTCAACAAGGTCGGGATGCGCCTCGCTTCCATCACCCGCGACGACGTGGTGCTCTTCCGTGATCCGTCGGGCGAGGACACCGTCATGGTGAAGCGGGTCATCGGCGTGCCGGGTGACACGGTCCGTTTCCTGGGCAACGAGGTGCAGGTGCTTCCCGGATCCGGGACGAGCCGCCTGCTCCAGGACGCGGTGACACCGGTAGCCAATGCCGCGGGAACGGGCAATCCCCCGGCCATCGGCGGTCCCGGCTCCGTCGCGATCACGCTCGCGGCGGGCGAGTACTTCGTGCTCGGCGACAACCGGAACGGCAGCAGCGACAGCCGTCACTGGGGCGCCGTTTCCCGGGACGCGATCCTCGGAGAGGCCGTGTTCCGGGTGTTTCCCTGGCGCCGGATCGGACTCGTGAGCCCATGAACCCCGTGGGAACTCTGGACCGGCGTGGCAGCCGGGCAGCGGCGGACCCTCCCGCCCGTCTCCTGCGCACCCTCCCCTTCCGTCCGGGGACTTTCTTCGACGCCTGGACCCGGAGTCCCGAACGCTTCTCCGAACTCCTCCCCGACCCGTTCGCGGCGGGAGCCTACGCCCGAAGCGGAACCCCCAGGCCTCCGGATGCGGCGCGGGCGGCCGCCGCTCGGGTGATCGGGACAACCAACCGGGCCTGGGGCGCGGACCCGGCCGCCCTCGCTTCCGCCCGGCGACTTCGCAGTCCGGAGACGCTGGCGGTCGTCACCGGTCAGCAACCCGGACTCTTCGGGGGCCCGCTGTATTCGCTCATCAAGGCGATGTCCACGGTCGCCGCCGCCCGCGAGTTGGAGACCCGGACCGGACAGCCCGTGGTCCCGGTCTTCTGGATCGAGGGTGACGACCACGACTTCGAGGAAATTCGAAACGCCTGGCTGCTGGACCGCACGGGCTCCCCTCATCCGCTTCGCTACGAGCCGGAGGACGAACACGTCGGGCTGCCGGCCTATCGCCGGGTTCTGGACGACTCGATTCTCGATCTGCACGGGCAGTTGCCGAACATCCTTCCCGAAACGGAGTACACCGGGGATCTCCTGCTCGCCGCCCGCGACTGCTACGCGCCGGGCCGGCCCCTTCCGGAAGCGTTCGGCCGGCTGCTCCTCCACCTCTCGCGGGGCTCCGGGCTCGTGGTGATGGACCCCACCAGCCCCGAACTGAAGCGCCTTGCCTTCCCGGTGTACGAGGCCGCGGTTCGGCACGAAGCCGCAGGCCGCGGTCGGATCACGGCCCGTACCCGGGAGATCGAGGCGATGGGATTCCAGGGACAGGCGGCCGCCGAGGGCTACGGTGTCTTCTGCACGGGGGCGACCGGAGCGCGGGAGCGGGTGCGAACCGATTCCGCCGGCGACCCTCCGGAAGGCGTCCTCGACGGCTGCGTCGAGCGCCTGAGCGCCGCCGTGTTGCTCAGGCCGCTGGTCCAGGACTTCCTGCTGCCGACCGCGATCTACGTCGGCGGTCCTTCGGAGATCGCCTACCACGCCCAGATGGGAGATCTCTACGGCCTCCACCGGATCCCGCGTCCGCTCGTGATCCCCCGCCACCAGGTCGCCATCCTCACGAAATCCCAGCTTCGGGTGCTGGACCAGGACGGAATCGGCTTCGATGAACTCTCGGCCGGCGATGAGGCCGCCCTCAATCGGCGGGCCGCCGATCCCGCCGCCCAGGCGGCCTTCGCCCAGGCCAACGAAGTCGTGGAATCCTCGCTCGAAGACGTCGAGCAGGCGGCCGGCGCCGTCGACAAGAGCCTGACGGCGGCCGTCCGGCGCGCCCGCGGCAAGGTGCACGCGATCCTCGCGGATCTCGAGGCCAAGAGCGTCCGCGCCGCGAAGCGCCGCGACGAGGAACGCCGGCAGCGTTTCCTGCGCGCCCGGAACGCGCTCTTCCCCGGCGGCGCGCCGCAGGAACGCCGGCTCAGTCCGCTCGTCTTCGCAAACCGCTACGGGCCGCACTTCGGGGCGTGGCTGCTCGCGGCGTTCGAAGACCCGGCCGCCGACCGGAGGGCCCGGAACCTGCTGGTCCGCTGAACGGTCAGTGCCGGTGGGGCGGCCGCTCGGGGAAGAAACAGACAATCGGCCCGGCCCGCGTCGGGGCCGCGGCGGCCGTCCCGCCAATCACGAACCCGGGTGGGTCCACGTCCACGTCCGTGTTGCCGGGCGGCCGCGCGTAGATCGCCTGGGCGTGGAAGATGTCCCACTCGGTGAAGTGCGGCGGCTCGAGTTCTCCCGAGTACCACATGTGGGAGGGCCGCAGGCCGCCCAGCGGGTGGTAGAGCCCCATCACGTGGCCAATCTCGTGGTGCACCGCCCAGGTCTCGGGTATATGGCGGAACACCACAACGTTGGCGTCTCCGCCGACCCGGTAGGCGAAGGCGTTCGCCGTCTCCGCGTACTCCGACACCTCGGCCGTGTTCCAGCGGAGGATCACGGTTCCCGGCGTCATGTCCGCGGGCGGGTCCCGCGTCACCTCGATCCGCTCGCCCCGGTAGCGTCCGGCGCTGAGCAACGGCACCGTGACCCGGATGGCCTCTCTCACGAAGTCGAGGGTCTCGGCGGGGATCTCGGCGCCGGTGGTCGGTTCCGGGCGGGCGTCGATATAGAAGGTCGGCTCGGCTTCCCAGGGGATGAGGGGTTGCAGATCGCCGCCGCCGGCGCCGTTCCGGGCGAGCTCCCGGTAGAAGTCGAGCGTCCAGGGCCCTCCCGTCGGGATCGCGTCGAGCGCCAGGGCCCCGTTCGGCGCTCGGATGCTGGTGGTGCGCTCGACGATTCCGGGGCCGGAAACCGTGATCCGGTGTTCCCCGGCGGGGAGGTCGAGCGCGAAGGATCCATCGGCGGCCGAGCGGGCCGTCATCCCCCCGGCGCTCACCGTCGCTCCCGCCACCGGGCCGCCTTCCACCGTCCTCGTGAGGATCCCGCGCACGCTGGCGGAGGCCGGAGGCGCCGTGGGCGCGGTGGGCGCGACGGGGTCCCCGCCGCCGCACGAACCGAGAAACAGACCGCAGGCAGCGAGCCAGCGAGGCTTCATCCGTTCCGCGCCGCTCCCCGGGGAGCGATTTCCCCGGTCGTGGCCCCGGTGAAGATCGCGTTGGAGATCTGACCGATCAGGTTCCCACTCGTCCGGAGGTGGTCGAGCGGACGCTCGACCGCCAGCACCAGCGCCGACAGCGTGACCGGCAGCCCGAGCGCGCCGAGCAGGATCGTGAGGTTCACGAAGCTGGCCGCGGGCACGCCCGAGACCGCGAGGGAACTCAGGATCGCGGTCACCCAGAGGAGGCCGAGTTCGCCCATGTCCAGCGGGCGCCCCACGAGCTGGGCGATCGCCACCACCGACACCACCTGGTAGATCCCGCTGGAGTCGCGGCCGGCCGCCGCGCCGAAGGGCAGCACGAAGCCGGCGACCTTCCCGGAGATTCCGGTCTCGCGCGGGACCGCCGCCATGGACACCGGAAGCGCCGCCGCCGTCGAGACCGAGGCGAAGGCGATCGGCAGCGGCTCGCGCAGCGCCCGGGCCAGCTTCCCGAGAGGCTGGCGTGCCCAGAGCCGCAACAGCATCGCGTGCACGCCCCCGACGTGCACGAGCGTGGCGATGAGGCAGACCGTCGCGTACCACGCCAGCGTTCCCAGAATGTCCAGGCCGGATTGACCCACCACCGCCGCCAGAATCGCGAACACGCCGGCCGGCGCCAACCGTACGACCCAGTGGACGACCCGGTAAAGAACGTCGTTGACCGCCTGCAATACATCGATGAGCGGCTTCACCCGTTCGCTGCCGAGCGCGTTCACGGCGACCCCGAACACGATCGCGAGGAACAGAACCTGGAGGACCTCGGCTTCGGCGAACGCCCCCACGACGTTCGTCGGAACGATGCCCACCAGGATGTCCATGATGGACCGCGCCTGCCCGGCGGCCGCACCGGCCGCCGGGTCCGTACCTCCGAGAGCTGAAATGTCCACCCCCCGGCCCGGCCCGAGCCACACGGCGGTCCCGATGCCGAGCGCCAGGGCCACCGACAGGGTGCTGAGGTTGTAGGCGATCGCCCGAACGCCGATTCTGCCCGTACCCCTGCCTCCGGTCCGCGTCAGGGCGAGCGCCAGCGTGACGAAGATCAGGGGTGCGATGATCATGCGGAGCAGCCGCACGAAGAGGTCCGCGATCGGCTGCAGCACGACGGCCGCCTCGCCGAAGAGCATCCCCACGAGCACGCCACCCACCGCTCCCACGACGACCTGAAGGTGAAGCGGCATTGGCGGAGTCCTCCGAAGAACCGCCGATGGTACCCGTGACCCAAGGGACCGGGCGCCCGCCTCGGATCACCCGAACCCTGGTGCGCTCCTAGACTTCTGGGCGCGAATGAGCGCCAAGCACTCCGGTCGGCCGGGATTCCTGACGGCGATCTCCGAGCGGATCGTCGTCTTCGACGGCGCCATCGGAACGATGCTGCAGGCCGAACGGCTGGACGAGGCCGCCTTTCGGGGCGAGCTGCTCCGGGAACATCCGAAACCCCTTCAGGGGCTCCACGACGTCCTGTCCCTGACCCGTCCGGAGCTGGTGGAGAAGGTGCATCACCTCTATCTCGACGCCGGCGCGGAGGCCCTCACCACCAACACGTTCAACGCGAACGCCGTCTCTCTCCTTGACTACGGTCTCGAAGGACGCGCGTTCGAAATCAACCGCCGCGGAGCGGAGACGGCGCGGCGCGCGGCCGACGCCGCGGGCCGCGACTGCTTCGTGCTGGGGTCCATGGGACCCACCAACCGGACCCTCAGCGTGTCTCCCGACGTCTCCGACCCCGCCTTCCGGGCCGTTTCCTGGGACGAGTTACGCGATGCCTACCGTGAACAGGCGGCGGGGCTCCTGGCGGGAGGGGCGGATCTC
This sequence comes from Acidobacteriota bacterium, assembly GCA_028877265.1. Classification (GTDB taxonomy): domain Bacteria; phylum Acidobacteriota; class Vicinamibacteria; order Marinacidobacterales; family Marinacidobacteraceae; genus Marinacidobacterium. The sequence goes on from JAPPGX010000093.1 coordinate 10,356, forward strand.
CTGCTCGTCGAGACCTGTTTCGACACCCTGAACGCGAAGGCGGCGCTCGAAGCCAGCCGGGACGCCATTTCCGAGGCGCCGGGGGATCCCGGGCTTCTCGTTTCCTTCACGTCGGTGGACCAGGGGGGGCGCAATCTCACCGGGCAGGACTCCGAGGCGTTCTGGGTTTCCGTCGAGCACGCGCAGGTGACGGCCGCCGGGGTGAACTGCTCGATCGGCGCCGAAGCGATGCGCCCCATCGTCGAGATCCTTTCCCGTCTCGCCCCGGTGCCGGTGGGCGCGGTCCCGAATGCCGGGCTGCCGAACGAACTCGGCGGCTATGACGAGGCGCCGGAAGTCACCGGCGCGGCGCTGGGCGCCCTGGCGGCGGACGGCCTCGTCAACTTCGTCGGCGGGTGCTGCGGCACCACTCCGGACCACATCCGCGCGGTCCGGAATGCGGTGAACCGAGCGCCACCGCGCCAGCTTCCCGCCCGTTCCTCGAGGCTCCGCCTGGCCGGCACCGAGCCCCTGGTACGGCCGGCGTCGGCCTTCCTGGTGGTGGGCGAACGCACCAACGTCACCGGTTCGCGCCGCTTCGCCCGCCTGATCCGGAACGACCAGTTCGAAGCGGCGGTTTCGGTCGCGCGGGACCAGGTCGAGGGCGGCGCCAACCTGCTCGACGTGAACATGGACGAGGGCCTGCTCGAGTCCGAAGCCGCCATGAGCCGGTTCCTGCGGCTCGTCGCCATGGAACCCGACATCGCCCGGCTCCCTATCATGGTGGACAGCTCGCGCATCGAGGTCATCGAAGCCGGGCTCCGCGTTCTTCCCGGCAAGGGGGTGGTCAACTCGCTGTCTCTCAAGGACGGTGAAGAGGCCTTCCTCGCGGCAGCCCGCCGCATCCGCCGGTTCGGGGCCGCCGTCATCGTGATGGCATTCGACGAGGAGGGACAGGCGGTGGATGCGGTGCGCAAGACCGCCATCTGCGGGCGCGCCTACCGGCTGCTAACCGAAAGGGCGGGCTTCCCGCCCGAGGACATCATCTTCGATCCGAACGTCCTCGCCGTCGCTACCGGCATTCCCGAGCACGACCGCTACGCCGTCGAGTTCATCGACGCCATCCCCGGGATTCGGGCCGCCTGTCCGGGATCCCTGATCTCCGGGGGCATCTCCAACCTGTCCTTCGCGTTTCGCGGCAACGAGGGCGTCCGGCAGGCGATGAACGCGGTATTCCTCCACCACGCCATCGCCGCCGGACTCGACATGGGGATCGTGAACGCGGGCCGGCTCCCCGTCTACGACGAGATCGAGGAGACGCTCCGGGAGCGCGTCGAAGATGTCGTCCTCGCCCGGCGCGGCGACGCCACGGAACGACTCCTCGCGGTCGCGGATCGAGCCGGAGCCGGGCGGAAAAGTGCGGCCGCGGACAATTCATGGCGCCGGCGCCCCGTCTCCGAGCGCCTCGCGCACGCTGTGGTGAACGGCATCCTCGAGTTCGTCGAACGGGACGCCGACGAGGCCCGGCGCGGCATGCCCTCCGCACTCGCGGTGATCGAGGGTCCGCTGATGGACGGCATGCGGGTCGTGGGGGACCGCTTCGGGGACGGGCGGATGTTCCTGCCCCAGGTCGTCAAGAGCGCGCGGGTGATGAAGCGGGCCGTGGCTGTCCTCGAGCCGTACATGGAGTCGGACGCGGCCAGCGGACCGCGCGAGCGGATCGTCCTCGCGACGGTCAAGGGCGACGTCCACGACATCGGCAAGAGCATCGTGGGCATCGTGCTGGCCTGTAACGGCTACCGGGTCGAAGACCTCGGGGTCATGGTGCCCGCGGACCGGGTCCTCGCCACCGCCCGCGAGACGAATGCCGACCTGATCGGCCTCTCCGGCCTCATCACTCCGTCCCTCGACGAGATGGAGCGTTTCGCCGCAGAGATGGAGCGGCGCGGAGTGACCCTGCCACTGCTGATCGGCGGCGCCACCACCTCCCCCCGCCACACCGCGCTCCGGATCGCTCCCCGGCGGTCGGGCCCGGTGGTCTACGTGGCCGACGCCTCGCGCACGTCGGGCGTGGTTCGCGCGCTTCTCGGAGAAGGCTCGGCGTCCTTCGTGGCGGAGAACCGCCGCCGGCAGGAGGCGGAACGAGACCGGAGTCCCCGCCGTGGCGCGCCGCTCCTCGAGCTGGCTGCCGCCCGCGGCCGCGGTCTGGAGCCTTCGGGTTCCGACCCGATCGAACCCGCGTTCTGGGGCCGGAGCGTCCTTCGGAACGTCCCGGTCGCCGATCTGATCTCGTACGTCGACTGGACTCCGTTCTTCCACGCCTGGGAATTCCGCGGCACCTTCCCCGACCTGCTCGAACGGGACGCCACCCGGACCGAGGCGCGCGAGCTGCACGAGAACGCCCGTGAGCGGCTCGGGAGACTTGCGGCGGATCCGCGACTGGAGGCGCACGCCGTCTACGGGTTCTTCCCGGCGGCCAAGGAAGGCGACGACATCCTCGTCTGGCGCGCCGGACGCGTGGACGAGGCGCCCGAGTGGCGGATACCGACGCTCAGGCAGCAGGAAGATCGACCGGGGCCGCGCCTCGCGGCCGCCGACTTTCTGCGCCCGGCCGAGGCGGGACGGCCGCCCGCGGGCGGAGCCGACGTGATCGGCGCGTTCGCCGTGACCGCCGGCCACGGGCTGGCCGACCTTGTCGCCGAGGCCGAATCGGCCGGGGACGACTACGACGCCCTCCTGCTGCGGTCGCTCGGCGACCGCCTCGCCGAGGCCTTCGCCGAGCGGCTCCACGAGCGCGCCCGCCGGGATCTGGGGTACGGCAAGTCCGAGAGCCTGACGCGCGAAGACCTGATCCGGGGGCGGTTCCGCGGGATCCGCCCCGCACCCGGTTACCCGGCCACTCCGGATCTGGGCATCCTCAGCGAGATCTTCGGCCTGCTGGACGCCGAGGACGCCATCGGGGTCGAACTGACCGAGAACTTCGCGATCCGGCCCGCCGCTTCCGTGGCCGGGCTCTACTTCGCGAGTCCCGAGTCGCGCTATTTCTCCGTCGGGACGATCGGCCGGGACCAACTGGAGGACTACGCCCGCCGCCGGGGGATTCCCGTCGCGGCGGCTGAACGCCTCCTCCGCCGCCACCTGGGGTAGTCGGACATGTTCGTCAGGCCCTCGTTCGGCGGGATGGGTGCCGACGGGATTACATCATTACATCATGGTATCGTTCGCGGATGAAGCGTCTGCAGATTCAGTTGGACGAACCCCTTTACGACGCTCTGCGCCGGCGCGCCTTCGAGGAGCAGGCTTCCATGGCGTCGGTCGTCCGCGACGCCCTCGCCGGGTCCTTCAAGAGCGTCCAACCGCCCCAGCCCACCCTCGACGACTTCGGCTTCATCGGCGCCGGAAGCAGCGAACCGCCTGCCGGCGGTCCGGTGTCCCTGCGGCACGATGAGTTTCTGGACGAAGCCATTGCGGCGCGGTTCCCGAAGCCGTGATCTTTCTGGACACGTCGCTCGTCTACGCGCTCGCCGACCAGCGGGACCAATTCCATCAGGTCGCACGCGGCCGATTCGAGACCGCTCTCCAGAGCCGCCGGGCGCTCGTCACCCACAGCTACGTGCTGGTGGAATCCATGGCGCTGCTGCAACGGCGGCTGGGTCTCCAGGCGGCGCTTCAGTTCTCTCGGGATGCGTCGGCGTTTGAAATCGAGTGGGTCAGCGCCGCGCTTCACCGTGAAGCCGTACGCGCGCTGGCGGCGGGAGCCGGGACCACTCTCGTGGATCAGGTGAGCTTCGCCGTAATGCGCCGCCGAGGGATTGGCGAAGCGCTCACGCTCGATACGGATTTCGTCACGGCCGGATTCCGGCTCTTCGGGGCCGACGCCTCCTGAGCGCCCACGCCCCCGCGGGCTTCAACTGTTGCGAATGCGGTACTTCTCGACCGGCGTTCCCCCGATGAGGTGCCCCTGGATGACCTCCTCCAGCGCGCCGGGAGTCATCCCCGAGTACCAGACGCCCTCCGGGTAGACCACCGCGATGGGCCCCTCGGCGCAGACCCGGAGGCAGTTCGCCTTGCTCCGGGCGACGTGCCCGCCGGCCGGGCCGTTCGCAAGGCCCAGTTCATCCAGGCGCCGTTTCAGGTACAGCCAGCTCTCGCAGCCGACGAGCGGCTCGCAGCATTTGGGCTTGTCGGCGTCCGCACACAGGAAGATGTGGCGCTCGACCCGCGAGAGATCCAGCGACTTCGCCTTCTCGGCGGCGGAACCGGCGGCCTCGGCCAAACTCAGCCCGGGAGGCCCGTCGGACACGCGACGCCGGTGCCCCCGATGCCACAGTAGCCGCCCGGGTTCTTCGCCAGGTACTGCTGGTGGTAGTCCTCGGCGTAGTAGAAGACGGGTACATCCCGGACTTCGGTGGTGACCGGGCCGTATCCAGCGGTCCGGAGCCGCTCGGCATACGCGTCCGAGCTCTTGAGCGCGGTCTCGCCCTGTTCGCCGCCCACGGTATAGATCGCCGATCGGTACTGCGTCCCGACGTCGTTGCCCTGCCGCATTCCCTGCGTCGGATCATGGTTCTGCCAGAAGACCCGGAGGAGCTCTCCGTAGGTGACCTGCGCGGGGTCAAAAACCACCCGGACGACTTCGGCGTGTCCGGTGCGGCCAGTGCAGACCTCCCGGTAGTTCGGGTTGGGAGTCAACCCCCCGGCGTATCCCACCGCGGTCGTGTACACCCCGGGCGCGGTCCAGAACAGGCGCTCGGCGCCCCAGAAGCATCCCATCCCGAAGAACGCTTCCTCCAAACCCTCCGGCCAGGGCGGGACGAGCGGGGTCTTGAGGACGAAGTGTTTTTCCGGGACCCGCATGAGTTCCACCCGCCCCGCCAGGGCGCTTTCGGGGGACGGCAACACGGGCTCGAGGAATCGCATGACGAACCGGCCGGAAGTCTACCCGCCGCCCCTTCGACAGCCCTTCGGCTCCGTATACTCGCCGCCCCGGTGACGAACGACCTGCCAGCAGTCCTGGAGCGGGCCCGGCGGCTCGTGGAATCCGGGGAAACCGCCTCCCGGAGCTTCCGAAGCGAGGCGCTCGCGGCGCTGGCGGCGGTCCTGCGAGACCACCGCGAGATCTGGGAAGGGGCGCTCCGGGAGGATCTCGGCGCCCCCGCGTTCGAGACCTGGGCCACCCAGACCGGTCTGCTCCTCGGCGAGATCCGTCATGCAAGGCGTCACCTGTGGCGCTGGATGCGCCCCCGCCGGGTCGGCACCCCGCTCGCCGTCATGCCGGCGCGGAGCCGGATCGAGCCGGCCCCGGTCGGTGTCGTCCTGGTCATCGCTCCCTGGAACTATCCGCTGCAACTCAGCCTGGGCCCCGCGGTGGCAGCCATTGCCGCCGGAAACGCGGTGGTGATCAAACCCTCGGAGCACGCGCCCCGAACAGCGGCGAGGCTCGCCGAACGGGTGCCCTCCGCGCTGCCGCCAGGGCTCGTCCAGGTGGTCGAAGGCGGACCGGACACGGCCCACGCGCTGATCGGCCAGGGTTTCGACCACGTCCTGTTCACGGGCAGCCAGCGGGTCGGCGCGCTGGTGGCGGAGGCGGCCGGACGCCGCCTCACTCCCGTCACCCTCGAACTGGGCGGCAAATGCCCGGCGCTCGTGGACCGGAGCGCCGACCTGCGCCTTGCGGCGCGCCGCCTCGCGTGGGCCAAGTTCCTGAATGCCGGACAGACCTGCGTGGCGCCCGACTTCGTCCTCGTACCCGAGGACCGTTACGACGAGTTCTCGGACCGACTCGGCGAGAACCTCGAGCGGTTCTACGGGGGAGCGCCCGCGGAAAGCCCCGACTACGGCCGGATCGTCAACGAGACCCACTTCCGGCGCCTGGAGCGGTTCCTTTCCGGCCTTCCCCTGCGGTGGGGCGGCGAGCGGGATCCCGAGCGGCTCTATTTCGGCCCCACGGTGACCGGGCCATGGCCCGGCGGGCACCCGGCGCAGCGTGAGGAGATCTTCGGCCCCATCCTGCCGCTCCTCCCCTACCGGAACCTCGACGAAGCCCTCACTGAGATCGGCGCACATCCGGACCCGTTGGCGCTCTATGTGTTCGCCCGGCGGCGCGAACCCATGCGGCGGGCCGCGGCCGTGCTGCGTTCCGGGGCGCTCGTCACCAACGACGCCGTCGTTCACTGCGCCAATCCCGCGCTTCCTTTCGGCGGCGTCGGAAGGAGCGGCCATGGTTCCTATCACGGGGTCCACGGCTTCGACCTGCTCTCCCAGAAGCGGGCCGTCCTGAACGCCGCGACCTGGCTCGATCCCCCGGTGCGCTACCCCCCCTATCGGGGCAAGCTGGGGCTGCTGCGGCTGCTGCTGCGTTGATGCCGGACGCCGGGCAGGCCGTGGGGCTCCCGTTCCCCATCGACCCTCTGCGGCACCGGCCGCGGGTCGCCCCTTCCGAGGCGGCGGGCGCCGCCGGCGAACTGTGGGGATTGAAGGCGCGCGCTACTCCGCTCTCCGGCGAACGCGACGCCAACTTCCTTCTGGAAGACCGTTCGGGCGATCGGTTCGTGCTCAAGGTCAGCAGCGCCTCCGAGCGCCCCGAGCGGCTCGGCCTGCAGCACGATCTCATCACGCGGACGCGCGAGCGGGACCCGGCGCTGCGCCTGCCGGAAGCCGTCGCCACCGAATCCGGTGCGTTGCTGGGTCGACGCGAGTTCGGCGGACGCGAGCACCAGGTTCGCCTGTTCCGCTACCTCAAGGGCCGGCCGCTCTCCGCCTTCCGGCGCCGTCCGCACTCCTTGCTGGCATCGGTCGGCGGGCTTGCCGGGCGGGTGCAGCGCGCCCTCGACGGCTTCGATCACCCGGAACTGGACGTCCACGAGATTCCCTGGGCGCCGGCCCACGCTCCCGCCGTCATCGCGGCGGCTTCCGGGATCCTCCGCGGGGAGGACAGCGTCGCGACCTACCAGGGTGTCGCCGACGCCGTGCAGGACGACTTGCCGGACCTCCTGGCTCTGCCCGGCGGCGCCCTTCACAACGACGCCAACGACGACAACCTCCTCCTCGCCGCAGGAACCCCCGAAACGGCGAAACCGGAGGACGTTGCGCTCCTGGACTTCGGGGACTCCGTCCGGGGTCCGCTGATCTGCGAAGCGGCGACGGCAGCCCTCTACACCACCGCCACCGCGTTCGAACCGCTTCCGGCGGCCGCGCGGGTGCTCGCCGGATTCGCGGGTGAACGGCCGCTGAGCGAGTCAGAGGCGGATCTCTTCAGGGTCGCCCTCGCGACCCGGGCGCTCGTGAGCGCCGGGGTTGCGGCCCTCAGGCGGGCCCGGGTTGCCGGAGCCGCGGCGGATGAGTATCTGATGGTGAGCCAGGCCGGAGTGTGGCGTGTCCTCCGGGCCATCGAGGCGGAGGCGGCGGAAGTCACCACGGGACGTTTCCGGATGGCCGCGGGCTTCCCCCCCCTGCCGCGCCTGGCGGAACGGCGCGCTGCCGTCCAGCGCGCCGCCGCGCACGCCACACCTCCGGTCACGCTGCCCGCGGCCCCGATCGCGCTGGACCTCTCCCCGGAGAGCCCGGCGATCGATCCGGGCGCCGCCGCCGAGACTCTCCGCGCCGCCGTGGCCGCCGCCACCGGGGCAGCGGGCATCGGGATCGGCCGGTATCTCGAACCACGGGTGCCCGAAACCGCGGCGCGGGAGGCGCCCCAGAGGCCGCGAGCGGAGCCAGCCACCCTTCAACTGGGGATCGAGGTGTTCGCTCCCGCGGGGACGGCGGTTCGGGCGCCTCTTGCCGGAGAGGTGGATTGGATCAGCGATCGCCCCGGCGATTCCGGGCACGGCGTTTCGGCCGGCATCCGCCACGCGTTCGACGGAGAGGTCTTCTGGACCTCCTATCGCCATCTCGACCCCGGATGCCTCGACACACTGGTTCCGGGGCGCGGCCTCCAGGCCGGGGAAGTCCTCGGAACCGTCGCGGAGCCCGACCGGAGCAGCGCTCCGCCGCCCCACCTCCAGTTCCAGGTGCTTCTCGGCGACTCGCGCGGCCATCCGCCACGGCGGACCTCCGCCGCCGACCTGCCGGTCCTTTCGGCGCTGAGCGCCGATCCGCTGGGTTTCTTCGGCCTGGGTCCCGAGGCGCGTGTTCGCCCCGCGGCCGGCGAGGAACACGGCGGCCCCCTCCTCGAGGCTCGCAGGCGGCGGTTCAGCAGCGTTCTCAGCATTTCCTACGACGTCCCCATCCGGGTGGTGCGCGGCCGCGGCGCCCGCCTCTACGACGACACCGGGCGCGACTACCTCGACATGGTCAACAACGTCGCTCACGTGGGGCACGCGCACCCGCGGGTCGCGGACGCCATCTCCCGCCAGGCCGCCCTCCTCAATACGAACACGCGCTACCTCTATCGCCAGCTCACCGACTATGCCGAACGCCTGGCGGACACCTTCCCCGCCCCGCTCGAAGTGGTCTTTCTCACGAACTCCGGCAGCGAAGCGAACGACCTGGCGCTGCGCATCGCCCGGGCCCACCTTGGGCGGCAGGAAACCCTGGCCTTCGATGGCGGATATCACGGCAACCTGACCTCCCTCATCGAGGTCAGCCCCTACAAGCTGGATGGCCGGGGAGGACGCCCGGGGCCGCCGTGGCTCCACCGGTTGCCCATGCCGGACGGGTACCGCGGCCGCTTCCGGGAGGGTGATGGCAACTTCCCGGCGTCACTGATCGAGGACACCGAGTCCCGGGTCCGGGCGGCGGGCCCGGCGACCCTGATCGGAGAGGCCATCCTGAGCTGCGGCGGCCAGATCGTCCCGCCTCCGGGCTACCTGGAAGCGCTCTACGGAGCCGTACGGAGCGCCGGCGGCGTGATCGTGGCGGACGAGGTCCAGACCGGCTTCGGCCGGACCGGGCCCGCGTTCTGGGCCTTTCTCGCCGTGCAGGACAACAGGGCACCGCTGTTTCCGGACATCGTCACGCTCGGAAAACCGGCCGGCAACGGGCATCCGCTCGGAGCCGTGGTGACCTCCCGGGAACTCGCCCGGTCCTTCGAGACCGGGATGGAGTACTTCAACACCTTCGGTGGAAACCCGGTCTCCTGCGCCGCGGGGCTCGCCGTCCTCGACGTGATCGGGGAAGAGCGGCTCGCCGAGCGCGCCGCAGCCGTCGGCAAGACGCTACTTGCCGGACTGACGGGGCTCGGGACCCGCTACCCTATCCTCGGTCAGGTTCGGGGACGCGGACTCTTTCTCGGGTTTGAAATGGTCCGGAATCCGGAGAGCCGCGCGCCCGCCACCGAGGAGGCCCGGCGGCTTGTGAACCGGCTCCGGGATTTCGGGATTCTCAACAGCACCGACGGCCCCGACGCCAACGTCATCAAGCTCAAACCGCCCCTGCCCTTCTCCTTCGCCGACGCCGCCTACTACCTGGAAGTCCTCGAAACCGTCCTGGAGGAGCAGTTCTGAGCCATCTCGCTGAGCCGGGTTCCGCCATCCCTTCCGGCGCGGCTTCCGCCGCGGCGCCTCCCTGGAGCGTGGTGGAGGTGCCTCCCGCCGGGCCGCACCGCGCCACGATCATCTGGCTTCACGGACTCGGCGCCGACGGGCACGACTTCGAGCCGATCATTCCGGCGCTCCGGCTGCCCGACTCGCTGGGGGTCCGATTCCTGTTTCCCGAAGCGCCCGTCCGTCCGGTGACCATCAACGGCGGGATGGAAATGCGCGCCTGGTTCGACATGGCGTCGGTCCAGCGTGACACCGGCGTCAACCGGGAGCACCTGGCGGAATCGGTCGCCGGTGTGCGCTCCCTGGTGGCACAGGAGGCGGCGCGCGGAATCTCCGCCGACCGCGTGGTGCTGGCCGGATTCTCCCAGGGTGGGGCCGTCGTCCTCCGCGCGGCCACCGGCGCCGGCCCCGCCGGCGAACCACCCATCCGGCCGGCCGGAGTGGTGGCGCTTTCCACCTACCTCCCGGTCACCGACAGCGTGGCGCCCCCGCCGGAGCCGTCGCCGCCCATCTTTCAGGCGCACGGCTCGTTCGATCCGCTGATCCCGGTCCACTTCGCCGACGTGAGCTGCCGGGCCCTCACGAAGGTGGGGTGGGCCGTGGAATACCACGAGTATCCGATGGCGCACCAGGTCGCGGAGGCCGAGATCCGGGACATCGGCATCTTCCTGCGGCGCGTGCTGGCAACCTCCCCGGCCGGGGGCGACGTCTCCGCATGAGCGGCGGACGGGTGCCGGTCACGCTGATCACCGGCGCCGCGGGCGAGATCGGCCAGGCTCTCCTCCACCGGCTGGCCGGAAGCCGGGGCGACCCCATCGTGACCGTGGATCTTCGTTCGCTGTCCACCGCGGGATCCGGGGACCTGCACCGGGAGCATTTCCAGGGAGACATCCTCGATTCCGCGCTCTGGGAGCAACTCCTTTGCCGGTACCGCCCCACCCTCATCTTCCATCTGGCCGCGATCCTCTCGACCCGGGCTGAATCGGTCCCGGTGCTCGCCCACCGCGTGAACGCCGACGGAGCCGCCCGCCTCCTTGCCATGGCCGCGGATCTCGCCACCCCGGACGAACCGGTTCGCTTCGTGTTCCCGAGTTCGATCGCGGTGTACGGCCTCCCGTCGCGGGAGGCCAAGGAGGCGGCGGCGCCCGTCAGCGAAGACGAGCATCTCGATCCGGCAACGCTCTATGGCGCCCAGAAGCTGTACGTCGAACGGCTCGGCGCGACCATCGAGCGGCTGGGCAATGGCCTTGATTTCCGGGCGGTGCGCCTCCCGGGTCTCATTTCCTCGGACACCCTGCCCCAGGGAGGAACGAGCGACTGGGCCCCGGAACTCATCCACGCGGCCGCCCGGGGCGAGCCGTACTGCTGCTTCGTCGACCGGGAAGCCCGCCTCCCCTTCTGCGCCATGCCCGACGCCGTGGAGGGAGTCCTGCGTCTCGCGCTGTGCCAAAAGGCCTCCCTGACCCGGAGCGCCTACAACCTGGGCGGGCCCAGCCTTTCCGCCGCCGAAATCATCGCGCGCGTGGCGAGGGATTTTCCGGACCTCGAAGTCCGATTCCGGCTCGACCGGGCGCGCGACCGGATCGTGGCCGGCTGGCCGGGCGCGGTGGACGACACCGCGGCCCGTCAGGACTTCGGGTTCTCACCGGCGCACGACGAAGAAACGCTCTTTTCCCGGTATCTGATACCGGGCATCCGGCGGCGCTACCCCGGGGACGCGCGAGCGGCCGGGTAAATTGGCGTGATGACCGGCGCGCCCCGCTCTCCCTTCTGGCCCGGTGTGCTTTCTCCCTTCGTGTCTGCGGCGCTGGGCGCCGGCACGTATCTCGTCCTTACCCGGCTGAGTTCGAACCCGGACGCGGACTATGTGTTTCGCTTGGGGGCGGTGGCGTTCGTCATGCTGCTCCCTCCCGCGTTCGCGCTGCACCGCGCCTTCCGCGGCTACCGGGACGGCGGCCTCCGGTGGACCGGATGGATGGCCGCGTCGGTGGCGATCCTGTCCCTCGGGCTCGTCACCGTTCCCATCGGAGGCGCCGTGCGGCGAGCCCGTCAGGCTGCCAACCTCGCGCTTTCCGGGGTGGCCGCTCCCGACTTCATCGCCCGGGATCTCGACGGCGGGGTCCACCGCCTCTCCGATCACCGCGGATCCGTGGTGCTCATCAACATCTGGGCCACCTGGTGCCCACCCTGCCGCGCCGAGATGCCCGAGTTGGACCGGCTGGCGCGGGAACGCGCCGAGCAGGGTTTCCTCGTCTACGGCATCTCGACCGAGGAGGAGGCCATCCAGCAGGACTTCCGCCGGGATGTCCTGTCCGTGGACTACCCGCTGCTCCTTCCCGGAGCCCTTGAGGACGGCGCCATGCCGGACATCTTCGTCGAGACGGCCCGCTATCCGGCCAACTTCCTCATCGACCGCGAGGGGCTCCTGCATCCGGCCCCGAGCACGGACCAACCCTTCGAGGTACTCGAAGCCGAGGTGGACCGGGTTCTGGCGCTCCCGGCGGGAACGCCCTGAAACGGCCCGTTTACCGGTCCGCGCCGAAGTTGCCGAGGGCCATGATGGCCGGCACGGCCACTCCGTTGAGCGTTGCCGGGCTGTAGCGGCCGCGCACCAGGGACATCATCAACTGGTGGACCCGCCCCGAACTCTCGGGCGCAAAGTGCGCGGACTTGACCCGGCCCCGGTGGTCGATGAGGACCATGATCCCGTCGCGCTCCGAGGAACGCCGCGAACCGCCCGAATCCCGCATGGGCACCGGCGTGCTCCTGAGCACCGGCGGCTCATAGAGGATGCCGGGGTTGCTGGCCCGCTCCCGCACCGCCATGAGGAACGGGGCGAGATCGTGCATGAGATAGTCGAAGTCCGTTTCGAACGCGATTTCGAACGCCGCCTCGGCGCCGACGCCGTCGGAGCGCAGGGCATGGAGATAACCGAGCTGCAGATGGGCCTCGGCATCCCGGGGACGAATGTCGAGCAGCGCCCGGTAGAGGCTCTCGGTGTCCTCGAGATCGCCGTTCAGTGAATGGGAACGGGCGAGCAACCGGAGCGCCCGGAGGTTCGTCGGATCCTGGAGGAGCACCTCCCCGAGTTCCTCGATGGCGAGGTCCAGATTGCGTGACCCCAAGTGGGACTCCCCGATCAACAGGCGAACGTCGTTGCGCTGCGCGTCCGAAACCGGCATGAAGGTCGACAGCCAGTTGATCGCCTGGTCGAACTTCCCGTCTTCGATGTAGCGGCGCGCCTGCCGGATCGGATCCTCCATCCCGACGATCATCTCGAGCGGGGGTTCCGGCACGGTGGGACGGAGCATGAAGTGCCGCTGCGGAACCACCGCCCGCTCGCTCAGGCTGGCGGCAAGCAGCGGATACGAAGTGGCAAGCCGCTCCATCGCCACATCGAAGTCATCCAGAACCCGGAGCTTCTGTCCCTCGTAGACCATCCCCTGCCGCTCGGCGCCCGCCCGGATGGTGCCGATGTACACCGGGCGGTCCGCAGGAACGGAGATCAGAGTCTCCCCCCGTTCGTGATCGCGCGGGGCCACCGTGAAGCGCTGCCGGATCGGCCGGAACCGCCGGGTGTTCATGGGCCGGATGTTCGGGAAATAGACGGCCTCGATCGCCTCCACGTCATAGACGCCGGGCGGAACCAGCTCGTTGATCAGGCCGAGCCCGTCATCCACCGAAAGGGTTTCGTTGCGGCCGGTGTCGCGATGGCGCAGTACGATCCGACGCGACCGGAAGTCGGGGCTCTCGAACTTGCCGACGAATCGGCCGATGACCAGCGACTTGCCATCGCGCTGGACCTCGGGCCAGACGGACTTCCGGGAGGGAAGCTCAGCCTCGGCGACCGGCAGGAGGAAGCCCGCCCCGCTCATGCCGACAAGCAGGAGCCCGGTCAGGTACGGACGCCGGCAGGATCGGTCCGGCGCCTGGGGGGAAGAGAAACCGCTGCGCACGTTCACGATGGTCTCACCCTTTCCTTCACCATTCAACCCGGCCGCGGCGAACGCCCGGGAAGGGCGCGTCGCCTACCGTTCCGGGGCGCGGCTATCGAGCCTCGTTTCGGCGGACAAGAACCCGTGCCGCGGCCCGGGCGCGATCGGCAACCTCGCTGTCCGGATCCTCGCCGAGCGTCTGCAGCTTCGGGATCGCCGCCGGGGATCCCAGCCGTTCCAGCAGCGCGATGAGTTCGAGCCGGATCTCCCGGTCCGGGTCGTCCAGATACCGAAGAAACTCGTCCAGGTGATCGGCGGCCAACTCCAAGCCGTACTGCCGGGCCGTGTCCCGCAGGCGGCGGTCGGAGAGCGAAAGCACGACCCGGTCCACGAAAGGCGCCTGACCCAGCCGAACCAGCGCAAAGCAGAAGGCGAGTTGCACCCGGGCGTCCTCCTCGCGAAGGAAATCCCGGATCAGGCCGTCCACGAGCGTGGGATCCTCCAGCCGCCCGAGGCCCTCGGCGGCATACTCGCGGCGGCGCGCCTCCCGGCTCGAGAGTTCGTGGTAGAACGTTCCACGGGCTTCGGCGGCCCCGATCCTGGCGAGCCCCTCCAGCGCGTCCCGCGCGAGGTCACTATCCGGGTCGCTGTCGTAGACGGCAACCAATGCCGGCGTCGCGGGGGGGAATGCCATACGTCCCAACGCCCGGACGACGTGCCTCTGAAGCTCGGGATCCTCCACCAGCGACAGCAGGCTGTTTCCGGCTTCCTCGGTCCCGATCGCACCCAGGGACTCGACGGCCTTCCGCCGGACTTCGCCGTCCGGATCGCCGGCTGCGGCTTTCCCGAGTGATGCCGCACCCGTGGTAGCGCGCAGCGCCCCGAGCGCCTCGGCGGCGAGCCTGCGGTTCTCGGTGTCTTCGTCATCGAGCCGGCCCGCGAGGGCATCCACGATCCCTGGTTCCACCGGGCGCAGCGGATCAAGGGCGAATTCCTGTTCGCGGCGCAGCAGCCAGTCGACCGCCCTCTCCCTTCGACCGGCGGGAGGTTCGCGGCGGTGGATGTCCACCAGCCCCCCGATCGCACCGCGGCGATGAGCCGCAACCTCGTCCCCGAGCAGAACGATCAGGCCCGCCGCGGCATCGGGTCTGCGGACCGCCGCCAGAGCCTCCAACACGGCGCGCCGCACGTCGCGGTCCGCATCACGCGCCGCGGGAAGCAGCGCCGCCACCGCCTCGATCGAGCCCTCCTCTCCGAGCGCGCGGGCCGCGTCGCGGCGGGTCCGGGCATCGCTGCTCTCCAGACGAGCCGCCAACTCCTCGACGTTCGACTGCGCCGGCGCGAGCGTCGCGCCGGCGGCGAGAAGAGTGAGGGCCACCCCAATCGCGGAGGAGCGGCCCGGGATCACTCAGCGGTCCTCCCCGCCGTTGGTCCCGGCCAGGTACGCCTCGGGATCGCGAAGCAGCAGCGCCGCCTCGGGCATCGCCTGAAGCGCCGCCGTGACCTGGGGATCCCGGTCCAGAGTCGCGCGCCGGGAGGCCCCCGGTCCCCACAGAAGACTGAAGACCTCGCCTTCGATCCGGAGCGCCACCGCGTCGCGATGCCGCTCCAGTCCGTCCCGGTCGTATGGAATCCCCTCCTCCGACAGGAAGTCGAAGAACTCCGCGAGCGTCGCGGCGTCCGCGCGGAAACCCTGATCCACCGCCCGGATCAGGTCGCCCCGCGCCTGGAGTTCATCCGGCCGGGTGCCCGCGCCGTCCACCGCCCCGCGGCCGTCGGCGGGGACGAACCGGGTGGCGAATCGGAAGAAGGCGCCGTGCTGTTCGACGTCCACCAGAACTTCGGGCAGCTCCGGGGCCGGGACTTCAATGTCCGGCGCGACGCCTCCCCCTCCCCGGATCTCCCGGCCAAGCCCGGTCAGGACGATGGTCCCCGCCTCGTCGTTCGATTCGCGCTCGCCCCGATCCTGGAAGTACGCGAGGAAGTCCCCCGAGTCGTAGTCCCGCTGGAGCCGGCGGCCGCTGGGAGTGAAGTACTCCGCGGAGGTGAGGCCGAGCGCGTAGCCGTGCGGCAGCTGAAAGACCGACTGGACGAGCCCCTTGCCGTAGGTGTTCTCCCCGAGGATCAGCCCGCGGTCGTGATCCTGGATGGCGCCCGCGACGATCTCGGACGCGGAGGCGCTCTCCCGGGAAACGAGAACGATCACGGGGACATCGCTGTAGGGACCGGGCTTGTCGGCATGGAAAACCTGGTCGTTCTCGGAGTGACGTCCGCGGATCGAAACGATTTCCTGATGCTGCTTCAGGAAGACGTTGGACACGGCCACCGCCTGGTTCAGGAGTCCACCCGGATTGTGGCGAAGATCCACGAGCAGCCGGGCAGCCCCCTGGAGACGAAGTTCCGCAATGGCGTCGCGGAGTTCGCTCTCGGTGTTCTCGTTGAAGTCCGAGACCCGCACGTAGCCGGTCTTCTCGGACCCGGCCGGCTCGTCGAGCACGAAGTAGTAGGGAACGCTCTTGAGCGGGATCCGGTCCCGGATCACCGTGAAGTCCAGCGGGGCCTCGTAGCCGGGCCGGGTAATGGTGATGCTGACCGGCGTGCCTCGCGGACCCCGGAGCAGGTTCACCGCGTCGTCCATCGTGTACTGCGTCGCGTCCTCGCCCTCGATCCGGGAAATCACGTCGCCGGCGCGGATCCCGAGTCGGTACGCAGGAGTCCCCTCGAAGGGCGAAACGACCGTCAGGAGGCCGTTCTGGTGTTGCACCCGGATGCCGAGCCCGACGTAGCCACCCTGCTGCCGCTCCCGCATCTGACGGTAGTTGCGCGGGACGAACAGGTTCGAGTGGGGATCGAGCCGGGCGAGCATCCCGGACACCGTCGCCCGGGTCAGTGTCTCCGGCTCGATCTCCCGCGGGTACGCCGTCTCGATATGAAAGATGACATTGGAGTGCCGTTGCAGCAGCACCTTCAGCCCGTCGGAGGGCGGGAGCCCGCGCGCCGGCTGGACGCCCAGGATCGTCGCCGAGATGGCCGCCCCCACCAGCAACGGCATCAGCAGGGGGATGACCCGCGCCCGGAGCCTCATGGCGTGATCCTAGCAGCCGGCTATCCGGATGCCGCCTACTCGTCCTCCCGTCCCTTGCCGCGCATTCGGTTCCCCACCCAGGCAATCCCGATGGACAACGTGTAGAGCAGGATCATGGGTCCCGCCAGGAGGATCTGGGTGGCCGGATCGGGAGGGGTGAGGAGGGCGGCGAACACGAAACACAGCAGGATCGCGTACTTGAAGTAGCGGACGAGGAATCCGGGAGTGATCACCCCGAGCCGCGACAGCAGCAGCGCGAGCGTGGGGATCTGGAACATCACCGCGGTCACCAGAACCAACCGGGCGTAGAAACTGAACGTCTCCGAGACCCGGTAGCGGATCTCGATGTCCTCGCCGACGCCGCCGAACGTGCTCAGGAACTCGGCGCCGATGGGAAACAGGATGTAGTGGCAGAACACCGCGCCGGAAATGAAGAAAACGGAGCCGACGATGACGAACGGGACGGCGAGGTGGCGTTCGTGGCGATAGAGCCCGGGAGCGATGAAACCCCACGCCTGACCCAGCCAGACCGGCGTGGAGACGACGATGGCCACCAGGAAGCTCATCTTGATCCCGAGCACGAAGTTCTCCTGCGGCGCGGTGGCGATGAGGCTTCCGCCGTACGGCTCGATCACGTTCCGGAGCGGCTGCATCAGGAAGTTGAAGACCTCGTCGTAGAAGAAGAAGCAGCCCACGAAGGCCACCATGATCGCGATCGCCGCGCGGATGAGACGGCTGCGCAGCTCGTCCAGGTGCTCGAGGAAGGTCATCCGGTCGGCCGGCCCGTCCGGGCTGTCCGTCCGTTCAGAGTCGCTCACGGAATGCCGTGGAACAGCGGGAGCTGCCCCGCCCCGTCACTTGCCGGAGTCTCCCCGGGACTCCGATCCCGCCGCCCCGTCATCGCTCGCCGCATCGTCTCCGGCGGGGGGCTCCCCAGCGCCGGCCGGCTCCGCTTCGGCGGCGGCTCCGTCCGTCGCCTCGTCCGCTCCGGACGCGTCCGCCGGGGGTGCATCCGCCGCGGACTGCGCCTCCGGCGGGCTCTCCCTCTCTTCACGCCCCGCGCCCGGCGGACCGGATCCGCGGTCCGGGTCGAGTCCCCGGCCCAGATCCGTTACGTCCTTCTTCAACTCGGAAACCTCGCTGCGGGCCGACCGGAACTCCTCCATCTGGACCTCCCGCTCCAGCGTGCTGCGCAGTTCCGTGCTGGTCCGCCGGAACTCGGCGATGCTCTTGCCGAGCGTCTTGCCGATCTGGGGCAGCTTGCGGGGGCCGAACACGATCAGGGCCACGACCAGGATGATCAGCATCTCCTGCATGCCGAGCGGACCGATCATCAGCGGGAACGGGGAGAGGGCGGGCAAGGTTGCGCACATTATCGTCTGCCCGGGTCGAACGGCCGCTAGACTGCATCATGCGCTCGTCGCAGCTCTCCCCGGATGCCCGGCGGCAGGCTCCGGGGGCGATTCGGCGCATGTTCGAGGCCGTCGCGCCGCGCTACGACCGGATGAACCGGGTCCTCAGCGTCGGACTCGACCAGGGCTGGAGGCGGGCGGCGCTCCGCGAATTGGACTGTGCGCCGGGTTCCCGGGTCCTGGATCTGTGCTGCGGCACCGGGGATCTCGCCCTCCTGCTGCCGCGCGGTGTGCGGCCCGTGGGCTGCGATCTGACCCCCGCGATGCTGGAAATCGCGGACGCCAAGGCCGCTCGCCGCCGGGTGGCGTTCCCCGGCGTAGCCGGAGACGCGATGCGGTTGCCCTTCGCCGACGACGTCTTCGACGCCGCGGTCGTCGGCTTCGGAATCCGGAATCTCCCGGATCTGGAGCGAGGGCTCGCCGAGATTCGCCGGGTCCTTTCCCCCGGAGCCAAACTCGTGATTCTGGAGTTCTCCCGGCCGGAGAGCCGCGTGGTGCGGATCGGGCACGGGGCCTGGCTCCGGCTCGCGGTACCCGGCCTCGCCCGTCTCGCTGCTGCGGGCGGGGAGCCTTACGACTACCTGAGGGACTCCATCCTGAGCTTTCCGGATGCCGGGGCGCTCGCCCGCACTCTCGGTGGGGCCGGATTCGGCGCGGTCTCCTACCGGCATCTGGCCCTGGGGACGGTCGCCATCCACTGGGGCCGCCGTGAACGGCGGACCGCTCCCCGCGGCGGGGCGCCAACGGAAGACGGGAATCGGGCTACCAGGGCACCGGAAGGAACCGGAACGGCCCGATCCTCGGTATCTCGGTCGGCAACGCGTTCAACTGCATGAGTTCCTCCCAGGCGCGGCGTTCGACGCCGGCCGCGGCCACCCGAACCCCTACCCGGCGCCGGTAGACCCGGGTGAGCTGACCGACTCCTTCTTCCCGAAGCCCGGCGCCGTTCCCGGCGAAGGCTCTGCCCACCCGGCTTTCGGCGGCGCGGACCCGGATCGCAACATCGACCGCGCGCACGATGTGATCCCGTAGCCGCGCCGCCGACGCCATGTCGCCGACGAAGCGGGGCGGGACATCCAGCAGGACGTCGGCGCCCTCACCCGTAACGTACCGGACCTGCAGGTCTTCCACGTACCCGACCGGTTGCGGCGGCTCCTCGTCCACCCGGCGCATCAGGACCCGGCGGGAATCGACGGCATCCGGGCGCGCCTCCCGTACCCAGTAGCGGATGCGGGTCACGGGCACCAGGCCGGGCTGGCCGAGCCCGAAGAGTCCGGTTCCCTCCCCCTGCCGGACCTCTACCGGCGTTCCCAGCGGCACCCCCCGTTCCCGCGCCCACCGCTCCAGCATCGCGCCCACCACCTCCTCGGTCAGGCTCGCGAGCGCGCCACCGCCGATTCCGGGAACGGCGGCCTCGATCGCTCCGCCGAGCACGCTCTGCAGCGCGCGCTCCAGGAGGCCGCCACCGCTGCCGGGCTCGAACGTGTCGCCGTCCACGCTCGGACGGAAATGCCGGTGCCAGGGACTCTCTCCAGGAGCGATCCGCACCGTGGCGCCGGCCGGCTGTGCCTCCCCCGCCCGCACCTCGGCGACGTGGTTCCCCGCCGCGCGGATCGCGTTCACCAGTCCCGATTCCCCGCGCCCGCTCCCGCCGCGGACGGAGACCACCTGACCGAAGACCCACCGGGGCGTCATTTCGTCGTCGTTGAAGACCGTTACGAAACGCCGTCTTCGATCTCCGGGCCCGCGGTCGAGGCGAGACCGGGGATGCCCGAGCCGCACCTCCACGCCGTCGAACGCCACCACCGGCTCGAACGACGCCTCCGCCAGGCGCTCGGGAGCCGTCAGAAAGTCGAGTCCATCGGGATTCCGGTCTCCAGCCCGGTCGAGGTCGGTGAAGACCGGGATTTCAGCCGGCAAACCGCCGCCCGAACGCACCAGATCCGCCGCGATGCGATCGAGGATCGCGTGACCGTCCTGTCGCAGGGTCGCCAGCTCCGGCTGGAGATCCAGGGTCAGCCGGGCCTGGCGGAACAGCAGGCCGAAGGTCCCCGCCACCATCAGCGTGAGGCCGAGCGCCACCAGAGCCTCCGTGATCGTGAAACCCGCCGCAGTGGCGCCGCCGCTCCGCGTGCGCCACCGGCGAGACGGACGCCTGGGTTTCGCCACCGTCTCAACCCTCCGGGCGGATCCAGTAGGGAGAACGGCGGAACCCCTCGACGAAGAGGGTCACGTCCTCGAGGGCGCTGTCCCGCACCCGGAACTCGAAGTCTCCGATGATCGTGTCGATCGCCTGACCGCCGACCCTGGTGACGCTCAGGGCCATGTTTCCCGAGGAGGAGAGGCTGATCCCCCGAACGCGTCCCGGGCCGAACGCCCGCACCGGGGCCCCTTCGGCCACCACCCCGGCCAGTTCCGCTCCTGTCAGGCCATTGAAGGCGCGCAGCCGGGCGACCCCGTCGGTGGTGGCGGTGGTATCGCAGGAGAGCGCTTCGGTCCGGGACGTGTGGGTGGCAAGCACCACCTCGACGCCCAGACCGTCCACGAGCACCACGGGTTGTCCCTGGGGGGTTTCGCCGTCGGACAGCGTTCTCCTCCAGACTTCGTGGAAACGCGTTCCCTCGTCCCGAAGCAGGACGATCGCGGAGGGCTTGTCCCGGACGCGGCGGTCACCCCCGGTCACGACGAGCAGATGGGGCTCGGTCCGTCCCGGGAACGGGAAAACCACCGGTGGCGTGAGGACCGGATGCTCCCCGCCCAGCCGGTGGGCAACGCTCCAGTGCCAGGCGCCGGCTTCCGGGAGCCGCAGCCGGTGGATCTGGCCGTGGAGATCGGCCAGGTACACCCGGGTGACGAGATCGGTGGCTCCGGGCGCCGACCACGCCGGCCGCCACGGCGCCGCCGGGGTGACGGCGCCGTTCTTCTGAATGCGTGCGCCGGAGGCCCGCTCCAGCCGGTAGCGGCGGCGGACCCGCCCGTCCTCGGGTGACAGGACCAGGAACCACTCGCCGGAGTCGCCGCCCGGGTTCCCCTGTCCCGCCGGCAGGAACATCGTCCAGGAGCTTCCCCCGCCAGCCGGCACTTCGACCAGGAGCGGTTCCGGCGTCTCACCGAGTTCGGACAGGGAGACGCCCGGAACGTGCGGACGATGGCCGACGTTGAAGCGCAGGCGCGGCAGCCCGGAGCCGCCGGCCGAAGGAGTCGGGGCGCGATGCCCGCCGGCCCACCCGTCTCCCACCTCGGACACGTCGAGCGTGGTCACGAACCGCCCGCCGAAGGAGCGGCCAAAGGCAAGCAGCGTTCGCCACTCCCGTATTCCCGGCAGGAAGACATCGCGCGCCACCGGCGAGCCGGCGAGCGCGAAGCGGTTCACGAGTCCGCGGCGGAGGCCGGCCGCATCCCGGACGCCGGCGATTGCGAGTTCCCGCAGGAAGACGCGCTCCCCGGCGTCCTGGGCATCCGGGGCGGGCCCGAGAATGTCGTCCGGGATGTACGCAAAGACCTCCTTCCCGCTGTCGGCGGCGAAGGCGTGGAGCAGCCCGCCGCTGGTCGGGAGATAGACCATGGTCCGCCGATTCACATGCCGGGCGAAAAAGCGCTCGTAGCTCTCCCGTTCCCGGAGGACGCGATCCGGACGGCGGGGAGGATGCGTGACCACAGCCGGAGAGGCCAGGCCCTCGCGGAGCTTCCAGGTGCCCCGGCCCCCGGTAAAGTGGAGACGCCCGTCGGGCCGGTAGATCGTCCCGGTGTCGGGATGCACCTCGAGCGTCTCGCCGCGGACCAGGCGCACCACGATGCGGGCGGCGTCCTCGGCGGTGCGGGCCCCGGCGCCGTCCACCTCGGTCAGGTAGCCCGCCTCGACGCCGAGGTCCTCCGGGGTGACCTCACCGACGCGAAAAACCCTGAGCGCGCGGCTTCCGGCCCGGTTGAAGAGCACCAGCCGATCTTCCGGATCGCGCTCGGCAAGCTGCATTCCCGCATTCCAGACCGATGCCCCGAGGCTCCCTCCGCCTTCGGTCGAAGTGGGAAACGCCTGCAGCCTGCCGCGAAGCGAATGGAGATCCGCACTCGTCGAGAGCAGGATGTTGTCCGCGTACGAGGAGCGCCGCCGGATCACCTCCTCGAGGCCGTCGCGCCCGTTCACCGGAGCCACCAGGGCGTCCGGAGAAAGCGAGGGGTCGCTCCCGGAGAACGCGGGACTCGGAGAACTGGCAACCAGTTCCTTGACGGTGGCGAGCCGCGGCGCCGCAAGCTTCACCGTCCCCGCGGGGAGGGTGATCTCGTCGAGAACCTGCTTGAGGGCTTGCCGTAGGGTCTCGGGCTGGTCGGCGTGGATCGCCGGATGCCGGCCGCCCGAGGCCATCCACGCCAGGTGGTTCGTGTGGCCCCGCGCCACTTCGTCCGTCATCGCGACGCCGACCACATGGATGTCCCCCAGGCCTGCATCCGGATCGCCGCCGTTGAGCGCCAGATACGCCGCCTTCGCCTTGAGCCCGGCATTCCAGGCGGCGTACGCTGGCGGGGACGGCGCCTCCCGAACCACCACGTCCGGACTGGTGTGGCTCGTGCGGAGCCATACCCCACCCGGGGGCGCCCGCCCGCCCGACCCGTCATTGAAGTCGAGCCATGCGTGGTAGACGCACTCACAGGTGTCGAGGCCGTCGGTGATCAACACGATCACGTTCTGCTGGCCGGGCTCCAGATCGTCCGTGGCGTTCGCCCGGATATGGCTGGCGAGCTGGTAAAGAGCGATCCCGTTCGGGGTGCGGTCGATGTTGACGCTTCGTGGAAGTTCCCGCAGCAGGGTGGTCCGTCCCCGCTCGGCCTCGCAGCCGGACGGGTTGCTGAGAATCCGGACGCTTCCGCAGCGGACCGATGTCGCCGGGACTCCCGGCGTACCGTGCGGGAGCCCGGCTCCCATGGTGGGGTCTCGACAGACCGCCCTACGGGAACTCAGGTCCTCCAGGAACCGAACCTGCTGGAAGGCCGCGAGTCGCCAGTGCACGAGAGGTTCGCCCGACGCCGACTCCAGATTCCCGACGACCGACCGGACCACGTCCTGGGCAACCGCGAACCGGCTCCGGCTCCCCATCGCGGCGCCCATGGACTCCGAAGTGTCGAACAGGATCCAGACCCGGGGCCGAGTCGTGGTGCGCACGATCCCGAGAGGGTCCCGGTCCTCGTCAGGGAAGTCCTGGACTCCGCCCGCCGCCGAACGCGGCAGGAGGCCGGCCGCCGCGACGGCGGCGAACAGCAGCGCCCGCGTCAGGCACGGACCAACATGTGGACGGCCGTCGAACCGTTTCATGGGTTTTCTCCTTTCAGGAAGCGCTCGCACGTTCTCTCACCGCGACTCTCCGCGGTCTCCGGCCGGAAGCCGTGGCCGGACCCAGGTCGTCAGGCCATCGCTGTAGTCGAGGTCTGCCGCTTCAGGCTCCGATGGACGCGGCGCGAGCCGCAGGGTCAGTTCGAGCCGGCTGACCGCGTGCGGGTCCTGCGGCGTTCGGGGCGGCGGATGGCGCGCTTCGGCCGTGAGCACGGCGCGGTCGTGCGGGGCCCCGGCGTCGCGGGCGCCCACCACCGGCCGGCGAATCCAGACGGTCACCCCGGTGACGTCCGGTATCCCGTCTCCATCGAGATCCGGCGCCCAACCGGCCGCCGGAGCGCGCGGATCGAACAGCAGCGGGCGCCCCGCGAGGTCGCGCAACACGCGGCCCACATAGACTCGGCCATTCCTGCCCGCCAGCGGTTCGTCGCGGAACACCTCGTAGTCGCGGCAGCCCGGCGCGCCCGGATCGCCGCAGGCGGCGCCGTCATGAGGAAGGGCCCTGCCCCACGGATCCGCCTCGCGGGCCCTGATCGAGGGGCGAACCGGGGGGAGGGCCATTTCGAAGCTGCCGTGCTCCTCCACGTGGGCGGCAAGCACGGCCTTCGCCAGTTCGAGCCCGGCCTCGGCCCGGGCCGCCGCCCGCGCCGTCCAGGCCTGGTTTCGCGCGGTCGCGCCGTCCGATCCCACCGAGACCAGCACGACCGCCCCGATACCGGCAAGGGCCAGCACCAGCAGGAGCGCCAGGACGAGCGCCATTCCCCGCTCCGCTGAGCCCTTCGGAGGCCCCAGCGGCGGCGGTCCGGCCCTATTCACGGTTTGCCACCCGGACCGAGTCCAGCCGGACGACGGAACCGCGGCCGCCGGAGACCGGCATCGCCACGACCTCGAGCCGAAGACCGGCGAGCCGGTCTCCACCGCGGGGGGCGAGCTCCCGGATCCGCCAGCGCACTTCGTAGCGTGCGGAGCGACGGTCGGCCGACTCCCCGTCCTCGCCGAAGTAGGCGAAGTATCCGGGCGCGCCGGCGCCTTCGATTTCTACGGCGCCGCCGGGGGCGACCGCGGCGTGATAACCCGGCCACGGCCATCCACGCCAGAAGGGGGCCGCCAGCAATTCCTCCATCCGCGCCGCGGCGATTCGGGTCGCGAGATCGGTATCGGCGGCAGCCTGGCGGGCCTGGGACGCCTGAGACAGCGCGCGCACGAGCCCGCCGGCGGCGACGACGAGCAGCAGGACGGCGAAGAGCGTCTCGACGAGCGAGAACCCGCCCTCGCCCGGCTTAGGCTCGGCGGGTCGGTGTGCGGTCTGTCGGTGCATGTCCTTGCCCTACACAAGGACAGACGCAAATCGCTTCGATTTTTTCCCACTTCGGAGCCAAATGTGGAAAAGTCGAAGCGAAGCTGCACTTCGCCGGGCAGCCCGTCGCCGCCCCGGCGGGTCAACAGCCCGTGGTGAAACCCACGTGAGCGCCGAGCCCGGGGCGGCGCCCGGCTGACAAGGCGCGTGAGGAAGGAATACCGGGTGTATTCCGACCGAAACGCAACGATGAGGGCCGCGAAGCGGAGCGGTTCAGCCGGGATGGATCGCCGGGCGAACGCCGCGTGGGTCTTGCCGCGGGTTGTCAACCCCCGGTCGAGACTACGAAGACAGCGCCCGCGCCCAGGGCGAGCAGGGTGCCGAACGGCAACGGGGTGTCATGCCGGATTCTGCCCAGCAGCAGCAGCGGTCCGGCCACCAGCACTCCCAGCGCGGCTGCGAGGGCCACCGCGCCCAGCGCGGGCGCCGGGCCCAGAAAGGCTCCCATCAGCAGGAGCAACTTCACGTCGCCGAGCCCAACCGCTTCGACCCCGCGAAACCGCAGCCAGAGCGCACGCAGCACAAAGAGCAGGCTGGCCCCGAGCAGGGCGCCGGCGGCTGAGGTCACGAAGTCCAGATCGGCACGCGGTCCCGAAAGGAGGAGGCCCAGGGCCGCACCGGGAAGCGTGAGAGCGTCCGGCAGCACCATCCGCTCCCAATCCGTCACTGCCAGCGCGAGCAGCAGGCTCAGCAGGAGCAGCCGGGAGACGACGAGCGCGGGATCCCCGCCTTCCGGCGCCCACGCGAAGATCGCCCCGGTCAGCATTTCGACCAGCGGATAGCGGACCGGGATCCGGGCCCGGCAATCCCGGCAGCGGCCTCCGAGCCGGATCCAGGAGATCACCGGCAGGTTGTCCCGCAGGCGAATGGACGCCGCGCACACGGGGCATCGGGAGCCCGGGAAGACGATCGACTCGCCGATGGGGAGACGATGGATCAGGACGTTCAGAAAGCTCCCGACCGCAAGTCCGACCACGAACAGCGCGGGCTGGATCAATGTCCCGGCGAGTTCCGAGTCAGGCCCCACCGGCGGTCAGCGGCGCGGATAGCCGGCCAGCGGCGACTCAGGGGCGATTCCGGGAACGCCGGCCCGGCCGAGAACGAAGGGCACCCCGGCCGGATCGACCGGTCGGCCCGCCAGCAGCCCGGCGTTGACGAGATCCTCCCAGCCTCGGGGAGGATGTCCCGACCGCCGTTCGTAAACGCGCAACGCGGAGTTGAGTTCGTCCAATCGGTCGAGCGCGTCGAGTTGAAGCAGATGCGTACGGGCGTTCGAGCGCGTGCGCCCGTCGTCCGCCCGTTCCAACAGGACGCGCCACAGATTCCGGGCCGTGGCGCGGGCGCCGACGCCCGTCAGCGACCGCGCCGCCACCGCCAGCAGCCAGGGCGGCGCGTCGTCACGGGCGCTGGCGGTTTGCAGCAGGGCCGCGCCCGATTCCGAGTCCTGGAGATGCCAGGTGTGCAGCAGGCTGCGGACCAGCGCGGCGTCGTAGTCGCCGGGGCGCCGGCGCACCCAGTCGGCGAGGATCGCGTCGGCGCGCCGGGGTTCCCCCGCGCCCAGCGGGGAGGGCTCCGCGAGCAGCAGCGGCCCCACGAGCGCCGCGGGACGGAGACCCGGATCGAAACGCAGCGCCTGCTCGATCAGGGCGCCCAGATTCGGGAACCCGGGCGATCCGGCAAGCCGCCGATTCCCGTAGTACTGGACAGCGAGCAACCACGAAGTGTCGGCCAGGACGCGCCGAACCCCGGTCGGGAGAGCCGAGATCCCGGCGTCGCTGAGGCGCGCGCCGGGAGGCCGGGCGGCGAGTTCCGGTCCCGGTCGCGCCGCGGGCGCGATCCGGGCAGCCATCCCGAGAAACAGGAGCGACAGCCCGGCGCTGGCGAGACGGCCGGCGCCGACGCCGCGGATGCCGGGCCGACGAGGTCTCTTCATCCGTCGCTTCAGGATGCCGGCGCGGCGGGCTGGCGGGCACGCCACGGGAACACGGCGATTGCGGCGGCAAGCATGGCGGCCGCGTACGTCATCGCATAGACGGTGGGGCGCGCGAGCGTCAGCCCCGCGTCGGGGAAACCCGCCATCGGCGCATCGAGCGCCCGCAGGTCCGGCAGGACGAACGTCGCGAGCCGCGCCACCGGCTCCAGGGCGCCGGGACCCGCCTCGGGAAAACTCGCCGCCAGCCAACCGGCGACCGAAGAGAGCGCGGCGAGCACGAGGGCTACCGCGGGACGGACCAGCGCCAGGAAAAGCGTGGACACGGCGAGGATCACGAGGAGCCGCAGCCATAGCAGCCAACCGATGCCGAGCATCGCCGCCGTCGCCCCGCCGTGCGCGACGAGGAGCCATGCCGAGAGCGTCGCCCCCACCGCCGCCACGTAGAGGAGGAGGCCGGCGGCGAGGCCCAGGAAGCGCCCGCCGAGCAGGAGCCCGGCGGAAACCGGCCTCGCCAGCGCGAAGGCGCCCAGAACCCCCCGGCTGCCGACCAGGCCCGCTCCGTGGGTGAGGGCCAACGACCAGCCGAGCACCTCGGCGAGCACCCAGGCGACGTTGGTCTCGAAACGCCCCCCCGGGCCAAGCGACGCGTCGCTCAGGAGCACCCCGACTCCGAAACACGCGAGAACCAGCCCCAGCGCGGCCAGCAGGCTCCGCTCGGCGACAAACCCGCGCAGGGCGACGGCGACGGTGGCCGTGAGTGGAGCGATCGGCACCGGTGGTTACGGAGTCACCGGACTCGCGCCGTTCAGCGCCGCCGCCAGCCAGCCGCCGCCCCCGCCGGCGGACCGGTCCCTCCCGGCCTTCGCCACGAAGTCCGCCACCGGCCCGGCGGCGGCGACGGTTCCATCCGCAAGAACGATCAGCCGGTCCGCGACCGACTCGATCGCGGCGGCCTCGTGAAGGCTGAGGATGACGGCCGCTCCGTCCCGGGCCGCGGCGCGAATGGCCGCCAGGGACCTGGCGCGGGCCTCCGGGTCGAGCCCGGTGAGCGGTTCGTCCAGGACGAGCGCCCGGGGTTCGCCGAGCAGTGCCTGCGCCAGCGAGACCCGCCGCCGGACACCCCGCGAAGCCCCGGCGGCGGGCCGGTTCAACCACTCCGCCAATCCGACCGCCCCCGCCGTTCGCTCCGCCTCGCGACGAGCTTCCGGGCCGCGATACCCGGCGAGCACCGCGGCGTAGCGCAGGACATTCCTTACCTTCAGACCCGCCGGAAACTCGTCTTCTTCCCCCAGGTATCCCAGACCCCGGCGCGCGTCGCTGCGGGTGGCCTCCACCTCCCCCAGCAGGGCGTCGCCTCGATCGGCGGGAAGGAGGCCAGCCAGCAGGCGCAACGTGGTGGTCTTTCCCGAGCCGTTCTTTCCGGCCAGGGCCACCACCTCACCCGCCGCGACCGCGAAGCTGACCTCCCGGACGACCGTCCGGCGGCGAAGCGCGAGCCCGAAACGTCCGGGCGCCGGATAGGAAGCGCTCAGCTGCCGGGCGCGGATTTCCAAGCGGGCTCGGCCTGTCTTCTACTCGAGAAAAGCGGTTGCCGCGGGCACCGGGCAGGCGATCGGCGCTCCGGAGGGGTCGTTGTAGATGGCTCCGGCGCTGGTGGCCGAAAACGACCGCACTCCGGTGCGCCCCACGTCCGCCGGCTCCGAGTGGTAGCAGTAGTCGAGCAGACTGTCAGGATCGCAGTGAGGCGGCACCGCGGTCGGCGTCCCGTTGGGAGCGAGCGTGCGGTTGTATCCCGATTTCACGTAGGGGCTGTTCCGTCCCAGGTCGGCGCCGATGAACTCGGGAGCGGCAGTCGGGTAGTCGGGAATGCCGATCGACCCGCCGCAATCGGCGCCGTTGCGGCACAGGTTCGTCAGATCGGCGAAGAAACCGCAGTTGGAGGCCGCGTAGGTCTGCTGCGCGGCGATCACCGCGCGGGAGTCCCCGATCGCCTGCGCCTCGTTCGCGGACAGACGCGCGCGCAACAACTGGGGAATGGCGATCCCCGCGATCACGCCGATGATCGCGATCACGATCAGCAGTTCGATCAGGGTGAAGCCGGCGGCAGCCGGCGCGCGCCGCCGTGCAGAACCGCCCCACGGCCTGCCGGCCCGTTGGAGTGCAGGGCGGCTCGGTGGCGATTTCATTGGGGAATCCGGGACCGGGCGGAAGGAGTGGCTGTGATTCATAAGGATACGTCCTCCTTGGACAGGGTGTGAGAACGGGCCCGGAGAGCTGGGTGGGCGGGCGCCGCCACCCGCCCGCGGCGTGCGCCGTCCGCCCTGGCGGAGAGGGATCGGACGATCCACCGAGTCCGAGGCGCCCGGGCGACACGGTGCGCGCGGATCCGGGCCCCGTCCGGCTCGGCTCGGGAATGCCGCGCGAGTTGCACCACCGGCTGCCTACGCCAGTCGCCCGACGAGGGTCCATATCGGCAGATACATGGCGATCACGATGGCCCCGATCACGAGGCCCAGCACCAGGATCAAGAGGGGCTCGAGGAGCGGCAGGATGGTCGCGGTCCGGCGGCGCACCTCCTCTTCGTAGAACTCGGCGACCTTCTCGAGGGACACGTCGAGCTCCCCGGTACGCTCCCCCACCCCGACCATCTGCACCACCATCGGCGGAAAGAGTCCCGTCTGCCGTAGCGGGCCGGCGAGCGACGAGCCCGCCTCCACGCTCGGGCGCACTCCCCCCATGACCCCTTCCAGGTGTCGGTTCCCCACCGCGCGGCGGGCGATCTCGAGCCCCTCCAGCACGGGTACTCCGGCTTCGGTGAGCACCGAGAGCGTCCTGCAGAAACGCGAGATGCCGGCCTGACGCAGCAGGCCGCCCACGAGCGGCACGCCGAGCGCGAGGCGGTCACAGAGGGCGCCCCCGGCGTCGGTCCGCCGGAAGCGCGCCACCCCCGCCGCTCCACCGGCCAGGACACTCACTCCCGCGAGCGCCCATCCCCAAAGCGACCGCGACGCATCCACCACCACGCGCGTCAGGAGGGGCAACTCGGCATCGAGGCCCTCGTAAAGCTCACTGAATACCGGGACGACGCGCCACAGGATCACCGAAACCACCAGCACCCCGATCGCGCCCACCACCAGCGGATACGCAAAGGCTCCGCGCACCTGCTCGCTCACCGCCGCCGCTTTTTCGAGTTCGGTGGCGAGGCGGAGCAGACTCCGGTCGAGCCGCCCGCCGGTCTCGCCGATGGAGGTCATGGCCACCGCCAGCCGGCTGAAGACCCGCGGATGGCGGCTCATGGCCGCCGCCAGCGAACTGCCCGACTCGACCTCCCGGGCAATCCGTTCCACCGTCGTTCGGAGCCTGGGATGCTCCTCCTGACGGTAGAGGACCGCCAGGCTCTCGGCGAGCGGCAGCCCCGCTCCCACCATGACACCCAGCTGGCGCACCAGCACGGCGACCTTCCGGCGGCCGATACGGTTCAGCACCAGCCGGGAGAAGGGGCGGCCACCGGTTCCCGCCGCACGGCGCCGTCCCGGTTCGGGAAGCCAGTTCCTCACGTCCGTCGCCGACCCCGGGAATCAGGGGCGTCCATTCGTGGCGGAACCCAGCGCCGCTCCCAGGGCTGCCGGTTCGTTCGAGGCCGCGAGGGCGTCGTTCCGGGTGATGATCCCCCGGCGCCACAACGAAATGAGCGATTCGTTGAGCGACACGGACGCCCCCCGCCCGGCGCCGGCGTCGAGCACGGCGAAGAGCTGGTGCAACTTGTCTTCCCGGATCAGGTTCCTGGCGGCAGGGGTCGGCGCGAGCTGCTCAACGGCCACCACGCGTCCCCGTCCGTCGGCGCGGGGGACCAGGCGCTGGCAGTAGATCGCCTCCAGAGACACGGAGAGCCGAATCCGGGCCTGACGATGCTGCGAGGCCGGAAACATCTCCACGATCCGGGTCAGCGCGTGAAGCGCCGAGCGGGCGTGGAGGGTGGCCAGCGCCAGGTGTCCGGTCTCGCTGACCCGGAGCGCCGCATCGACGGTGTCCCGGTCGCGAATCTCCCCGATCATCACCACGTCCGGATCGGAACGCAGCACCGAACGAAGCGCGTCGTGAAACGACGCGGTGTCGCTGCCGACCTGCCGCTGGGTGACGAGGGCGCGCCGGTTCCGGTGGATGACCTCGACCGGATCCTCGATGGTGACAACGTGCACCGCGCGGGTCCGGTTGATCCGGTCCACGATCGCCGCCATGGTGGTGGACTTGCCCGAGCCGACCGGACCGGCGGTGAGGATCAGACCGGACGCGAGCCCGGCGAGCGACGCGGCGCTCGCCGGAAGACCCAGCGCATCGAGCGACGGCACCTCGCCGGGCACCACGCGGTAGACCGCCGCGAGTGTCCCGCGACACCGAAACACGCTGCCGCGAAACCGGGCGACTCCGGTCAGGGTGAACGCGTAGTCGGCCTCCCCGTCCTGCTCGAGCACTGCCCGTTGGCGTTGCGGCAAGCCGGCGGACACCATCGACTCCACGGCTGCCGCGGGCAGCGGTTCGCCTTCCGCCTGGGTGAGCCGGCCGTCGATCCGAAGCCGAGGTGCGGCGCCCGGGCTCAGGTGCAGGTCGCTCCCCCCGCGACCGACCAGGTCCCTGAGCAGGCGCACAAGTTCCTCCCGGGGATCGCGGGCGTTCGCGGGGGGTGAGGCCGCCGGTTCTTCAGGCATTCCAATAGGGTCAGACGAGATTTCCGCCCAATCCCGGTCAAAGTTGTTGAGGACCGAAAAAGCGATTGCTCCTGGTCCGGAGGTTGCTTGCCTCCGCCGTCCCGCGCCGGAGGTCTCCGGCACCGGCGTTTCGGGCGGGCCCCGAGGTGGGGCGCCACCCTGCCCCGTCCCGCGCGGCGCGGGGCCGGTCCGTCACGCCCCGCAAGGGCGCGAGCCGCCGGACGCGCTCAGCCGCCGCCGGCGCCGGGATCGCCCCTCTGGTAAACTCGTGTCCCGCATGGCGGGCATTCGGGACCGGGGGCTGATCCCTTGAGCCTCCCCCCTCTCCCCGCCGAGACGCGCTTCCTCTTCGTCACGGGCGGGGTGATCTCTTCGCTCGGCAAGGGCATCGCGTCGGCTTCCATCGGGCGCCTGCTGAAGTCGCAGGGATACTCGGTCACTTTCCTCAAGTTCGACCCGTATCTGAACGTGGATCCGGGCACCATGAGCCCGTACCAGCACGGCGAGGTCTTCGTGACGCACGACGGCGCCGAGACGGATCTCGACGTGGGGCACTACGAGCGCTTCACCGGCAACGCGTTCTCCGCCCTCTCGAACGTCACCAGCGGCCAGATCTACGAGACCGTGATCGAGCGGGAGCGGCAGGGCGGATACCTGGGAGCGACCGTCCAGGTGATTCCCCACGTGACCGACGAAATCAAGCGCCGGCTGATCGCGGTCGCCGGCGACGCCGACGTGGTCATCGTCGAGATCGGTGGAACCGTCGGTGACATCGAGGGGCAGCCCTTTCTCGAAGCGGCGCGGCAGTTCCGGCTCGACGTGGGCCCGTCACGAGTCTGTTTCCTGCACCTGACGCTCGTCCCGATGATCGCTACCGCCGGCGAGTACAAGACCAAACCCACCCAGCACAGCGTCCGGGAGTTGCGGGCGATCGGCATCCAGCCCGACGTGCTCCTGTGCCGCGCCAAGGAGGGCCTGCCCGCCGAAGTCAAGGCCAAGATCGGACTCCATACGTCGGTTGCTTCGGACGCCGTCTTCACCGCCGTGGACGCGCGATCCGTGTATGAGGTCCCGCTCAACCTGGCTGCCGAGGGCGTGGACAGCCGTATCCTCGACCACTTCCAGCTTCCCTCCCGGGAACGGGATCTGACGGACTGGAAGGACCTGGTCCGGCGTCTGCGGACCGGCTCCCGGGATGTCCGGATCGCGGTGGTCGGCAAGTACGTCGAGCTCGAGGACTCCTACAAGAGCCTCAGCGAGGCCCTCGTGCACGGCGGAGTTCCCCATGACGCACGCGTCGAGATTCGCTGGGTGGAAGCCGAGAGCCTCCAGGATGGCGACCTCTCCCAGCTCGACGACTGCGACGGCATCCTGGTGCCCGGCGGATTCGGATCCCGGGGGACCGAAGGGATGGCGCAGGCAGCGGGGCGGGCACGCATCGAGCGCGTGCCGTTCTTCGGAATCTGCTACGGATTCCAATGGGCGGTGGTGGAGTTCGCGCGCTCCGAATGCGGACTCGACGGGGCGAGCACCCAGGAACTCAACCCGGACGCGGAACACCAGGTCTTCCAGTTGCTCCGCAATCTGGAAGGCGTTGAACCCATGGGCGGAACCATGCGGGTGGGGGCGGTGACCTGCATTCTCCGCGAGGGTTCGCTCGCCGCGCGCACCTACGGCAGGACCAGGATCAGCGAGCGCCATCGGCACCGGTACGAGTTCGAGCGCGGCTATACGGAACTCGTGGAGTCCCGGGGCATGAAGTTCTCCGGCTTCACCGAGGACGGGTTCTACGAAATCGCCGAGATTCCTGACCATCCCTGGTTCCTGGCCGTTCAGTTCCATCCGGAGTTCCAGTCGAACCCGCTCCGCCCGCACCCCCTCTTCAGCGACTTCATCGGAGCCGCCCTCGAGAAACGGGAGCGGCGGCCTCGGAGCGCCCTGCCAGCTTCGGCTGGAGCCGTCTCCGCCGGCTGATCCAGCACCGGACTGCCGGCACCCAGTGCCCAGCGAGGACGCCGGCGGTTCCGCCGCCGGCCGGCCGGCCGCGGGACGCGGGAGCGATCCGCTCGCCCGGCGGCTCGCCGCCATCGAGGCGATCCTGCTCGACGTGGACGGCGTCCTGACCGACGGCACCTTCGAACCGGGCGATGAGGAGGCCGGGATTCCCGAGCGAAAGCGCTTCCATTCCCGGGACGGGCTCGGCCTCGTCATGGCGAAGAAGAGCGGCCTGCGCCTGGGTTTCGTGACCGGCCGCCGGTCCGGAGCCGTGAGAGAGCGCGCCGCGGAACTGTCTCTCGACTATCTCCGCGAAGGTTGCTTCGACAAGGGGCCTGCGTTCGACGAAGCCTGCGCTACCTTCGGCCTGCTCCCGGAGCAGGTCGCCTTCGTGGGTGACGACGTGCAGGACCTGCCGGCGCTACGGAAGGCCGGCTTCGCCGCCGCTCCCGCCGACGCCCACCCGGCCGTCCTCGAATCCGTCCACTTCGTCGCCGACGCCCCGGGTGGGCGGGGCGCCGTCCGCCAGATCATCGAACGGATCCTGGAAGCCCGCGGGCAGCTCGACGCCGCGCTGTACCGCTTCTGGGGCTGATTCAGGAGCCCGCGCGCGCGAGGAGTCCCTGGGCCACCGCGGCGGCCGCCGCCTCCGTCTCCTCCAGAGTTCCCGAGGCATCCACGAGGTCGTCGGCGTGCCGGGCCTTGTCGAGCGGGTCCATCTGGGCGGCGAGCCGCAGGCGCGCCTCCTCGGGACTCATTCCGGACCGTGCGGCGAGGCGCTCGAACTGCTGCTGGGGGCGGCAGACCACGACGACCAGCCGGTCGTAGTTGGCGGCGCTCCCGGTCTCCACCATGAGCGCCGCTTCGACTCCGGCAACCCGCCGCCCCTCTTTCTCCCGCTGATCCAGAAACGTCTCGATCCGCTGCCAGATCCGCGGGTGCACGACACCGTTCAGCCATTCGCGCTCCGCCGGGTCCGCGAAGACGTGCGCTCCCAGGGTCTTGCGGTCGATTCCCCCCTCCCGATCGACGACCTCGTTCCCGAAATGACCGGCGACCTCCTCCACGAGTTCCCCGCCGGGAGCGAAGAACTCGTGGGTCAGGGAATCCGCGTCGAGCATGGGAATCCCGGCGCGCTCGAACACCCGCCGGACCGTGGTCTTCCCCGACGCAATCCCGCCGGTGAGCCCAATCCGAAGCATCGGCTACCGATCGGATTGGCGCGCCACCGCCAGCGCGACCGTGTTCGCGAGGAGCATCGCGATGGTGAGCGGCCCGACTCCGCCCGGCACCGGGGTGTACGCCGAAGACCGCTCCCGCATCGCCACCGGATGGACGTCGCCGACCAGCGTGTAGCCGTTCCTGCGGAACCGGGCCAACCGTTTCTCGTCTTCGCCGAAGAAATCGCGAACCTCCGCCTCGGTCCCAGCTCGGTTCATTCCCACGTCCACGACGACCGCGCCCTCGCGGATGGCGTCCGCCCTCACCATCGCCGGCCGGCCGATCGCGGTGCAGAGGATGTCGGCCTCGCGGCAGACGGCGGGCAGGTCGCGGGTCCGCGAGTGGCAGACCGTAACCGTGGCGTGCTGATGGAGGAGCAGCAGCGCGAGCGGCTTGCCGACAATGTCGCTTCTCCCGACGACCACCGCGCGGGAGCCCTTCACCGGTATCCCCTCACGGCGGAACATCTCCATGATTCCCGCCGGGGTACAGGGGCACGGGCCCGGAAGGCCGGCCACCAGGCGGCCCACGTTCTCGGGATGAAAGCCGTCCACGTCCTTCTCCGGACGAATCCGGGCCAGGAATTCCGACGCCTCGAGCCCGTCCGGAAGCGGAAGCTGCAGGAGGATCGCGTCCACCGCCTCGTCGCGGTTCAGGCGCTCCAGCAGACCGGCCAGTTCGGGAGCCGTCGTGGCGGCGGGAAGCCGGTGGGTCTCGGAGACGATCCCCGCCTCCCGCGAGGCCTTGATCTTGCCTCGCACGTAGATCGCCGAGGCGGGATCGTCGCCCACCAGCACGACCGCCAGCCCCGGCGGACGCCGCGCCGAGCGGGCGAATTCGCGAGCCGCCCCGGCGGCGTCCGCGCGAATCGCAGCGCCGATCTTCTTGCCGTCCAGGATCCTTCCAGCCATCAATCTCTCCTCGGTTCCTTGTGGTTGAGGAAGTCTCTCAACCTGTCTTCGGCCGGGACCCGGCCGCCGCCAGGAGCGCCCGCGCCCGGTCCCCGATGTCGCGGGGCGAGACGCCGGACACGGCCGAAATCACCGCGGCCGCATCGGCCCCGGCGGCGAGGGCCGAGCGGATCCGCGTCCGGCTGATGCCGCCGATCGCGATCAGCGGTCCCCGATAGAGCCCGCGCGCTTCCCGAACGCCCGACAGGGAGACCACCGGAGCGGAATCGGCCTTGGTCGCGGTATCGAACACGGGTCCCACGGCAAGATAGTCGGCCGGTTCGCGCTTCGCGAGTTCCACCTCCGCCCGGGTGTGGGTCGAAATGCCGATCACCGCCGCGCGTCCGAGCAGACGGCGAGCCGCCCGCGCCGACAGGTCGTCCTGCCCGAGATGGACGCCGTCGGCCCCGCTCAGAAACGCGACGTCGGCACGGTCGTTCACCACGAGGTGGACGCCGCACCCCGCGGCGCCACGCACCCCCGCGGACACCCAGGCGGCGAAGGCGCCGGCCGCAAGACCCTTCCCCCGGAGCTGGACGATCCGGATCCCGGCACTCCCGAGCGCGCGAAGCGCCGGGCCGGGGTCGCGGTCGCCGAAGACCTCCGCGTCCAGAATGGGATAGACGGGGGCGGCCGCGAAAAAGCCCCGGGAACACCAGGACGCCGCCGCGCGCTCGAAACCGCTCGAGTCCCGATCAACCGAGACGCCCGATGAACCCGGTGTCGAAGCCACCAGCGAGAAACTCCTCGCTCTCCATGATGCGACGGTGGAGGGGAAGGGTCGTGTGGATTCCCTCCACCTCCATTTCGGCGAGCGCCCGCCGCATCCGGGCCACGGCGTGCGCCCGGTCCTCGCCGTGCACGATCAGTTTGGCGACCAGCGAGTCGTAGTAGGGCGGGATGACCGCTCCCGCGTGCGCCGCCGTATCCACCCGCACCCCGGGTCCGCCGGGACTGTGGAAGGCCGTGATCGTTCCCGGGCTCGGGATGAACCGCTCCGAATCCTCGGCATTGATCCGGCACTCGATCGAGGCGCCCGAGACCTGCACCGACCCCTGCGAAAACGAGAGCGGCTCCCCCGCAGCCACGCGGATCTGTTCACGCACGAGGTCCAGTCCAGTCACCATTTCGGTGACCGGGTGCTCCACCTGGATGCGCACGTTCATCTCGCTGAAGAAGAAGTTGCCATCGGGGTCCATGAGGAACTCGACGGTCCCGGCGTTGCGGTAGCCCACCGCCTCGGCGGCCTTCACCGCCGCTTCCCCGAGCCTCGTCCGGGTCGCTTCGGTGAGCCCGGGCCCCGGCGCCTCCTCCACGAGCTTCTGGTGCCGGCGCTGCACCGAACAGTCGCGTTCCCCGAGATGGACCGTGCTGCCGTGAGCGTCCGCGAAGACCTGGACCTCGACATGGCGGACGCTCGGCAGATAGCGCTCGACATAGACCTCGGCGTCCCCGAAGGCGGCCTGCGCCTCGGTCGCCGCCGAGTTGAGCGCCGGCGCCAGCTCCGACTCGCTGGTCACGATGCGCATGCCGCGTCCGCCGCCGCCGAAAGAAGCCTTCAGCAGGACCGGGTATCCGACCTCGCCCGCGACCCGGGTGGCCTCCTCCACGCCGGACACGCCGGACTCGGTCCCCGGCAGAATCGGCACCCCGGCCTCGTTCATGATGCGTCGCGCGAGCGCCTTGTCTCCCATCCTTCGAATGCTCTCCGGGGGCGGACCGATGAAGGTCACCCGGCAGGCTTCGCACACCTCGGCGAGCGCGTGGCTCTCCGCAAGGAAACCGTAGCCGGGGTGGATGGCGTCGGCGCCGGAGATCTCGGCGGCGGTCAGGATGCGCGGGACATCCAGATAACTCTCCCTGGGTGCGGCCGGCCCGATGCAGACACGTTCGTCGGCGAGCCGCACCGGCAGGGCGTCGCGGTCCGCATCCGAATAGGCGATCACGGTCCGCAGGCCGAGATCCCGGCAGGCCGCGATGATCCGGACCGCTATTTCGCCGCGGTTCGCGATCAGGACCTTGTTGAACACGTCAGCAGCCTGTGAACGGAGTCAGGCTGCTAGGAAGGCCGGATCGCGAAGAGCCGGTCCCCGAACTGGACCGCGGAGCCGTCCTCAGGAAGGATCTCCACGATCTCCCCGCCGTGCTCGGCCTCGATGTTGTTCATCAGCTTCATCGCCTCGATGATGCAGAGGACCTGCCCCTTGCGGACGCGATCTCCCACGCTGACGAACGGCTCCGCCTCGGGCCGCGGGCGGCGGTAGAAGGTTCCCACCATCGGCGCAGTCACCGTCTCAAGTCCGGACGCGGCCGAGTCCGCCGACCCATCTTCCACCGGAGCCACCGGAACCGGGAGCGCGGCGGCCGCCGGAAGGGCCGCTGCAACCGTTGCCGCCGGTCCCCGCGCGACACGCAGACGAGCCCCGCCAACGCGGAGATCGACCTCGTGGAACTCCGTCCCGGCGAGTTGGTCCAGCGCCGCGAGCAGGTCGGCGAGAGTGGGCTCTTTGGACGAGGATGCGGGCACGAACGGCAGCGGGGCTCGGCCCGCAACGCCCGGAACGGTAACACAACGGCGCGGGCCCTCGCCGGCCGGAGAGACGGCTTCGACGCGGCCGCAACCGGCCCGCTCAAGCGGGCGGACGCCCCCCGGAATCCGCCGGTCGGGACCCGCCGGCGGAGCGGATTCGCGGGGTGAGGAAGATGAGCAGTTCCTCGTCGCGGTGGTTCTGCTCCCGCGACCGAAACAGGTGTCCCAGGAGCGGAATCCGATGCAGACCCGGAACCCTTCCCCGGTCCTGCGACTGCTGGGTGGCGAAGACGCCTCCCAGAACCGTCGTGGTCCCGTTCTCCACCCGTACCCGGGTCGTCGCCTGCTGGGTCAGGATGCTCGGAATCCCTCCCACCGCCTGGCCGAAGTCCAGCGCATCGTTGCTCACGGTCAGATCGAGGAGGACCGTCCCTTCGGGACTGACCTGCGGCGTCACCGTGAGTTCGAGCACCGCGTCCCGGAACTGCACGGTGACGGTGTTGTTGGCCACCACCTGGACCGGGAAGGTCACCCCCTGCTTGATCGTCGCCGGCCGGGCGTTCTGGGCAACGATCCGGGGGGCCGACAGGATCCGCACCTCGCCCCGGCGCTCGGCGGCGCTCAACGCCAGATCGAGATGGGCGGCGCCGTTCAGGGCGCCCAGAGCGAGACCGAGCGCCGCGGTGGGCGCCCCGCTGATGGGGAGATTGACGCCGTAGCCCCGGCGCTCGCCATCCTGGTTCACCGGGGTCGACACGCCGCCGGCGGGCGCTCCCGTGGCAAAGGACGAGCTGGCGCCGCCGATGGCGTCGGCCCCGATGCGTACGGACTGCGGCAGCTTCTTGCCGGTGTGTTCGCGCACCAGTCCCCCGCCCCACTGGATTCCGAGCCGGCGGGTCAGCGTGCGCGTCGCGAGCACGATGCGCGCTTCGATCTCCACACCCGGCACCGGAATGTCGAGCACGTCCAGCACCGACTCGATCTCCTGGATCCGGCTTTCCACGTCCGCCACCAGGACGGTTCCGGTCCGCTGATCGGCAATCAGCGAGCCCCGCGCGCTGAGGCGGCTTTCGAGCACCTCCTTCACCTCCTCCGGACGCACGTAGGCCAGGCTGCGGCTGAAGGTCATCAGGTCGCCCGCGAGCTCGCGCACCTCCCGCTGCCGCCGCCGCTCTTCAAACTCCCCCGCCAGCTCGGCCGCCGGACCCACCCGCAGCACGCCGTCCTCCAGCACCTGTCCCAATCCCTGGGACCGGAGCACGAGTGCCAGCGCCCGGTCCCAGGGAATCTCGCTCAGCCGCAGCGAGACCCGGCCGGCGACCCCCGGCTGCAGCACGAAATCGAGCCCGCTCGCTTCGCTCAGCACGCGGAGCACGTCCCGGAGGTCGGCGTCCCGAAAATCGAGGCTGACCCGCGGTTCGGGCGCCTCTCCGGAGACCGAAGCGGCCGGTTCCGTTTCCTCCACGGACGCCTCCGGCGGGGCCCGGCAGGCGATCTCCAGACCGGCGTCGAACAGCGCGGGGGTGCATGCGACGCCCGGGGCGGCGAACACCGTGATGCCCTCCGCCTCGTCCGGGGAAACACGCACCTCGAGGACTTCGGCGGTCCCCACTCCCCAGGAACCCGCTACCGCCGAGAGGTCGACCCCCGGCATCAGCACCTGGAAGCGGTCCCCCAGCGGCGCTCCCGCCGGGGCGCGCAGTTTCCCGTCCGTAAGGAGCCGGAGACGGGTCGCCCCGCGGCCCGGGTCGATTTCCAGTCCGGTCACCGCCGGCCGGGACGCGGTCACCCGGACCTGCGGCGGCCGGTACCCGTAGGCCGCGCCCGGACGGATTGCGAAGACCGCCAGGGCGAGCAGCGCGCCGCCGCAAGCCAGCT
Source organism: Acidobacteriota bacterium (assembly GCA_028877265.1). Taxonomy (GTDB): domain Bacteria; phylum Acidobacteriota; class Vicinamibacteria; order Marinacidobacterales; family Marinacidobacteraceae; genus Marinacidobacterium. The sequence continues at coordinate 50,145 of JAPPGX010000093.1, forward strand.
TCTTCAGGTTCTTCATTGCTCCTCCTCGGGGGCCGCCGGCGGCGCCAGGGGCCGATAGACAGGGCGGTCCGGATCGCCCGCCAGCCAGAAGACAACGCCACCCGCCTCGATCCGCCCGAGGACTCCGTCCAGCAGGCCATCGCCCGGCGCCGCGACGAAGCCCTCTCCGGCGAGCGACTCGAGAATCGCCCAGGCGGGCGAGTCGGGCTCGGCCTCGACTCCCGGCGGGGTCCGAACCCTCACGATTCCACGAATCACGGCTTCGGTCACCCCGACGCCGGCAAGCCCCGGCGGCCGCGGCGCGGCCGATCCGGCGCCCGACGGGCGGAATGGATCGCGCACCGTTTGCGGCTCCTCCCGCGGGACCGGCGGGAGGACAGGGCCGCCGGCCGCACCCGCCTGCCCCGGCCCGACGCATCCGGCCGCCAGGAAGAACAGCAGACCCCCCAGGTTCCAGCGCATCATCTCTCCGGAGTTTCCGATGCCGGCTCCACCGTTTGGGCCCCTCCGACGACGAAATCCTCGACCGCCCGGACCGTGACCGCGACAAAGCGGCACTGGAGGAGATCGCCGGGCGTGCGCTCCAGAAGCACCTCTTCCATCAGAACCAGGTGTGGCGAAAGCGAGACCCGTTCGAAGAAGCGGAGGAAATCGGCGAAGACGCCCTCGGCGACGACCGACACGGCGCTCGCCAGGTATCCGTCCAGCTGGTATCCGGGCTCGGGCGCGAAGCGGAGGAACCGGATTCCCGCCGCCGCGGCAGCCGCCCCCAGGGACTGCAAGACTGCCTCCGATTCGCCGGAGGCGGCAAGGATTCCGGCGAGCGCCGCAACCCGCTCTTCGACGCGGTTCAGTTCCTTCGCAAGTTCGGCAGCCTCCCCGGCGTCCGGACCCGCAGGTCCGGCACTCGCCGTGTTCGCCGGCGTGTTCAACCGCGCGATCTCCTCCTCCACCTGCCGGGTCTCCAGAACCATCCCGGGCCGCACTCCCAATCGAAAGACGGCGTAAGCGACGGCGGCCGCCGCCAGGAACGACCCGGCCCCCATCCACCGGAATCCGGGGCCTCTCAACGGGACCGCTCCCCGGTGCGGGACACCGCTTCGACCCGCTCGAACGGTTCCGGCTCCCTGGACGCATAGCGAAGCGATCCGGCGAACGCGAACCGCTGTTCCGCGGAGTCCGCCGCCTCGCCGACCTGCTCCACCCAGAGCAACTCCAGCCGAGCCATCCGGTCCGCTTCCAGGAGGGCTTCCAGGGTTCGGGCGACACCTGGCGCGGAACGAGCTCGTCCGGTCACCCGCAGTTCGGCGCCGTCACGGCGGACGGCTTCCAGGACGACGCCGTTCGGGACCGCCGCCGACAGCGCCCGGAGCAGTTCCGGGAGCAGAAACCGCTCCTCGTCCCAGCGGGCGAGCCGGGTTTCCTCGACCCGCAGCCGCCGCAGCCGGTCGCGATCCCGAACAAGACGCTCTTCGAGGCCGCGACGCTCGACGGCCAGGAGCCGCAGGCGGTCCCGCTCCGTGCGTGCGTTTTCGAGCCGCGTGGACAGGGAACGGACATCAAGCCCGATGACACCCAACGTGAGGCCGGCCAGCAAGACGCTCCCCACCAGCCCGGTCCGCCCGTGAGACCCGGCCCGCCCGGCCCTCTTGCGGGCCCGCCGGGCATCGGCCGGCAGAAGATTCATGCGTGGAGTCCGGTCTTCGGCCCCGACCGATCGAGGACCTGTTGGTAAGCGAGCCCGGCGGCCACCGAATGGGCCGGTCCGTACACGGACGCACCGAGCCCTGCCAGCGGATCGAGCACCAGCGGATCTCCGGCGGTGAAATCGCGGAGACCCGCCCGCACCGCCGGAAAACCAGCTCCACCACCGCTCAGGAGGACCCGAATCCCGTGCCGCAACCCGGCCTCCAGGAGAGCCTCCCGCGCTACCGCCGCGATCCGGTCCCGAAGCGCTTCCGCGTCCACGGCCGGGGCCCCGGCCAACCCGGTCATCCTGTGTCTTATTAACATCTCCGCGCCCACGAGCCCGTGCTAGAGGTCGTTTGGCGGGGTGTGG
>JAPPGX010000121.1 GCA_028877265.1 Acidobacteriota bacterium
GAGGGAGGAATACCGGGTGTATTCCGACCGAAACGCAACGATGAGGGCCGCGTAGTGGCCCGGTTCAGCCGGGATGAATCGCCGTTCGAATGCCGCGTGATTTTTTCCACAGGCTGCTGGACTCGGAGTGCTATCCTCATGTGTTCCCGCGACACTGGGAAGTCGTCCAATGGCAGGACACACGGCTCTGGACCGTGGAATCGGGGTTCGAGTCCCTGCTTCCCAGCCAGCCGGGTGTGGGCGGAAGGGGCGTCCGCCGGAAGGAGCCCCGAGCCCAGAGGCGAAGGAGATCTCCGATGAGAAAAAACACGATTCGCAAGGCCGGACTCGTTGCGCTCGGCCTGCTCTTTGTCGCGCAAACGGCAATGGCCCAGATGGGTACCGGCCGGGTGTCCGGAACGGTGAAGGATCAGGAGGGGAACCCCATCGAAGGGGCGACCGTCACTGCACAGGCCGGTGACTCGGGGCGGGTCCTCGAGGCCACCACGGATCAGCGCGGCCGTTGGGCCATCCTGGGTTTCCGGTCCCGCGCCTACGACTTCTCGGTGCAGGCGGCGGGCTTCATGCCCTACAACTACCAGGCGCCGATGCGGCAGGCGGGGAAGAACCCCGACATGGACCTCGTTCTGGAGCGCGCCCAGATGGGCCGGTCCGCGGGGACCGGCGGCGGTCTGCTGGCTGAGGCCCAGGAGCTCCACCAGGCGGGGCGCTACGACGAGGCGCTCGCGATGTACGACGAGGTGCTCACCGCCGATCCGACGGTGTACCAAATCAATCTGAACCGCGCCGCGGTGCTCCGCGAGCTTGGCCGGCCGGATGACGCGAAGGCGGCCTACCAGATCGTGCTCGACCAGGAACCCGGTAACGCTGCGGCTCTCGTCTCACTGGGCGAGATGGCGATGGCCGACTCGGACATGGACGGTGCGCTCAGCTACTGGGAACAGGCGGTGGACTCCACCCAGGACGAGGTCATCCCCTACAACGTGGCCCAGATCTCCTTCCAGAACGGCGAGACGGAAAAGGCCATCGAGTACTACCTGATCGCCGCCGACCGGCGCGCGGACTGGGCCGAGCCGTTTGTCCAGATCGGCATCGTCTACCTGAACATGGGTGACTTCCCCGCTGCCGCCGAACAGTTCGAGATGGCGATCGAGGTGGAGCCGGAAAGCGCTGCCGCCGCCCAGGCGCAGGCGATGCTGGACGCCCTTCCGAAGCCGGAGTAACCAGCACGCCGCCTGCCCGGCGGCAACTACCGGAGGGGTGGCCGAGCGGCTTAAGGCGGTGGTCTTGAAAACCACTGGCCCGAAAGGGTCCGGGGGTTCGAATCCCTCCCCCTCCGCGGGTGGGGCGTTCTTGCGTTCCTTCCTGTTGCCCCGAAGCAGTTGCATTGTGGACGCTCGGAGTCCCGACTTGCCATGAGCACGGGTTTCGCGATGATCAAGCCCAAACTGCTCATCACGGGCATCAACGGCCTCATTGGAAGGGTTCTGCGGGACCCCTTGGGGAAATCCTTCGAGGTCTACGGGCTGGATCTCACGCCGCCATTTTCCGACCGGGTCTTCCAGGCCAATATCGCCGACGCCCGGCAGGTGTCGCAGGTCCTCGACAGGCTGCCGCCAGTCCAATGCGTGATCCATCTGGCGGCGCAGGCCGCCGTCGATACCGCCTGGGAGCCCGTGCTCCGGGTGAACATCCAGGGAACCCGCAACCTCTACGAGGCCGCCCGGGTGTCGGGTGTCAGGCGGGTGGTCTTCGCCAGCTCGAACCACGTTACCGGCGCCTACGAGGGTTTCGCGCCCCACCTGCATCTCCACCGTGAGGCGGAACCGGTTCCCATCTCAGTGAACCACCCCATGCGTCCGGACAGCGACTACGGCGTGAGCAAGGCCTTTGGCGAGATTCTGGCCCGCTACTACTGTGCCCGTTGGGGAATGGAGTCGATCTGCCTGAGGATCGGCTCGGTGTGCGAGGACGACGATCCCACCACCGATCCCAGGTTCCTGCGCACCTGGCTGAGCCACCGCGACCTGGTCCGCCTGGTGGAGTGCAGTCTGAGCGCCAATGTTGCCTATGGCGTCTACTACGGCGTGTCCAACAACAAGGGAGCCTTCTGGGATATCTCCAATGCCCGCGCCGAGCTGGGTTATGACCCTCGGGACGATGCCTCCCGGCGAATTTCCGGACAAGGCGTGTTACGCCCCTCTTGAGGGCGAGTCGAAGACGCCGTGCCGCCGAAGACGGCTGATGCGGCGCGGGGTCCGCGTCAGCCACGATTGTTTCCAATCGGAGTGAGGAGGAGTACGCGTCCGGGGTTCCTCCGCTACCTCGCTACGAGAGCCAGGTTGTACGGATCGTTTCCGACGCCGGTCACCGTGCCCACGACGCGGTGCGATCCAAGATCGATCACGTAGACGTACCCGGTCTCCTCGGAGAACGGCTGCGACCCCGGTCCGCCGCTGATCACCACGTAGCGGCCATCGGACGTGATCGCCGAACCCTTCGGGCGGGCGGGCCGTCCGTCCGCCCTGACCAGCGGAATGCGCGCGACTTCGGCGTCGGGGTCCCCGGCCAGCGCCAGCTCGAGATTCACGATCGACACATTGTCAGCGCGAACATTCGGGACGATCACCTGCCTCCCATCCGGGGTCACGGACGGTATGAGCGGATGTGTCTGCGCCCGAGGATCATCGGTCCCTACCAGGATGCGCGCGACCTCGGCGCCTTCGTCGCCAGCGGTGGCCCGATCGACATCGATGATGGAAATCGTGTTCCCGGACAGGTTCTCCCGTTGACTTCCGCCGTTGGCGACGATGACGTGACGCCCGTCAGGGGTCGCCGTGATTCCCCACGGACCGACCTGCATCGGGATCCGGCCGATCTCCGCAAGCCGGTCCCCTGCGAGAGCGCGGTCGAGCGAGATCACCGAGACATCGTTCGTGCCGCCATTGGCAGAGAACACGTACTCGCCGCCAACGCTGGAGCGGCCGAGCGCCAGCCCGTTCGGATTGGGAAAACACCCCAGGTGGGGACCGGGGGCAAGCACTGCCAGATTCCTGGGCGGCCCATGGGGGGCGACGTAGGGGACCGGGTACTCCTCGCAGGCGAAGCCAGGTGAGCCGAGCGCCAACTCCACGGTAGCGCGGAGACTCCCCGTCTGCCGATCAATGAACGTGATGCGATTGCCGCCGTCCTCGGTCAGATGGTTCTCGGCGTTGCCGACGATCAGCATGTCCGGCAACAGCACGACGCCGAGCGCCCCGAAGCCGCCGGAGTCGAGGTGCCGCCGGAGCGCGTTGGCCGACTTGTCGTTGTCCGGATCGAGGATGGCGTCCACGTCCAGCACCGCGATCATTCCCCGGCCACCGTGTTGCCGGAACTCCACGTTGTCGATGGCGCCATGGTGATTGACCACATACACGGTGCCGACATCCTCGCTCACGACCAGATTGGCGGGATCGCCGAGGAGTTGACCGTCCAGCCGGTCGAGCGCCACCTTGGCGCGACTGACGATCGCGTTCGGGGTGTGGTTGTTCGCCGGCGTGACGGCCTCATCCAGAGAAATCGCGTAGAGGTACGGCAGTCGCCGTCCCGTCGCGAGGATGTAGGTGCTCTGACCGACGGCCTCGTGGACGCCGCACACAGTCCCCAAGAGGGCGGCGATCGCGAGTGTCAGCCGGGGGAGCGACCATGTCGAGGCAGCCACGCCACCAGCATGCCCGTTGCGCCGGAAGGCCCGCAACCCGGTCATTCGCAGGCGTGGCCGTCGCCATCGCGGTCTCGCGCCGTGTTCAGTGCGTACGTCCGCTTCTCCGCGTCGTCCCAGGCCTCCTGGTAAGTCCCGCCACCGCGGTTCACGCCGCGAGTCCAGCCCGCCTCACGCATGGCGTTGCAATTGGGGAAGGCCTGAACCGGCGGAGATTCGGCGACGGGAGGGGACTTCGTGAGGTCGCAGGAGATCTCCGTTGACCCGCAGCCCATCAGAATCTCGTCGAGCGCGTCGGCTTCGGCCTGATCGATCGTCAAGCCATACCCGAGACGAACGTCCACGACTCTCTGCGCGAACCAGCACTGGTTCTGGTCCGGTAGCCATTCCGCGGCGTCATGGGCCACTTTTTCCTGGCGGTTCAGTTCTGGGGACGCGAGCGTCAGATTGAGCAGATCCCGCGCGAATCGGGTCCGCGTCTCGGCGTCAGCCCGGCACAGGCCTGAATCGTGAGCTTCGGACCGGGCCACGATGTGCTCGATGTCGGTTTCGCGGATCGAGTCGAAGCTCTCGCAGGTGTACGGGCTGTAAATGCCGCCCAGGTCGCGAACGATGTCGTTCTCGACGGACTGCGGATAGCGGTAGTCGTCGGCGTCGTATGGCGCACAGCGATCCTCCGGTGCGATCGTCAGACCTCGCCAGGTCGGCTGAGGTGCCGGGGAGGGTGGCGGCGGGGCCGGTGGAGTCGGGGGCGGCGTCGCCGGTGTGGCGGCCGGGGGCGATGAAGCCGTGGGGGCGCTGTCGCCGCCGCATCCCAGGACGACAAGGAAGCAGACCGGGGCGGCCGCAAGCTGGTTCAATGTTGGGCTCTCCTCTCGACGAGCTACTCGTGCCGGCGGGAGAGCCCGCCGCGAAAGATCTCGGATGACAGCTGTCTATTACAGATGTCACTTGCAGGAGAGTACCAACCCGAGCGGTGATTTCGGCCCGGACAGACAGGAAACCCGGCTCTTCGGGTGTGGAGGCGGCCTGCTACTGTTTGCCGCCGCTCCCGGCGGCAGCGACCATGGATCGACGGACCCTGCTACGACTCGGTGGAGGCGGTCTGCTGGGCGCAGGTCTCGGTGCCTGCGCTGCGCGCTCCGACGTGCTGCCACGGGAACCGGCGTTCCGTCTGCCGATCGTGAACGTGGCTTGGAACCGGATCATCCGCACCACCGTGGGACTTCGGCCGTACCGCCCGTCGGGATTCGTGCTCCGCGCGGACAAGCTCGACGGCACCACCCTCATCCATAACTACGGCCACGGCGGGTCAGGAATCTCGCTCTCCTGGGGTACCGGACGCCGGGTGGCCGAAATGGCGCTCGAGCACGAGAGCCGGCAGGCTGCCGTGATCGGCTGCGGAGCGGTGGGACTCGCGACGGCGCGTCAACTCCAGCGCCGCGGCTTCGAGGTAACGATCTACGCCATGTCCGTGCCGCCGAATACGACGTCGAACATGGCGTGGGCGGGGTTCACCCCGGCCGCCTGGCTGGTGGACGACAACATGCGGACGCCCGCGTTCGACGCCCAGTTCCGGGACGCCGCCGAGATCTCCTTTCGCGAGTTCCAGTGGCTTGTCGGCAGGGGATACGGAATCGATTGGCTCGACCGCTACACGGCTACCGACATCGAGCCGCGAGATCCGTCAGCCAGCCGGAGGCCTCGGCGCCGCGAACCGCTCCTCCCCGACCACCTGATCAGCGGCCGGCTGCGGCTCGGCCCCGGGGAGCACCCTTTCCCCACCCGCTACGCGACCCGGCGCAGTTACATGCGGATCGAGCCGGCGACCTATCTGGACGCGCTGGTCCGCGACTTCGTGGAGGTCGGCGGGCGGATCGTGATCCGCAAGTTCACGGACGCCCGAGAACTCGTCGCACTCGATGGATCGCTCGTGATCAACTGCACCGGACTCGGATCCGGGGAGCTGTTCCCCGATCCCGAACTGATGCCGCTGAAGGGACAGCTCACCGTGCTCGTTCCGCAGTCGGAGATCAACTACGCGGTGTCGGGGAACGCCCCCGGGGCGCCGCCAGGTGTCGGCGGTTTCAGCATGCAGCCGCGGAGCTCCGGGATCATCCTCGGTGGGACCGGCGAGCGGGGGGAGTGGTCGCTGGAGCCGAATGCCGCGGCGCGTGATTACATCGTGAACTCGAACATCGACTTCTTTGCGAGGATGCGCCGGGTCTGAGGGGGGGCAAGCCGTGTGCGCGCTCTGGCCACACGGCCCTACGCTCTTTGCGGCCCTGCGGGCCGCGTGCCGACCAGAGGTCGGCGTTCCAAGCCGTACGTGTCACCTCCGCTCTTGAGCTTTACGCCGGGACGAGAGCCACCTCGTCCGGGGGGAGCCACGACGTGGGCGGGGGGGGGGCCCCCCCCGGCCCGGCGGCGGCCCGCCGGGGCACCCCCCCGGGGGGGGCCGGCGGG
>JAPPGX010000056.1:0-5863 GCA_028877265.1 Acidobacteriota bacterium
GATCATGATCGCGGAGCGGAGCACCGCGCGTGCCGGTCTGGAGACCGGCGTTCCAGGCCGGCGGCGCCATCCCGCTTGGCCGGACCCCCCATCCCCTTGCGGCAGTGCTTTAGGTCGAATACCATAACTTACCCTTGTACTTGGGTAAACCCGATGAACATCGGCGCTTCGCTCCTCCTCGGAATCGTGCAGGGTCTGACCGAGTTCCTGCCGGTGTCCAGTTCGGGACACCTGGTGCTCGGCAGGGAACTGCTGCCGGATGAAGCGCTCCAGAGTCCGGGAGTCCTCTTCGAGATCGTGGTTCACCTGGGAACGCTGGCCGCCGCGCTGATCTACCTGCGGCGCGAAGTCCTCGGGCTGCTGGGCTCGCTCGCGGGAACGGGCGGGGCGACTCCCGAGGGCCGGGACGCCGTCCGGGCCGGCCGGCGACTCGTCGGCCTGCTCCTCGTCGCATCGATTCCGGCGGCCGTCGTCGGGGTCGCGTTCCAGGACCAGATCCACCGCGCGTTCAGCGGGATGGGTTTCGCCGCCGGCGGCCTCGTGCTGACCGGCGCGGTCCTCCTCGCATTCCAGCGGCCTCCCGCGAAGACCGACCCGGACGCGACCCGGACCCGGGCGTTCCCGCTGTTGCCCCGCGGTCTCGCCGATGCGCTCTGGATCGGAATCGCGCAGGCGGCGGCCATTTTTCCCGGGGTGTCGCGGTCCGGCCTCACGATCGTCGCGGGCCGCCAGCGCGGCGTCTCGCCTGCCGACGCCGCCCGCTTCAGCTTCCTGCTCTCGGCTCCGGCGATCGCCGGGGCCACGCTGCTCGAGGGCGCTTCTGCGCTCGGCAGCGGAGCGCTCGCGGAAGCCGGAGCCGTCGTCGCGCTGGAGCTGACGGTCGGGTTCCTCACCGCGTTCATCGCGGGAACGTTCGCACTCCGCTGGGTCTTCGACTGGCTTGCCCGGGAGCGGTTCCACCAGTTCGGCTGGTACTGCCTCTCGGTGGGAGGGATCGGCATTGGCCTTTCAAGCGCTTAAGGCGGCGTTCGGCCGGCGGGGCGTGATCGGCGTCGCCCTCCTCGCCCTCGCCGCCCTGATCCTGTTGTCGCTCGTCTCCTACTCCTCGGCGGATCCGGTGCTGCTTCTCAAGGCGGGCGCCTCCGAAACCGTGACGAACTGGCTGGGGCCGACCGGGGCGCTCCTCGCCGAGGTCATCCTGCAGCTCGTGGGCGTCGTCGGCTTCCTGATTCCGCTGGTGCTGCTGCAGGCCGCGCGGCGGCGGCTGCGGCCCGTACCCCCGGAAGGGGACGATTCCACCGCGGTCCGGCTGTTGATCCTTGCGAGCCTGGCGGTCAGCGCCACCGGCCTCGCCTCCCTCGCCCAGCAGGTCTTCGGCGATCAAGCGGCGGCCGGCTTCGCCTGGGGGGGTGTGGGCGGCTCCCTCCTGGCGACCGCGCTCTCCGGAGCCATGAACCCGCTCGGAGCGGGGGTGGTGCTGGGTGCGATCGGACTCATGGGCTACGCCGCGCTCCGGGAATGGGGCTTCGGCGGGCCGGCGCTCAAGGAACACGACGCCAGCCACCGGCCCGGCTGGATCAGGCGGCTCTTCCTCCGGCTGCGTCCCACCGGGTCGCCCGCGGAGGACCCGGAAGTCCTCGATCCGGAGGTCGAGGCAGTCGTCAAGCGGCCCTTCGTGGTGCGCCTCCCGAAGAGGCGCCCGAAACCGGACCCGGAGGCCGACCCCGCCAAGGAACCCGTTCCGGTGGCCCGGCCGCCCGCCCGCCCCGACCTGCTGAAGAAGCCGGCCAAACCGGGCGTCCGGCCGGCGCCCGGCGCCTGGAAGCTCCCCTCGCTGCAATTGCTGACGCGCCGCGCCCATCAACCGGCTCCCGCCAAGCGGGCGCTCGAGGAGCGCCGCAAGGCCCTCGAGGCCGCCTGTCTCGAACACGGGGTGCGGGGCCAGGTGGACCGTATCCAGCCGGGACCGGTGGTCACGACGTTCGAGTTCCGGCTGGGCGAGGGGGAGACCCTCAAGAAGATCCGGAACCGCCACGAAGAAATCTGCATGGCGCTGCGCGCCCCCGCCATCCGGGTGGAGCGGGTGAAGGGCAAGGGCGTGGTGGGAATCGAAGTGCCGAACGCATCGCCCTCGGTCGTCGGCCTCCGGGAGATCCTCGAGTCGTCCGACTTCCAGGACGAGACCGGCGCCCTTCCCGTCGCGATCGGCAGGCTCGTGGACGGACGGCCCCTGGTCAAGGACCTCGCCGAAATGCCGCACCTGCTCATCGCCGGCGCTACCGGCGCGGGCAAGTCGGTGCAGATCAACACCCTCCTCTGCTCCCTGCTCACGCGCCGCACGCCGGACGAGCTGCGGCTCATCCTGATCGATCCGAAACGGGTGGAACTCCGGCCCTACCGGGGCATCCCGCACCTCCTGACCCCGCTCATCCTCGAACCCGACCAGGCCAAGACGGTGCTGCAGCACGCTTGCCGCGAACTGGATCGCCGCACCCGCATCCTCGAGGAACACGGCGTGCGGAACATCGACGGATTCAACCGGCTGGTCGAGAAGATGGCCGCGCGGGAGGCGAGGCGGCGCCGCAAGAAGGACGAGCCGGAACCCGAGATCCCGTCGCCCCTGCCGCGACTGGTGATCGTGGTGGACGAACTCGCCGACCTCTTCATCCACGCCAAGGCGGAGGTCACACCGGCAATCCAGCGGCTGCTCAGCCTGGGCCGCGCCGAGGGCATCCACCTCGTACTGGCCACCCAGCGGCCCTCCACCGACATCATCAGCGGCACGCTCAAGGCGAACCTGCCCACCCGCATCGCCTTCCGGGTGGCGAGCTACGTGGACTCGCGCACCATCCTCGACCGGGTGGGCGCCGAAATGCTGCTCGGCAAGGGCGACATGCTGATGATGCGCCCCGGCGCCGACCTGCCCCGGGCGCAGGGGGCCTACGTGGACGAACGCGAGGTCGGCAAGCTCGTCCGGTTCTGGGAGAGCGCGGCGGAACCGGTCTTCGATACGGGGATGCTCGAGGAGGAGCAGCCGCTTCCCTTCGTCGGTCCGGGGAACGGCGCAGTTCCGAGGGCGAACGGCGCCGCGCGGGCCCCGAAGGGTGGCGACTCGCTCCTGCCCCAGGCGCGCGAACTCATCATCCGGGAGCAGAAGGCCTCCACCTCGATGCTCCAGACCGAAATGGGCCTCGGCTACCAGCGGGCGCGGCGCATCGTCGCCGAACTCGAACGCCAGGGAGTCGTGGGACCGGCCCGCGGCGCCCAGCCGCGCGACGTCCTGGTCGCTCCCCCCTCGTGAGCTCCCCGTGACCGCAGCGACCCGACTCGGCGCCGCGGCGCTCGCCGCCCTGCTGTGCGCCGGGCTGGCGCCGGCCGGCTCCGGCTCCGCCCACCCGGAAGCCGGCGCCGTCAGCGCAACCGCGAAACAGCTCTACGAGGCAGCGCGGCGGGCCGAAGCGATGCTCCGCGGTTCCGAGACGGCGATGCGCAACAAGGACCGTTGGGAAGCGGTCGCGCGGAAGTACCGGTCGGTGGTCCTCTCCTTCCCCCGAAGCGGCTACTGCGACGACGCTCTCCACTACGAGGGAGGGATCTACCGCGATGCCGCCGAGCGTTTCGACGACCGCCGTTTCGGGGTGCGGGCCGCCGATGCCTTTGCGCTCCTGGTTCGCGGGTATCCGGCGAGCCGCTGGGTCCCGAAGGCCCTCTACGAACAGGTCCGCCTCCATGCCGGCCGTCTCGACGACGAGGCCGCGGCGCGACACGCCCTCGAACGGCTCCGGAAGCGCGCGCCGGGCGCCGCCGAGACCCGGATGGCGGCCGCCGTCCTGGCGAAGCCCGAAACCCCGCCCCGCCCGGTGCCTGCGAGCGCGGCGGAACGGCCGACGGACGGGACGCGGCGAACCGTCGCGGTCCGGCAGGAAGTGCAACCTGCCGATCCGCCGACAACGGTGCAGAACATCCGTCACTGGGTCGGGGATTCGCACACCCGGGTGGTGATCGACCTGAGCGGCCCGACGCCGCACACCGAGGGCAGACTCACCGGGCCGGACCGCGTGTTCTTCGATCTCCACGGAGCGACGCCGGACGACGAACTCGAACGCCGGGCGTTCCCGATCGAAGGCTCGCACCTCCGGCGCATCCGGCTCGGCGTTCCCGAAGAGAAGGTCACCCGGGTGGTGCTCGACTTTTCGAGCATCCGGGAGGTCAGCGTGTTCGCCCTTCCCGACCCCTACCGGCTGGTGGTGGACATCCACGGGGCGCCCCCCGTGCAGGTCGCGGACGGCTCCGAAGACGAGACAGCGCCGGAGGCGGACGATTCCCCGGCCGGGACGACGGAGAGCGCCGCGCCCGAGGCTCCGGGGACGGGCGACGAGGCCTCGCCCTCGCTGCCGCGCCCGACCGAAGGGGGCTATTCGCTGGCGCGCCAGCTCGGCGCCGGCGTGAACCGCATCGTCATCGACGCGGGACACGGCGGCAAGGATCCGGGCACCCATGCCGGCAGCCTGCGGGAGAAGGACATCGCGCTCGATATCGCGAAGCGGGTGCGCGACGACCTCACGGAGCGCGGGTTCGAGGTAATCATGACCCGGGACAAGGACGTGTTCATTCCCCTCGAACAGCGCGCGTTCATCGCCAACAGCCGCGATGCGGATCTCTTCGTGTCCATCCACGTGAACGCCGCGCGGAACCGGAGGGCCCGGGGTCTCGAGACCTTCTACCTGAATCTGGCCACTTCCGCGGACGCGGCGGAGGTCGCGGCCCGGGAGAACGCCTCCACCGGCATGGTGCGGATGGCCGATGTCCGCAAGCTGGTGGATCAGATCGTCAATCACAGCCGGAAAGAGGAATCCCGCGAACTGGCGACGACCATGCAGGCGGCGATGACGAAGAGCATTCTCGGCCGGGAAGACCATCCCCTGAACCGCGGCGTGAAGACCGCGGGTTTCCACGTGCTGCTCGGCGCCCAGATGCCCGCCGTGCTCGTCGAAGTCGGTTTCGTCAGCAACCGGGAGGAAGCGCGGCAGCTCCGCAGCGCCTCCCACCGGAACAAGCTCGCGTCCGCCATCGCCGACGGCGTGGACCGCTACGCGGCGACGCTCGGCCAGGCCGTCCGGACCACCGCCACCCAGAACGAGCGGTAGCCGGAGCGGCGCGCCGGCTGGGAACGCCGGGTTCCCGAGCTACGAGGAATGGGTGCCGGCTGTCGCCGACCTCCATCCCTCGTGCTCAAGGGGTCTACGCAGAGCTATCGCTCTGCTCCGGAAACAGCCGGCACGCGCGGTGCAGGCGCCGCGCACGTCACAACGCTCCTCGCCCTCACGGCGCACCAGCCGTGGAACGGCCGCTCAGGATGATTCGCGAGCCCGGCGAGCCCAGGCAACGGCCCCAGCCACGTCAGCTTCCGTGATCCCGAGTTCGGAGAGCTTGGCGCGGACCGGGTCGGCCCGCGTCAGCCGCACCGGAGTCAGGACGATTCTTCCGTTCTCTTTCTTGACATCGAAGTACACCGAATCCGCGAACTCGGCAATCACCGCCTTGGGAAGCGTGATCCGGTTCCTGGAAGTCAGTCTGGCGAGCACAGAAGGTTCCTTGGGCTCAAAGTAAGTGATCACTGTAGCCCGTGTGCCGCTGGTGTGCCGCGCCGGGATCGCTCTCCATCGACAAGGCGATGGTTTGGGACGCGGGGCGGGAGGTGGGCGTTCTGAACCGTTGGGCCACGAGCGTGGGTGGAGTTACGACGTGGGGGGGGGGGGGGGCCCCCCCGGGCCGGCGGGGGGGGGGGCGGCGGGGGACCCCCCCCCCGCGCCCCCCCCCGGGGAGAGCCCCCCCCCCCCCCCGGGCCCCCCCAAACCCGGGG
>JAPPGX010000056.1:5873-6126 GCA_028877265.1 Acidobacteriota bacterium
ATTTCATCTCGGTGGGGGGGGGTGGTTTTATTTTAATATTGGGGGGGTTGCCCCCGGGGGGGGGGGTTTCTCCCCCGGGGGGGGGGGCCGCCCCCCCCCCGTGCCGGTCTGGATGGAGACCGGCGTTCCAAGCCGTACGTGTCACCGCCGCTGTTGAGCGCCCACGCCGAGGCGGGAGCCACCGTTCCGCGTGGAGTTACGACGTGCGCGGTGCGGAGCACCGCCATACGTGTCTTGTAACCGATAGATTGCT
>JAPPGX010000064.1 GCA_028877265.1 Acidobacteriota bacterium
GCGTGGAGGCGGTCCATGCGGGCGGCCCAGCGCAGCCGCGGCGCGACCCGCAGGCTGCGGAACGGGACATCCAGTTTCACCTGCCCGTTCAGTGGCGGGATCCGGGGCGCGTGCTGGCCGAGTTCGGGGAACTCCGCGTCCACCCAGGAGGCGCTCGCGGTCAGGTCGGCGCTTCCGAGCCGGACGCGGCCGTCGGCCTCGAACCCGAGGTGGCGCGCGTCCGCCTGTTCGGTCGAGATCACCGTGACCCCGCCCCGCCCTCCGGCGGTGGCCCCGTAGGTGAAGTTGTCGATGCCGTACCAGAAGACGGAGGCGCTGCCGGCGAAGACGTCGGAATCGCGCCGGAGGCTCAGGTCGAAGCCGCGCGACCGCTCCCGTTCCAGGAGCGGGTTGCCGATCTCGAAGGCCTGGATGCCGGCGTCGAGGCCGAAGTTGTAGAGCTCTTCGAGCGCCGGGGCACGGGTCGAGAGCGTCGCGGTCCCCACGAGGGCGTGCTCCTCGTCCAGGTCCAGCCGCAGCCCCGCGCTCGCCGAAGTTCCCAGGAACTCCCGGTCCACCACCGCGGGCGGTTCGAACTCCTCGCCCTCCGGTTCCAGCTCTTCTTCCTCCTCGTCGTCGTCGTCATCATCGCCCTCCCCGGGTTCCGGGCGTTCGTCCGCGTCGTAGGCGTTGTTCTCCAGCCGGGCGCCGAGGAGCACGCTGAGCCGGTCCGTCGCCTCGATCTCCCCGAGTGCGAAGGCGGCTAGCGCCGTGTGGCGGGTGTCGGGGGCCAGCGCTTCCGGGCCGGCGGAGGTGAACTCCCGGAGGTTCGCCCACGCTCCCACCCGGCTCTGGAACCGCCCCCGCGATCCCTCGAGTTCGCTGCGGAAGACGAGCGATTGGTTTTCGTGGTGCGTTTCCAGTTCGGGGGGCCCGTCGCCCTCCATCTCGATCTCGTCCTGGAGGAACTCGCTGTAGCGCGCCGTGAACGACGCGGTCTCGAAGAAGCCGCCGAGCTCCTCGAACCCGAAATCGGCGCGCACCTGGCGCCGCTCCATGGTCACGTCGACGGTTTCCTCCTCCCCCTCGTCCCCGCCGTGGAGCATCCCCGCGAGCGGGACTCCGTAGCGGCTGTCGTCGATGCGGACGCCCGCCGAGAGCCAGGAGCGGCCGCCCCGGAGCCCGAGGCCGGCCTCGCCCTGGTCCAGCGCGGTGTCCGAGCCGTCCACGTTCCCGAGCGGCGACCGGTAGTCGCTGGTCCTCCGGGTATTGCCGCCGCCCCAGGCGAACCACCCGTCCCCTCCGGCGTGGACCCGCGCGCCGGCGTACCGCCCTTCGTCGGCGCTTCCGGCGCCCAGGCTGGCCCGGCCCTCGAATCCGGAGGTCGAACCGTGCGCCAACTGCGAGCCCGCGGACACCACGTTCACGACGCCCCCGACTGCGTTCGTCCCGTAGAGGAGGGCGGCCGGTCCGCGCACGACCTCGATCCGCTCCGCCTGGGTGGGGTCCGCGATCGTTCCCTGCTCGGCCGCCTGGCTGCCGATGTCTCCCGTGCGCACCCCGTCTTCGGTGATCAGCACCCGGTCGCCGTCGAACCCGCGGATGATGGGACGCGCGGCTCCGGGACCGAGACTGCGGATCGCCACGCCGGGAGCGCCTTCGAGGAGTTCGGCGAGGCTTGGGACGCCCTCGATCAGGTCGAGGCCCTCGACGGAGGACGCCGACCCGAACTCCGCCAGTCCCGACGATTCGCCGGAGGCCGCGGTCACCGTGACGTGTTCGTGGGTGGTTCCGCGAAACGCGATCCGGACCGCGTCCGGGAGGACGATCTCGGGACCGGGATCGGTATCCAGCGTCAGTCCGGCCTCGCCCCACAGGAATCCGAGGTCGGCGTGGATCGTGATCCGGGTGCCGACGTCCACCCCTTCGAACGCGAAGCCGCCGTCCGAGTCCGCGTACGTCGTCGCGCCCGTCTCGCGGAGCGTTACTTCCGCTCCCCGCGCCGGATCCCCGGTGGCGGCCACGAGGACCCGGCCGGCGATCCGCGACTGGGCGGCCGCGGCGGTCGCGACGAGCGCGCCCGCGAGTGCCAGCCCGGCGATCCGTGTTCTCAAGGTACGGGTCAGCGCGGGATCAGCTCGATCACGATGTTCCGGAGCGGCGCGTCGCCGATGTTCCGGACCACGTGCACCACCGGCGGGTTGAACTTGATGGTGCCGGGGATCTGGGTCTTGAAGACCTCGTCGGCGCCGTCGGGCCACTGCTGCAGCTCGGTGGCGCCCATCACCAGCACCACGCGCTGGGCATGCGAATGCCGCTCGCGGGTGTCGCCCGGTTCGAGACGCTCCTCGAACACGAAGTAGCTCGCCGCGTCGTGGAGCCGTTCGTTCTTGCCGGCCGGGATGGCGACCGCCGGGCCTTCCACCGGCGGGGGATCGGGCTTCAGGTTGACCTCCGCGAAGTTGCCGTGGATCTCGTAGGAGGTTCCCGCCTTCGCCACGAAGACCTCGGCGTACTCGAGTTCGACGGTGGAACGGCCCGCGGCGATCTTCACGTCCCCGAACGCGACGACCACCCGGTCTCCGCAACCGGGACCCGCCTCCGCGCACGGCGCGGCGTTCCGGTGCACGGCGGCATAGTCGTTGTCCAGCACGAGGGTCCCGTCCTCGCCGGTGGCGAGACCGGCGGTGGCGGTCAACCCGAGGGCAAGCAGGAGGATTCGCAGGTGGCGCATCGCCGCAATCTAACAGGGTTCGCCGCTACCATTCGAGCCGGGATTCGTCGCGGACGGCTGGAGAGAACGGGGTTGAGGGAACGCGCTGAAAGCTGCCGGACGTTGGCCACTCTCCTGGCTGCAGGAGCCCTCTCGGTAGCTCCGCTCCCGGCCGCAGGTCAGGAGCCGGGCACCCCCGACCGATCCGACTGGGGCGCTCCCGGCCTCAACCGCGTCGCCCTCTACCCGACCCCGGACCTCGCCCCCGCCGGCGGCACCGCCTTCCTGCGCTGGGACCCGAGTCCCTTCGGGGTCTCGGTGACCCGCGACGGGAGCCAGCGCTACCGGCTCGACCTGGAGATCGAGGGGCTCCCCGAGCCCGGTTCGCTCGGGGAGTACCGCACCTACGTCGCCTGGGCGACGACGCCCATCATGGATCCGGTGGTGCGGCTCGGTGAGGTCGGCAACGGGACGTTCGCCGGTCTGGGCCCCGTCGCCTTCGACAAGTTCGTGATCCTGATCAGCGCCGAGCCCTCGGCCGACGTCGAGCGCCGCACCGGCCGGCTCGCGCTCCGGGGGGCCTCGCCGTCCACCCGGATCCTCCCCGACAACCACCTCATGGTTCCGGTGACCGGCACCGGCGAGAGCGCCGCCCTGCCCATGGACCACGGCGCGATGGACCACGCGGCCATGGGGCACGGACCGGCGTCCGACGAGCCGGCGTGGTCGCATCCGCCGATGCTTCCGGAGACTCCCATGGTCCCCGGGCTCGGGCACCTGCGGCCGGAGCCGCTGCCGTTCCTGCCGCGGGCGACCGCGGACGAAGCGCTCCCGGACGCCGTTCCCTCGCAGGTGGTGCGGCTCCGCGACGGGCAGACGCTCGACCTGATCGCGGGCCGGGTCCGCCGGACCATCCACGGCCGCGACTACGTGATGTACGGGTTCAACGGGCAGTACCCCGGACCCCTGATCCACGTGGACCAGGACTCCACGATCTTCGTCAACTTCGAGAACCACACCTCCTGGCCCACCGCGATCCACTGGCACGGGCTCCGCCTCGACAACGCCTTCGACGGGGTGCCCCATCTGACCCAGGATCCGGTCCCGCCCGGCGGGCGCTTCGAGTACCGCCTCTTCTTCCCCGACGCCGGCCTCTACTGGTACCACCCCCACCACCGCGAGGAGGTCCAGCAGGACCTCGGGCTCTACGGGAACATGCTCGTGGAGGCGCCGCCCGACACGTGGTACGCGCCGGTCCACCGCGAGGAGATCCTCATGCTCGACGATCTCCTGATCGCCGACGACGGGGGGCTCTTCCCCTTCGGGACCGAGCGGGCCACCCATTCGCTCATGGGGCGGTTCGGCAACCTGATGCTCGTGAACGGGGAACCGGAGTACGCGCTGGAACTCGACCGGGGCGAGGTTGTCCGGTTCTTCCTCACGAACGTCTCGAACACCCGCACCTTCAACCTGTCGTTCGGCGAGCCCGGCGCGCACCGCGTCAAGGTCGTCGGGTCGGACCTCTCGAAGTTCGAGCGCGAGACCTGGGTGGATTCGGTGGCGCTGGCGCCCGCCGAGCGCTACATCGTGGAGGTCCGCTACGAGACGGCGGGAGAGCACGCCCTCGAGAACCGGGTGCGCCCGCTGGAGCACACCTTCGGCGGCTACTTCTCGCGGGTGACCCGGCTGGGGACGGTGACGGTGGGGGACCGGGACGCCGACCCGGCGGGAGCGCCGGGCTACGACGAACTGCGGGAGCACGCTCCGGTGGTGGAGGACGTGGCGCGCTTCCGGAGCCACTTCGACCGGGAGCCGGACTACGAACTCCTGCTGACGATGGACGTGACCGGCCTCGATCCCGCGATCATGCAGCGGATGCGCGCCGACCGGGTGTTCTTCCCGGCGGTCGAGTGGGCGGACACCATGCCGATGATGAACTCGGTGGCCACCCCCGAGGAGGTCCGCTGGATCGTGCGCGAACCGGCGACCGGCCGCGAGGACATGGACATCGCCTGGCGCTTTCAGATCGGGGACGTGGTCACGATCCGGATCGAGAACGACGCCGCGGCCCTCCACGCGATGCAGCACCCCTTCCACATCCACGGCCAGCGCTTCCTGGTGCTGCGCCGGAACGGCGCGCCGGTGACGAACCACGTGTTCAAGGACACCGTGCTCATCGCGGCGGGAGAGACCGTGGACCTCCTGCTCGAGATCACCAACCCCGGGAAATGGATGGCCCACTGCCATATCGCCGAGCACCTCGAAACCGGCATGCGGTTCGTGTTCGAGGTGGATCCTTAGATTCCCGGCAAGAAACGGATGGACGCGCGGGGGCGGCTGCGCTGGAATGACGTCGGAGGTTGAAACCATGCCGATGCCATCCGAACCCGACAAGCACTGCCGTCCCGGGGACCCCGAATCGCGGCTGACGCGACTCGTAGAAGCCGCCAGGTACATCGAAGCCCACGCCGACGAGCGCCTGACGCTGCGCGAACTTGCGGGGCAGGTGGGTCTCTCGCCGTCGCGCTTCCAGCGCGTCTTCAAGGCCGCCTTCGGCGTCTCGCCCAAGGCCTGGCAGGACGCGGTCCGCATGAAGCGCCTCAAGACGGCGCTGAAGGAGGGCGACGACGTCACCGGCGCGATCTTCTCGGCCGGTTTCGGCTCTCTGAGCCGGGTCTACGGCGAACGGGTGCGCAACATCGGGATGACGCCAGGCGCCTACCGCGCGGGCGGCGCCGGAGAGACCATCGCCTACGCCTCCCGGGAGACGGCGCTCGGCGCCCTGCTGATGGCGGCCACCGGGCGCGGCGTCGCCTTCGTGCAGTTCGGAGAGGAGCAGGGGGCCCTTCTCGAACAACTTCGCCGGGAGTTCCCGAACGCGGATCTCGTCGCCTCGGACGCGCAGGAGGCTCCGGAACTGGACGCGTGGATCACGGCGCTGGAGACACACCTCGCGGGAGGCGCCCCGCGCCCCGAACTGCCACTCGATCTGCGCGGGACCGCCTTCCAGATGAAGGTCTGGCGCTTTCTGCTGAGCGTCCGCGAGGGCGACGTGATCAGTTACGGCGAGCTGGCGGCCGGAATCGAACGGCCGCAGGCGGCACGGGCGGTCGCCGCCGCCTGCGCGGCAAACCGCATCGCGGTCCTGGTGCCCTGCCACCGCGTCCTGCGGGGGGACGGCAGGCTGGGCGGGTATCGCTGGGGACTGGATCGGAAACGGACGCTCCTCGACGCGGAACGCTCGGGTCGGGAGCGCCGGTCTTCAGACCGGCACGCGCGGCGCTCCGCTCCGCAGTCTACCGGTTCCGTAGTGTCCCGTATGGTGTCATACTGTCC
>JAPPGX010000044.1 GCA_028877265.1 Acidobacteriota bacterium
GCGCGAACACCCACAGGTTCCCGGCCTTCGGCTCGGTGTAGTAGAAGGTCATGTCGCCGCCGATCCCTCCAGAAGGGACCGCGACGTACTGGACGCCGTCGAGCTCGTAGGTGATGGGGCTTCCGATGATCCCCGAGCCGGTCTGGAACTGCCAGAGCACCTCGCCGCTCGCGCCGTCGATCGCCATGAAGTAGCCGCGCATGTCGCCGGTGAAGACCAGCCCCGTGGAGGTGGCGACCGCGCCCGCCCAGAAGGGCGCCGGACTTACCACCCGCCACAGCACCTCGCGGTTCACCACGTCGAAGCCGACGAAGTTCCCCGGGTTCTCGCTCGTCAAGTACTGCTGGTAGTCCGCGCCCAGGTACCACTGCCCGAGCGTCGGCGGCTCGAACTCGTCCTCCGCCCAGAACCGGTAGCCCATCGCCCACTGGTTGGACATGAAATAGAGCGCCTGGCGCTCCGGGTTGTAGGCCAGCGGCTGCCAGTCGATCGCGCCCTCGAGGCTCGGAATGATGGGACCGACTTCCGGGCCGCCTGACTGGGCCACCATGTCCGGGTTCACGTCCGGACGACCGGTCTCGGGGTCGAGTCCGAAGGCCCAGTTGATGCCCGGGACGATGGGGTCGCCGTAGAGGAAGCGCCCGTTCGTGCGGTCCAGCGCGTAGAAGAAGCCGTTCTTGTCGTGGTGGAAGAGGGCTTTTACCGGCCCGTGGCCGGGCAGGGTGACGTCGGCGAGCACGGGCGTGCTGACGGCGTCGTAGTCCCAGCAGTCCCACGGGGTGTACTGGAAGCCCCAGCGGATGCTCCCGTCATCTGCGTCGATCGCGATGGTGGCCGCGGTCCACTGGTTGTCGCCCTTCCGCACGTGGCAGTTCCAGGGGGCCGCGTTTCCGGTGTTCCAGTAGACGAGGTTCAGCTCGGGATCGAAGACGCCCGTGGTCCAGGTGGGGCCGCCGCCGTTCCTCCAGGTGTCGCCCGGCCAGGTCTCGTTGCCCGGCTCGCCGGGCCCGGGGATGGTGTAGGTGGTCCAACGGTGCTCTCCGGTGGCGGCGTCGTACGCCTTCACGAAGCCGCGCACCCCGTACTCGCCGCCGGCCATGCCGGTCAGGACCATTCCGTTCACCACGAGCGGCGCGCCGGTGATGCTGTAGCCATGCTCCCAGTCGGCGACCTCGACCTCCCAGACCACCTCGCCGGTGTCCTTGTCGAGCGCCACCAGCCGGGCGTCCATGGTGCCGACGTAGACGAGATCGCCGAAGAGGGCCACCCCGCGGTTGATGGAGCCGCAGCAGAACACGCGCTCCACTTCGACGCCGATCTCGGGGTCGTAGCCCCAGAGCTTCCCGCCGGTGCGGGCGTCGATTGCGAAGACGCGGGACTCATCGGCCGACAGGTAGATCACGCCCTCGTGAAGGAGCGGCGTCGCCTCGAGACCCCGGTTCGCGCCGCCGGTGGCGAACACCCAGACCGGATCGAGGTTCCCCACGTTGTCCGGGGTGATCTGGTCCAGCTCCACGTAGCGGTGGGCGTGGTAGTCCCGGCCGTACATGAGCCACTCGGAGGTGCTCCCGGCGGCGTTTTCAAGATCGGACGTCGTGACGCCCTGTGCCCATGCGCCCGCCGGAGACCACAGCCCGGTCACGAGGAAAAGCACCGCGATCCGTGTGGTGCCGGTCGTGATCAGGTCCTCCCGCACGCGCCGTCCCTTCACCAGCATGGCGGAAACGGCTTGGAACGCCGGTCTCCAGACCGGCACGCGCGGCGCTCCGCGCCTCGCACGGCGCGGCGTTGATCTGCTCGACAGCACCCTGTCCCCCGCGATGCTGGGAACGCGCACGCGTTACTCGAGCCCTGCCCGCTCTGATCCGCCCCCGGTAGCGCGCATCATGTAGGGCTCGATCCGGTCCGGCGCCGGGGGATCGGTGCGGACCGACACCAGCACCATCACCAGCACGTTCGCCACCGCTCCGTAGATCCCCGGATGGACCCCGAGGAGGGCGAAGTCGGGCCACACGTTCAGCGCCAGCGTCACCGCACAGCCGGCCAACAAGCCGTAGATCGCGCCCTCCCGGCTGGCCCGCCGCCAGAACATGGCGGCGATCATCAGCGGGAAGAACTGGGCGATCGCGCCGTAGGACATGAGCAGGAGGCTGACGAGCGACGCCTCCGAGCCCACCGCGAGGTAGTAGGCGAGCGAACCCATCCCCAGCGCCATCCAGCGGATGAGCCGGGTTTCGGCGGCCGGGGTCCGGCGGACCCCGCGGAGCGGCACTTCGAGGTCCTTGACCAGGACCGACGCCCCGGCATGGAGGATCGCGTCGCCCGAACTCATGGAGGCGGCGAGCGCCCCGGCGCAGAAGAGGCCGACGGTGATGGCCGAGAGATCGAGATCCATCAGGATCGTCGGCAGGATGGTGTCCGCCTGCTCCACCCCCGGGTAGGTCATGACGCCGGCGAAGCCGATGAAGAGGACCGGGATCAGGAAGATCTGGAACGTGGGGTAGAAGACCACCATCCGCTTCAGCGTCCGGACGCTCCGCGCCGCGTAGATCTTCATGAAGTAGTGCGGCCAGACCGAGAAGCCGAGGACGGAGATGAGCACCGCGCTCGAGTAGGCCCCGAATCCCCACGGCGATCCCGCGGCGTCGAGCCCGGGCGCGACCAGCAGCTCGGGCGCGCTCGCCGCCAGTTCCTCGAACATCGGTCCGATGCCGCCGTGGAGCTTCCACGGCAGGTAGAGGCCGAGCCCCCAGGCGAGGCTGAGCATCAGGATCCCCTGGAAGGTGTTCGTCCAGCCCACCCCCATGACCCCGCTGCGCGCCACGTAGATCAGCACCACCCCATAGGCGAGCGCGGCGCCGGCCCACTCCGGCATCCGTCCCTCGGTGACCACCGAGAAGACGTAGCCCGCCCCCTTCATCTGGATCACCAGGTAGGGGATGAGCGCCGCCGCGCTCATCACCGCCATGATCGCGGGGATCGCCTTCGGGCTCTCGAACCGGTGGGCGAAGAACTCGGCCTGGGTCACGAACCCGAACCGGCGGCCGAGCATCGCAATCCGCGGCCCGAGGAAGTACCACGGCAGGAGTCCCACCGTCCCGTAGGAGACGATGTAGAACGCGGCCGCCCCGCGGGAATACGCCCAGCCCGGCGCCCCGAGGAAGGCGAAGGCGCTGTAGATGGACGCCCCCATGATGAAGTAGAGGACGAGGAAGCCCAGGCTGCGGTCGCCGGCGACGTAGCCCTCGGGCGTGTTCGAGACCTTCCGGCCCGAGGCCACCCCGATCGCCAGCGTCACCAGCAGGTAGGCGATGGTCGTCAGGAAGACGATGACCCAGGCGTCCATCAGCTCACTTCCGGTACTCGCGGTCGAGGGACTCGTCGTCCTCACGGTCTTTCGTGAAGAGCGTCAGGAAGGTGAAGAACACCGCCGCGATCATCAGCACCAGCCAGAACATGGAGAACGGCATTCCGAACACCAGCGGCCGGATGCCGGCGATCCAGGGGTAGAGCGGCCAGATGCTCAGTAGGAGGACAACGAAGGCGACCCAGAAGCCGATCCGGTGGCGCCTCTGAAAGCCCATCTGGCGACTCACGGCTCGACCAGCTCGATCTCGAACAGCTTCGGCCACTTCTTCCCGGTGACGAAGATCCGGCCGTTCTCCGGGTCCCAGGCGATGCCGTTCAGGACGTCCAACTCCGGATACTGCCGCCGGAGCGCGCCCGGCAGGATGCCGGTCAGATCGACGAAAGCCGTGACTTCTCCGGTGTCTGGCCGGATCCGGGCGATGCGGTCCTGGGTCCAGATGTTCGCCCAGATCTCCCCCTCGATCCACTCCAGCTCGTTCAACAGTGGGAGCGCCTCCCCGTCGGCGGTCACCTCGAGCGTGCGAACCTGGCGCAGCGTGTCCGGGTCCAGGAAGCGCAGCTCGTCGGTGCCGTTGCTCATCACCAGGTGCTCCCCGTCGAAGGTGAGCCCCCATCCCTCGCCGGAGTAGCGGAATTCGCGCACGAGGCGGAACGGCTCCCGGGTGTAGACGAAACCGATTTCGGCTTCCCAGGTCAGCTGGAAGATGAAGTCACCGGCGAGAGCCGCGCCCTCGCCGAAGAACTGGGGGAGCAGTTCACGCTGTTCCAGCACCTCGCCGCTCTCGAGATCCACCCGCCGGAGTGTGGATTCACCCCGGAGTCCGGTGCTCTCGTAGAGGAAGCCGTCGTGGAAGAAGAGCCCCTGGGTGAACGCCCGCGGGTCGTGCGGGAACTCCTGGACCACCCGGTAACCGAAGACCTCGGGTGGAGTGGGCTCCGGCGGGAGAGAAGGGTCCGGGGATGGCGCAGGGGCCGGAGCGGGTGCGGGTGGGGATGCGGCCGAGGCCGGACTTCCCTGAGAATCGCCGCACGCGGCCAGCAGCAGGACCAGGGGCCAGAGCAGCGGGACGGCCACGCGCCTGCCAACCATGCGGGGAATGATGGCATGACCACCGGCTCCCGCAACCGGTTGCGTCGTGGTCGCATCAGGCGGCGTATCCTCCGCGCACCATGACCGACGACCTTGCCGGCTCCTTTCGCGAGCATCTCGAAACCCGCCTGGAGGGAATCGCCGAGGACCTCCGGAAGACCGGCTATGCGGCGATGGTCCTGGCGTCGGGCGCGCAGTACTTCTATTTCCGGGACGACCAGCCCGCTCCCTACCGTGCGAACGCCCACTTTCTTCATTTCTGTCCCCTGGAGGGACCCGGCCACCTCCTCCTGATCCGTCCGGGGAAGAAGCCGTTTCTGGCGACCCTCTCGCCTGACGACTTCTGGTACGAGCCGCAGCGGATCGGAGACGCCTTCTGGACCGAAGGGTTCAAGATC
This sequence comes from Acidobacteriota bacterium, assembly GCA_028877265.1. GTDB lineage: Bacteria > Acidobacteriota > Vicinamibacteria > Marinacidobacterales > Marinacidobacteraceae > Marinacidobacterium. Next base: position 4,858 of record JAPPGX010000044.1, read on the forward strand.
GCCGAGTGCGGCAGCCGCAAGCGGCAGATCTCCGAAATCACCAAGCGGCTCCCGAAGGGGCGGTCCGCCGGAATTGCGGAGAGCGGCGGAATCTCCGAGACCCTCGGGCTCGCCCACAACCCGCCGGCGCTCCTGACCCGGCTTGACTGGCGCCGCGCCATCAAGACGGGCTACGAGGTGGGGTGCATCAGCGAGGCGAACCGCGTAGGGGCCGAGGGACACCTCGCCGCGGAGGCCGCCTTCCGGGACGGGGGCAGTGAACTGGAGGTGCACCGGGCCTTCCTCGCCGCGGTCGGCGGATCGGAAGCGGACCTGCCGTATCCGACGATCGTCGGGCTCAACGAGAAGGGCGCCGTCCTCCACTACGAGGGCAAGCGGCCGGATGTCCGGGACGGACGGAGTCTCCTGATCGACGCCGGTGCCCGCGTCCGCGGCTACGCCTCCGACATCACGAGGACTTACGCCGCTTCCTCGGCAGACGACCGGTTCCGTTCCCTGATCGTCGCGATGGAAGGCGCCCAGCAGGCGCTGTGCGAGGACGTGCGGGCCGGCCGTCCCTGGGCGGAACTCCACCACGAGGCGCACCTCGCTCTCTCGGGCGTCCTGAAGGACGAGAACATCGTCCATCTGTCTCCGGAGGAGGCCGTCGAGAGCGGTCTCAGCCGGGTCTTCTTCCCGCACGGGCTCGGGCACTTCCTGGGCATCCAGGTGCACGACGTGGGGGGGCATCTGGCCGACCCGGACGGCCGCCGCGCCCCGCCGCCCAAGGCCCATCCGATGCTGCGGAGCACCCGCACGCTCGAGCCGGGACACGTGCTGACGGTCGAGCCCGGGGTCTACTTCATCGAGATGCTGCTCGACCGCTGGCGGAACGGGAAGAACCGCAGCGCCATCAACTGGGACGCTGTGGACGCCCTCACCCCCTACGGCGGCGTCCGCATCGAGGACAACGTCCTGGTCACGGACACCGGCCCGCGCAACCTCACCCGCGAACACTTGCCGTAGGCCGGGGACCGCCGGTCTTCAGACCGGCACGGGGGGGGGGGCCCCCCCCCCCCCGCG
>JAPPGX010000139.1 GCA_028877265.1 Acidobacteriota bacterium
CCGGCAGCGGCGCGAGAGGCAGGGGTTCGAAGGGGAGCGCAGCTCCCCTCGCCAGAGCACAGTGTTTAACACTGAGTATGCTGGCCTACCAACAAGTTGGCCAGCCAGATCGGGCGCTCTCTCCGCCCGTAGTGGACCTGGTGACCGCGTCAGCAGGGCACCCGACGGCGCTGCTGTGGGGGTGCCACGCACCCCAACGGCACCGTGACCCCGGCGAGCTTCGCCGCCGTATTGTTTGTACCCTCCCCCGCCCGATTGACCCGCCGGTCGTCTTGGTCCTCGTGCTCTTCGTGGTTCGCCGGCGCGGGGAAACGTCATCTCCCAGGGTCTCGGAATCGGTCGAGGGACGGCCCTGGAAAACCTACCCTGAACAAGCGAAAGCACTCTGGCCGGATTGATGTAGTCTCCGCAACGGTGGTCGGGGTCGAGTTCCGCACGTCAGAATGGCGCTCCGCGGATACCGCCCTGCTTGGAGAACCGCATGACGATGAAGCTACTCGCACTCGCCGCTGGGACTGTCCTGTTTGTGGTCGGCCTGCTCTTCATTTGGCCAGCCGACACCCGGTATTGCGATGATGAGTGGAGGGATTGGGCACTTGAGAGGATTCGAATGGAAACAGCCATGCACGACATGCTGTTGTCGAACGATCAATACGTCCTGGAACGAATGCTCAGAGCCGCGAATAACGAATCCGCGCCGCTGGTGAACCCTTTGGATTCCGCAATGGCGACCTGGCGAACCGCTCGGCGGCAGGCGGGGAATCGGGAAATGGCGCTCCGTAACTGCCTCTTCGGAATTGACCGCCGTTGGGATCCGGAAAACGATCTGGAGTAGGAGCGGCAACGGTAGTGGCCTGACGGCCGCGGCGGAGCGACGAGGTAACCGGCCTAGGCGGGGCGAAGGCCAGCCTACCGCCAGGAAGCGTGAGAAGCCGCCCGCGCGGGTGCCATGGCGTTCCCTCCGAATGCCGACCTGCCCTGTCGATTGGCCGACCGTAATCTGTCCACTCTCAGGGGCGCACTCCATTTGGCAACTGAAAACCGCACACTTCCGGGAGCGGGATCTGTGGCGAAGCGGAGGTTCTCGTAGCGCTGTGATCGGCGCAATGCGGCCTTGGCGGAGCGACCGGCGCGAGGGCCTGCACGGCGGCGGTCCGTTGTTCGAGGTGGGGCATCGGCCACAGTCCGAGAATCCTCGGTTCGAACGGCCTCGTCACGGGCCGGCCCCGTCTTGGCGTGCTAGTCGGTGCGCTCTAGTACCAGCCGTCAGGCCGTTTCACATCCTTTGGCCCAGCTGCGTCTCTGACCTCACGCTGTGCCTGGATGGCGGCCCGGGCGACTGCAGGCGTCACTGGGTCGCGGACCAGGATCCAGCACAAATCCGTCACCCGCTTCATCTGGAACGCCCGGTACTCGAGATGCTCGAAATCAGCGGCGTCCGCGGCCTTGGCCAGAACTGTGACTCGATGGCCGTCTGCCAGTGAATCGGACTTAACCGGTCCAACGAATCCGCTGTAGGGGCTGTAGCCCCAGAAGGACGACGAGAAGGACTGAGAAAAGAAACACCGAATGATCTGCTTGAAGCCACCGGGCGGAACATCCACCGGCATCAAGACCCTGCTGGTACTGCGGTTGGTTTCGCCCTCGTCCGTTACATGGGCACTGCCGACGTTGCGTCTAACCCGAGACTTCTCAACTGTTTCCTCTATCCGAGCGGGCACGAAATCGAAGGGGACCGGCTCGCTCTTGGTCAGAGATTGCACCAAGACGAACGCTGCTTCCGAAACAACCGTGGCTACAACGGGGATGGACAAGGCCGCCAGGACGATTAGCCACCCACCCGGATCCAGGGGCAACGGGTCCGGAGCGCTCTCCAGCATCAGAATGAACAGAGCTACCCCGCCGATCCCGTAGGCGCGCTTGAAGTCGAGCGCAGAGAAGGCCAGGGCCAGCCGCTTCACCAGATCGGCGATACGGCGTACTTTCACCGAGACGATCAAGAGCCCCACCCCGATCAGGATGATCGCCAGCGTTCCTACAGTTTGAGTGGTCATTTCAGGGCCTCCTGGACGTTCAGTAGGTGCGGTGTGGCTCGGGATTGGTCCCGAGTCCGACATGCGACACCGTTCGCCCACGGAGCGCAAAGGAAGGTTATGAAGAGCACTGGACCCCTCCAGGGGGGCGAAAACGCCCTCTGGAGGCCCGAAAATCGTGTATAGTTGCTGTTCTCTCACGTCCGCCATCGTTAGAGGACCAAATGGTCCCGAGAGATGCCTTTTGTTCCCATGTGTGTCAGAATCATCAATGAGTTAGCATTCTCAAGAGAGCCCATAGAGTCCCGCTAAAGCCCGTGAATGCTCTTACATGAAGTGATATTTATTTGACTCGACCCACGCCATGACCCGCCGACCCTACCGACTCTCCTCCCGTTTCGTCGCCAACGTCCGGGAACCCGGCCGATATGGCGACGGACGCGGCTCCGGGGGACTGTCCCTCCTCGTCCGGAGAACCACCGGCGGCGACCTCGCCAAGTCCTGGGCGCAGCGCATCATCGTGGACGGGCGAGCCCGCAACATCGGACTCGGTTCCTGGCCCCACATCAGCCTCGCGCAGGCCCGCGAGAAGTGCGTCCTGAACCGCGTGGCGCGGCGGCGCGGCGATCTGGTGCTCGCCGGCCGGAAGCGGACGGTTCCGACCTTTGCGGAGGCCCTCGACCGGGTGATCGCGATCCACGGTGAGGGTTGGAGGGACGACGGGCGATCCGAGCGGCAATGGCGGGCGAGCCTCCGGGACTACGCCATGTGGCGACTCGGGGAGCTGCCGGTGAACCGGATCGGGACCGCGGACGTGATGGCCGTCCTCTTGCCCATCTGGAGGGAGAAGCGGGAGACCGCGCGACGGGTGCGCCAGCGGATCTCGGCGGTGATGCGCTGGGCGGTGGCGCAGGGTTACCGGGAGGACAACCCGGCCGGGGAGGCTATCGGCGCGGCGCTGCCCAAGACCGGGGGCCGGACGAGGCATCAGCCGGCGCTGCCGTATCCGGCGGTTCGGGGAGCGATGGAGCGGGTGCGCGGTTCGAGGGCCTACCCCTCCACCGTGCTGGCCTTCGAGTTCCTGGTGCTCACGGCCTGCCGGAGCGGCGAGGTGCGCGGCGCCCGGTGGGACGAGATGGACCTTGACGCTCGGGAGTGGCGGATTCCGCCCGAGCGGATGAAGGCGAACCGGGAGCACCGGGTTCCGCTGTCCAGTGGGGCGCTGGCGGTGCTGCGCCAGGCCCGTGCGCTCTCGGACGACTCGGAACTGGTGTTCCCGTCAGTGCGGGGCCGTCGCCTGTCGGATGCGACGATCTCGAAGATGGTCCGCGAACTGGGAATCGGAGCGGTCCCGCACGGCTTTCGGTCCAGCTTCCGGGACTGGGCGGCGGAGCGCGCCGACGCCCCGCGCGAGGTCTGTGAGCTGGCGCTGGCGCACGTGAACTCGGACCGAGTGGAGGCGGCCTATCGGCGGACGGACCTGTTCGAGCGGCGGCGCGAGCTCATGGAAGAGTGGTCGGCGTTTCTCGGTCGAGATTGAGACTCGTCTCGGCGACCCACTGGACTCCCCTCGGCAGGTTCGTAAACCCGAGGTGGTGTGTATAGACTTTGCCTCAGAGCGGAATCTTGGAGGCACCCGACGGGCGGCTTCAGGTTCCCTCGCGAAAGGAAGAGACCATGAGCGACAACGGCAGCCCGGCCCCTCGGCGGCCTGTCACTCTAGAGACGCTCCTCCTCGTCGCCCTAGTTGGCGCGGTGATCGGCGTGTACGTTCAGATGGGGAGTGTGCGCGTTGAAATGGTAGAGCGTGTTTCAACAGTGGAGCGCCGCCTGCTCGAAGAGTTCGCGAAGATAAACGAGCGTTTGGCCGCGCTAGAGGCCAAGATCGACATTCAGCGCGCCCCGGCTCAGTCTGGCAACGGAGGTCCGTAAGGGCGGCTGGCCGGGCCTGTAGCGACTCGGAAGCTCCGCTGGACTAACGGCTGTAGCCGTGGTCCCGGTCCCGCGTCCGGTCACGGTCGCGCGTCCGGATGTGCTGCCGCATCACCTCCAGAGCTCGCGCAACGTCTCGGCGAGCGTCCCGTAGTCCTGGGCCAAGCCGTTCACCAGACCGTCGAGCCGCTCGATTCGCTGCCGCAAGATTCCGCTCTCGGCGTCCTGCCGCTCGATACGACTCTGCAAGGCTTCGAGTTGCTCGGAGTGCCGCCGCTGCTCCTCGGCGCGCTGCCGCTGCGCCGTCTCGTACTGCTCGGACAACCTCCGCAAGGCGATCGTCAGTTGCCGGTCCAACTCGGTCATAGAGTTCCCTCACTCGCTCGATAGCTTCAAGGCAGGCCGCCCGCCCACGAGCCAGGGCGGATGGTCCAGCGTCCCGTCGGGAAGCACCACGAAGCGCTCCCCCTCGATCTCCAGCAGGGTCACGCCCCACGTCGTCTCCTCGATCTCGGCGAGGGTCTCGCGGGCGTCCTCGATCTGAACGTCCAGCGTCGCCAGGGTCTCGATCCGGTGCTGGATCCCCGTCGAGAGCCAGTGCATCAGCCCCCAGCTCCCGCCGCTGATCCCGACGAAGATGGTCAGGCCGACCACCAGGGGCCGCAGCCACGCGTTCAGCAGGATCACGCGCGTCCGCTTGACGCTCACCCCCGTATCGGCTTCGATGGTATGCAGCGCGCCGTTCGCGACGGCGCGCAAGTTCTCGCCAAGCTGCCGCAGCTCGCTCGCCGCCGCCTCCTCGATGTGACGGCGGTCGGTCTCCATCCGGCTCTGCAGCCGGACGTTCACGTCGTTCGGGGTTGAAGTCATGCTGGTACAGCGCTCCTTTCAGCCGCCACCGTTTCCCGCTCTCCGGGTCGCGGGCGGTCAGGTAGCCCTTGCCCCGGCGGGGCACCTCGAAGCCGGCCTCCTCCAGAGCGACGACCACGTCGGCGCGGTTCTTCACCAGGCCGTGCTCGACCCGCTGCAGGAGGTAGTCGCGGATCAACTCACGCGGGCTGGCCTCGTGCTTGAGGCCGGTCCGGAGCTTCGCCGCCTCCAGGTAGGCGCGGTGGCCGGGCTGGTGTGCCCGGGCGCGCGCCGGGTCGTCGGGGCGGCTCCAGCCGTGCTGGTGGTTGAAGGCGTCACGCAGCGCGTCGAACGTCTTCTGCCAGCCCGGAGGGGCGATGTTCAGGCTGCGTCCAGTCTCCAGGTCACACCGTGCGGTCAGGATGTGGACATGGACCCCGGTGCCGTGCTCCCGGTGGAGGACCGCCGTCCAGGCGTAGCGGTCGAACTCCAGTCCCGCCCAGGCCGTCTTCTCGAACTCGTCGAGGACGGCCTCGATCTGCTCGTCGGTGGGCCGGTCCTCCGGCGCCCAGGTGATCAGGCCCGACCGGAACCTGTGCTCGAACTCCAGCGAGTCGGCGACCGCGGCCACCAGATGAGGGTTCCCGCGCAGGACCTCGACATCGGGACGCACGGTCCCCGCGGCATCGCGTTCTCCGACGAGATAGTCGGCGGCCTCCCGCGCCGAGCCGGTGCCGCCACCGAAGAACCTAATGTGCATCGGTGTCCTCCCCGCCAAGGCGGGCCACGGCGAGCAGCGACCGCTCGACCGACAGCAGCCCGGCGATCACCTCCACCGCCTCGGCCTCCGAGGGGTGGGTGTTCGCCCAGCGGGCGATCTGGTTCAGGTTGTTCCCGATGCGGGCAACCTGCCGGGTGCGCTCGCGCTCGACGGCCAGGGGCGGCGCGGTCCAGGTCCGCGTCCGCGTGATGGCCTCACGGAGCAGCGCAGAGGGCGACACGCCAGCCGCCGCCGCCTTCTCCTTCCAGGCGGCGTGCTCCGCCC
>JAPPGX010000042.1:0-9966 GCA_028877265.1 Acidobacteriota bacterium
CCCGGTAGGCCAGAAGCGCGTTCGCGTCGTGCGACACGACCACGATCCGCGCGGCGCTGCCGGGGCCGACGTAATGTACGAGTGTGCCAGCGTCCAACTGGATCCGGTGGGCTCGGTCCGGGACGGAGGCGGAGCGATCCTGCTGTCGGGTGCGCCAGACTACCTTCCCGAATCTGAGCTTCCCGGCGGCCACCCAGCGACTGTAGCCGGTGTGCGGCTGGCACGCTTCCCGAAGGAGCGGGCGAACGGGGAAGCCCCCAGTGCACCAGCCGCGTTTGTGATGTAGGGCTGTCTGGGCTGCCCCCGACTCTATCAAGCGGCCGGTTCCCGATCCGGTTCCGGGCAGCCTCGGAGTCCTAAGCGACAGCCCCGACGTACTCTCCCCAGGCGTCCATCACCGGCCGCCGCTCCTCGAACAGGTCCGTCCGCCGATACGCCCCCTCCACGCCCTGGACCGTGTGCGCCAGCGCCGCCTCCGCCAGCATCGGCGCGTTCCCCCGCTCCGCGCTCCAGTCGCTGAACGTCGAGCGGAACCCGTGAACCGTCGCACGCTCCCCCACCCCCGCCGACCACAGCGCGTTCGTCAGCGCCATGTCCTTCAACTCCCGCTCCCCCGAACGTCCGGGGAACACCAGGTCGCAACCCTTCCGGCTCCGCAACTGGCGGGCGGCCTCCAGGACCGCGACCGCCTGCGGACTCAGGGGAACCCGGTGCTCCTTCCCCGCCTTCATCCGCTCCCCGGGAACCGTCCAGGTGCGCCCCTCCACATCGATCTCCGACCAGCGCGCCCCCCGCGCCTCCCCGCTGCGGGCCGCCGTCAGGATCAGGAACCGGAGGCAGAGGCGGACCGCCGCCCGCGAACGCGACTCCTCGACCTTCGCCAAGAGCTCACGCACTTCCGCGTGCGGGAGGGCGCGGTGGCTCTTCGCCCGCCGCCGCCGCTTCGGGAGCGCCCCGTCGATGGCCTCGCCCGCCGCGTTCCGCTCCACGAACTCCCGCGCCTGCGCCCAGCCCAGCACCGTGCGGATCTGCTGGCGCACCCGCTGGGCGGTGGTCGGCTTCCGGTTCCAGAGGTCCTCATGGAAGAGCACCCGGAGCACGTCGTCCCCCCGGATCGCGTCCACCCGCATCGTCCCGAGCGTGGGGAGGACGTACCGCGCAAGGGTCCGCTCCCACGCCTCGGCGTACCGGTCGCCCCGCCAGTTCGCCCGACGCTCCGCCAGGGTCCGCTCCGCCGCTGCCCGGAAGGTGGGGACGCCGCCGCGGCGGCGCTCGGCGATGGGGTCCTTGCCCTCCCAGAGGACGCGGCGGTTCTGGAGGGCGACCATGCGGGCCTCGGCGAGCGAAACCAGGTCGAAGGGACCGATGGTGATGTCGCGGCGGACGCCGTTGACGGTGATCCGCTGGACCCATACCTTGGTGGCCCGGATGCGGAGGTAGAGGCCGCCGCCGGCGCCGTAGCGGCCGGGTTCCTTGAGGGCCTTGGCCCGTGCCGCCGTCATGTTCGCCATATTGCCGTCTCCGCGGGAATGAGGCCCACCAACTGGCCCACGAATTGGACGGGAAGTGTAGCACTCCAGAGGCATGGCAGGGGACGGCTCGGGAATCGACATGAGGCTAGTAAACCGTTGGCTATCTTGGTGTATGGGTCGTTATGGCTCTGCCTGGAAACGCGTGGAACAAGTGTACTATGGATGAAAGGGGGTCCACCCCCTTTCACAAGAAAACAACGACCAATCGGAACTCGCCGAAGCGCGCGCCAGCGCGCGAGGGAGTTTCGATTGGCGGCGCGAAGCGCCGGGCGGTTCCCCGATGGGGCCCTACCGGAGCAGCACTCATGACGCGGAGCCCACGGGATTCATGGCCCCATCGGGAAACCGCTCGACGGGCCCGACGTGGTATCCTGCCTGACTCGGCGCCCGGCCCGCTCTCCCGAGGGGGATGCGGGTTTTTTCACATCAGAGTTTTCTCGGGAGCCGATTCCTGACCATGCTTCCCACACTGCTCCAGGCGGACCCGGCCGGCGGCGCGTTCGGCATGCAGATCGTGCTGTTCGCCATCATCTTCGGCATCTTCTACTTCATCGTTTTCCGTCCCATGCGCAAGCGCCAGCGGGAAACGGAAGCGATGCTGCAGAGCCTCGAGCGCGGCGCCCGGGTGGTGACGACCGGCGGCATTCACGGGACCATCGCCGGGATTCAGGGTGACATCGTGCAGCTCAAGGTCACCGAGCAGGTCAAACTCCAGATTTCGAAGAGCGCGGTCGCCAGCGTGATCGACAGGAAGCACTGAGCGGCGGGACGGCAGTCCGGGGTTCCACCGCAGCCAACTGATGGCCAGACGCCTTCGCCTCAAAGGAGTCCTGCTCCTGCTTCTGGTCGCGGGGCTCGTCTATGTGGTCAACCCCCCGCGGGACACCCTCGTCCTGGGGCTGGACCTGCAGGGCGGAATTCATCTCGTGATGCGGGTCCACACCGAGGACGCGGTGCGGGTGCTGACCGACGAGACCGCCGAGCAGTTCGCCGAGAACCTCGACAATCAGGAAATCGACTTCGCGAACATCGAAACCGAAGGACTGGGACAGCTCACCATCCTGAACCTGGACGAGTCCCGCCTCCGTGAAGTCCGGGACACCGTCGCCTTCAGTTGGCCGGGCTGGGACCTCCGGAGCATCGGCGGCGGCGACTGGTCGTTCAACCTCCGCCCCAGCGAAGAGATCGTGGTCCGCGAACAGACGGTCACCCAGGCGATGGAGACCATCCGCCGCCGGGTGGACGAGCTGGGGGTCGCGGAGCCCGTCATCACGACCCACGGGAACACCGGGGACCAGATTCTCGTGCAACTGCCCGGCTACGAAGACGTGGCGCGGGCCAAGGAGATCATCCAGGCCACGGCCCAGCTCGAACTGCGCCTCGTGCAGGCGGGGCCCGCTCTCGACGAGGCGGCCCTGCCCCCGCTGAACAGCTCGCTGGAGAACATCCCGACGGAGCTGCCCACCGGCGCGATCGGCTACTACCAGGTCAACCGGGTCGCCGCCATCACCGGCCGCGATCTCCGGAACGCCCGGCAGGCGATCGACTTCCAGACAAACACCCCCAACGTGGAGTTCAGCCTGCATGCCGAGGGCGCCTCCCGGTTCCGCGACTTCACCGGCGCGAACGTGGGCCGGCAGATGGCCATCGTTCTCGACGATCTGGCGGTCTCCGCCCCCGTCATCCAAAGCCCGATCTACGACCAGGGCCAGATCACCGGAAACTTCACGGTGGACGAAGCCGTCGATCTGGCGCTCGTGCTCCGCGCCGGGGCGCTTCCCGCGTCCCTCGAGTATCAGGAGGAGCGCACCGTCGGACCTTCGCTCGGCGCGGATTCGATCCGCAGCGGGGTCACCGCGTCGCTCGCCGGCCTGGCGGGCGTTCTGCTCTTCATCATCTTCTACTACCGGCTCTCGGGAGTGAACGCCGTTGTCGCGTTGCTCCTGAACCTCCTGATCCTGCTGGGCGCGATGGCGTACTTCGCGGCCACGCTCACGCTCCCCGGCATTGCCGGCGTCATCCTGACCATCGGCATGGGGGTGGATGCGAACGTGCTCATCTTCGAGCGCATCAAGGAGGAAATGCGGACCGGCAAGCCGCCCCGGACGGCCATCTCGGTGGGGTTTTCGCGCGTCTTCTGGACGATCGTGGACGCGAACATGACGAGCCTGGTGGCCGCCGCCATCCTGTTCCAGTTCGGCACCGGCCCCGTCCAGGGATTCGCCGTGACCCTCAGCATCGGACTGGTGAGCAACGTCTTCACCGCCATGTTCGTGTCGCGCTACATCTTCGACCTGGTGCTCTCGGGACGGCGCCAGGTCGCCGCGCTCAGCATCTAGCGAACCTGCGAGGAACCTGATGGACATCCTCGGCGACACCCGGATCAACTGGATCAAGTACCGGTGGTGGTTCGCGGGCATCTCTCTCGCGGTACTCATCGCCGGCCTCTTCGATGTGATCTCGAAGGACGGACTCCGCTACGGGATCGATTTCTCGGAGGGCACCATGGTGGTGGCCAAGTTCGCCGAGAGGCCGGAAATCGACGAGGTGCGGACGGTCGTCACCGATCTCGGGTACGGGAGCGCGGTTATCCAGAGCTACGACCGGCCCGAGATGAACCAGGTCATGATCCGGGTCGAGAAGGCGGCGGAAGACGAAACCGCCGGGGCCCCGGGCCAGCAGCCAGCGGAAGCCGGAATCGACGAGACGGCCAACCGGATCCTCGCGGCCCTGAGGGACGGGGCCGCCGGCGAGCTGGTCTCCTCGAGCACCGAAATCGTGGGGCCGGTGGTGGGCGAGGAACTGCGGCGGCGCGCCCGGAACGCCACCCTGCTCGCTCTCTTCGCCATGCTGATCTACATCGGTTTTCGCTTCGAGCCGGTATACGGGGTCGGCGCCACGGTCGCCGTCATCCACGACGTGCTGGTGACGCTCGCCCTGGTATCCCTCTTCAACTACGAGATCAGCCTGAACGTGATCGCCGCGTTCATGACCCTCGTGGGGTACTCGGTGAACGACACGATCGTCATTTTCGACCGGGTGCGGGAGAACCGCCACATCCATCGTCGTCTGGACCTCCGGGAGATCGTCAACCTGTCCATCAACCAGACCCTCCGGCGCACGGTCCTTACCTCGGGGTTGACCCTCCTCGCCGTCGGGGCGCTGCTGACCTGGGGCGGCGAGGTGCTGCGCGCCTTCTCCTTCGTGCTGGTGGCCGGGGTCTTCGTGGGCACGTATTCCTCGATCGCGATCGCATCGCCGATCGTGCTGTGGTGGCGTTCGGTGCGGGGCGGGACGGCGGCCACCGCGGAACAGCAACGGCCGCAAGCCCCCCCGGCCAGGGTCTGACTCCTCCCGGGACTGCCCCGGATCGGGAACGCCGGCCAGTTCCCCCGGTGGGGACGAGCGGGATTCCGCGGGTGTCGAATGTCGCGCAAGCTTGACTGCCGGCCGCTAGACTCGGCGAGCGAGGTTCGTGCGAAGTGCCGTCTGGACGCTCAAGGGAAAGGACGCGGATCGGCCTCGGTATGCCGCACACGCCCTCGCCCGGGTTCAGCATCTCCCTGCCGCTCGGCGTAACGCTGCACGGCGCTCTGCTGGTGGCGCTGCTACACCCGTCCTTCGAGGTGCCGAGCGACCAGCTCCCCGCCTTCGAGGCGTACCGCGTCCACCTCTTTGCGCCACCGGCGGCGGCGCTCCGCCTGGGGGATCCCACGGCGGAACCCGAACCCGAGCATGCCGCCGCAACGGTCCGCGATACGGCCGCCAGTCTCGCTCCCCTCTTTCAGCGCACCGATCTCGTCGAGGTGCTCGAAGCGATCGAGATCCCATCGTCCTTCGGGTCCGAACACGGGATTCCGGACGGATTCTGGGAAGGGCTGGAATTCGGAAAACCGGCCGGCGTGGTCGGCGGGGTTCCCGGAGGGGTTCAGGGCGGGCAGATCGGCGGCCTTCGGGAGGCGGCCGATCCCGTGCTCCCGCCCCCGGACGAGCCGCCCGCGGCGCTCTCCATGCCGCGTCCCCGCTTCCCGAAGCAGGCGTTGCGGGACGGGGTCCGGGGGCGGGTCATCCTGCGGGCCCTGATCACGGAGCGCGGAACGGTTGAGGTCCTGCGGATCCTCCGCTCCGTCCCGGGGTTGGACAAGGAAGCCATTCGGGTCGTGGAGTCGGAGTGGCGGTTCCGCCCGGCCCGGCGGAACGGCCGGCCGGTGGCCTCGCTCAGCAACCTGGTGGTTCGCTTCTCGCTCCGCTAGCCGCGGCTGGCGGCAAGGGAATTCCGCGGTCCGTTTCGTTCCGTACCGGGGACTCGCCGCCCCCGTTCCGGGGAAGACGAACCCGAAGAAACGAGACCGCCGCAGGCCGTCCCGGGAGCGAAACGCCAGCCCCGGGCGGCGGTCTGATCAGGCACCGATTCTCTGTTGACATGGCGGGGGGCCGAGTGCTAGTTTCCCCATCTTCTCAGGCAGCCTGGCAAGTCGTCTGCCGTCCCGCAAGGGCTTCGGACCTGGCGGCGCTCCGGGCTGTTGTCAGCTTCCCCCTTCGCCATTTCCCTCCGCGATCGAGGGAGGGGCGGATCGGGGGAAAAGGAGCCTAACGTGACAAGAGAGCCAACCTTCAAACTCGCCGGACGTGACGAGAATCTCGGGCGTTCCCTCGGCAGTTTCGCCTTCTCGTTCCTGCTCCAGGGCGGCGTGGTGGTGGCGTTCATCGTCATTCCCATTCTCGCCGTCAACCTCCCCACTCCGGAAGGCATCATGACCTTCATGGCTGCTGCGCCGCCGCCACCACCACCGCCGCCGCCGCCGCCGCCACCGAAGGCAAGGCGCCGGGCCGCACCGAAGCCGGTTCTCAACACGACTCCGCAGTTCGTGGCGCCGGTGGACATCCCGGACGACCTCGGTGACGCCGGGGTGGACTTCGGAGTTCCCGGTGGTGTCGAGGGTGGAGTCCCCGGCGGAATCATCGGCGGCATCGTCGGCGGCCTGCCTTCGGGCCCCCCGCCCCCGCCGCCAAAGGCCGCTCCGGTCCGCGTCGGCGGAGAAATCCGGGAGCCGACCCGCACGGTCTACGTGCAGCCCATCTATCCGGAAATCGCCAAGCAGGCCCGGGTTTCGGGAGTGGTGATCCTCGAGGCCATCATCGACCCGTCCGGCAACGTGACGAACATCTCGGTGCTTCGCTCGATTCCCCTGCTCGACCAGGCGGCGATGGACGCCGTGCGGCAGTGGAGGTACCAGCCCACTCTGCTCAACGGCGTGCCGGTTCCCATCGTCATGACCGTGACGGTAACCTTCAACCTCGGCTGACGCCGATCCGGAACGACGACCCCGGAAGCCCGGTTTTCCAGTCCAGACCACCCAGTTTCATCAAGGCTGATTTCGCCCTGCCCACGATGCGGATTGACCGGATCCCAGCGATCCGACTTGTACCGATCCTCAGTCCGGTCCCGGGCAGGAGAAGCCAAACGCTTTTTTCCTAGATCCCAGGAGGACGAACGGAATGTCTTTTGACCTGCTTGAGATCTGGTCCCACATGGGGCCAGCTGCAAAGCTCATCAACGGCGTGATGGCCATCATGTCGGTTTATTCGCTCTCGGTCATGATCGAGCGCTGGCTGACCTACCAGAAGGCGAAGGGCCAGTCCCGCGGCTACTCCGTGCGCATCGCCAAGGAACTCAAGGCGGGCAACATCGACACCGCCATCAAGGTGAGCAAGGACAAGGATGTCAAGAACAGCCACCTCGCCAAGGTGCTGCTGGCTGGACTTCAGGAAATCCAGTTCCAGACCGAGGAAGGTAGCGGAGACAAGGACATCACGATGGAAGCGGCCCACCGGGCCATCCAGCGGGCGACCGCCATCAGCATGATGGACCTGCGCCGCAACCTCTCGGGCCTCGCCACAGTGGGCGCCACCGCTCCCTTCGTGGGCCTTCTGGGAACCGTGCTCGGCATCATCACCGCGTTCCGCGGCATGGCGCTGACGGGTTCCGGCGGAATCGGCGCGGTGTCGGCCGGAATCGCGGAGGCGCTCATTGCGACCGCCTTCGGACTCTTCGTCGCCATCCCGGCCGTGTGGGCCTTCAACTACCTGACGAACCGGGCCGACGGGTTCGGCGTCGAGATGGACAACGGCGCCTCAGAGCTCATCGACTTCATGGCCCGCCGCTGACGCGGATCCGTCGGAGTTCCCCCTTCAATGCCCCGCTGGCGCCACCCCAAAGCCTCTTCCGGCTCCGGGGTAACCGCGCCGGCGGGCCCCATTCCGTTCCCGTTCCGGGTGGCGGACAGGGAAACCAAGGAGTAAAGCGTCATGGGAATGGCAGGACTTGGTAGCAAGGACGTCAACGCCAACATCAATGTGACCCCCCTCGCGGACGTCATGCTGGTGTTGCTCATCATCTTCATGGTTGTGACGCCGCTTCTGCAGAAGGGAGTGGACGTCAAGCTGCCGGTAGCCGACTACGGGATCGATCACGGTGACAGCGACGATGTCGTCAACGTGGCGATCCGGGAGGATGGGGCGATCTATCTCGACCTCATCTCCGTCCCCAGGCAGGAGCTGCCGAACCTCCTCGTGGAGAAGTTCGCGGGCAAGACGGACAAGATCCTCTACCTGAAGGCCGACGAGCGGCTTCCATACCACGAGGTGCTCGGGCTGATGTCGCTCTGCCGTGATGGCGGAGCCGACGAGATCGGCCTCATCACCGAGCGGGCAGGCGAGTAGCAACCTCTAGAGGGCCCGCGCCCAGGAGAAACCATCATGGGAATGTCAGGATTCGCCTCCGGCGGAGTCACTTCCGACATCAACATCACACCGCTCATTGATGTGCTTCTGGTCTTGCTGATCATCTTCATGGTCGTCACCCCGCTGACCCAGCAGGGGCACGACGTGGAGATGCCCGACAACCAGGACCAGGTCATTGACGCCGAACCGGATCCGAACCAGTTGGTGCTGAGCATCGACTCGTCCGGACAGGTGACCATCAACAAGCAGGTCGTCGAGCCGGAGGAGCTCCCGCTGCGTGTCCGCGACATCTTCGAGACCCGCGCCGACAAGACGATCTTCCTCAAGGCCGATCCCTTCCTGACCTACGGACAAGTGGTTTCCGTTCTGGACATCGTGAAGGGGAATGGCGTTGAGCGCGTCGGGATCGTCGCCCAGTAGCTGCTCGCGCAGCCTCAGAGGAGATCACAAGCAGTGGCCCTAAACACAAAATCGATCGTCCTCATTTCGGTGGGCGTCGCTTTGGTTCTCTTGATCGGATTGGTCATCTCGCCCGCTCCCCCTCTTCGCGGGGGACTCCCCAACTACATCGACATGCTGCAGGCCATGCGGGCCTTCGGCAAGGCGAACGAAGCCTATGGGAGAAGGGAATACGAGGAGGCGATCCGCTACTACCAGGAAGCCACCGAGAACGCGCCCGAGGACAACCCCCTCATCCAGACGACGCTGCATTTCTTCAGCGCCAGCAGCAACCATCTGCTCTACAGCCCGACGACCTTCGACGATCCGCAGAACGAGGAGTACCTCGACAACGCACTCGACGGTTACGAGGACACCATCGCCGCCGTCGAAGAGGCGCTCGCGGACCCGGGCCTGAACCAAGCGTCAAGGGACAGCATTCAACTCTACGAACGCTACGCCTCTGAACAGCTTGCCGGCATCCACCGCGACCACCTCGACGATCTCGAAGGGGCGGAGTACTACTTCAACCGTCTGATCGAAATGAACCCGGGCACTCCGGAGCTGTACTACGGCCTGGCTGACGTCTACGAGCGGTTCCACGATCCCGAGGTCAACCCGCTCTTCGAGAAGGCCATCGAGGCGTACAAGGTTCCGGTGGAAATGAATCCCGACGATCCGATCGGCTACCGGCAGGTCGCCAACCTGTTCAACAAGTACGGACGTTTCGAGGAGACGATGGAGTGGCTCGAACAGGCTCGCGACGTGAACCCGGACAACCCGGAGGGGTACTACCTCATCGCGACCTACTATTGGGACAAGGTCTATCGGGATCCTGACCTGACCGAGCGGCAGCGCCGCGAGTTCATCGACCTGGGACTGGTGCAGCTCGACGAGGCTCTTGTCCGGAACGACGAATACGTGGACGCCCTCGTCTACAAGAACCTGCTCCTGCGGGAACTGGCGAAGGTGGATCCGCGCAACGCGACCGCTTTGACTGCCGAAGCTGACGAGTACCGGAGCCGGGCAATCGAGATTCGGGACCGGTTGGCGGAGGAAGCGGCCGCTGCTGCTGCCGCCGCTGCGGAGGCTGCCCAGGAACGCTAGAAGAGCGCATTCCCCACCAGGAACACCAGGACATCAGGCCCCGGGGGGGGGGGGGGGGGGGGGGGGGGGGGCCGGGGGGTTTTTTTTTGGGGGGGGGGCCCCCCCCGGGGGGGGGGCAACCCCCCCGGCGGGGGGGGGGGGGGGG